>CAJTGE010000002.1:221812-236041 GCA_910575795.1 Clostridiaceae bacterium | reverse complement strand
CCCCCATATCCGAAGTAGGGTAAGGCCGTTAAAAGTTAAGGAATTTCGGGAAAAAAGAGCAGTTCAAAAGGAAAAAAGGAGAGTGCATTATTATGAGAAAGCAGACAAAATTAGTTGCGGTTCTTTCCGCGGCGGCTTTGCTCGCGATGGGTGCTTCTATGACTTCTTTCGCCGCTGGTTGGGAGAAAGATGACGCTGGGGTTTGGCACTATTATGACAAAGATGATGAGATGGTGACCGGCGAGTGGAGAAAAGACGGCGCTAAGTGGTTTTATCTGGATGAGGACGGCGATATGCTGCTCGATTCCTGGGTGGATGATGAATACTACGTTGGTGCTGACGGTGCGATGCTGGTGAATCAGTGGGCGAAAACCACTTCTGAGGACAGCATAGATGACCCGGATGACGAAGGCGATCATTGGTTTTATTTTGGAAACAAAGGTAAGAAAATCAGTGATGATCACAAAAAAATCAACGGTAAGACTTACTACTTCAATGAAGACGGTGAAATGAGAGATGGCTGGTATTCACCGGATAATGGCACGGCTGTCTATTATTTAGGCGGCGAGGATGAAGGAGGACGGGCCGAGAACCAGTGGTTATGGCTGGAGTGCCCGACTGACGACGACTCAGAAGACGGTGAATGGGTTGATCCTGAAGGTGATGCCTGCAAAAAGTGTGATGATGAAGGCTGGTACTGGTTTGGCTCTGATGGAAAGATGTATAAGGAATCTAAAAAGAAGACCATCAATGGAAAATATTACTTCTTTAATGAGCATGGCCAGATGCTGTATGAGTGGATTAACACAAAGAGCACAGACGCAGACAGCACAACATCTGTAAATGCCAATGACGGTGTATATGCTGAAAATGAAAGAGCCGGAGCGCGCGAGGAAGCGGCCAGCAAGGCAGAAGCGGCTTCAGGAGCCCAGGCAGACGCTAAAGAAGTAGCAGAAGCAGAATTTGACAGCAAAATCGTGGGAAACATGGTTTATGCAAACCAGGTTGAAGACGGTTCAAGAATCAACGGATGGCGTGAGATCGAAGGCTCTGAGGACGCAGGGACAGATGATTCTACCGACTGGTATTTCTTTGATGACGGAGAGGCTAAGAAAGCAATCACAAAGAATGGAAAGGATCGTATCCAGGGAGCGACAGATGACGAAAATCCTGTTTACAGGGCAAGGATTAAGGTAGACAGCCCGAAGGGTGGAAAGGCATATTTCTGCTTCAATGAGCTAGGCCAGATGCAGACAGGACTCCAGTATATCCCCGATTCAAAAGCATTCTACTACTTTGATGGCGATGGTTATCCGAAGACAGGCAAGGTGGCTGATGTAGAAGAAGAGGACAACGATGTTTATGATTACTACTTCTCAACCAAAAATGGAGGAAATGGAAAAGGCTTCACCGGTGAGAAGGACGGATATCTCTACTGGAATGGTAAGAGGCTGGAAGCAGATGATGACTACAAGTTCTATATGATAAACGGCGATTTATACCTTGTTAATGGCAAGGGAAAACTTCAGAAGTCCAACGGCAAAAAATATGCATTGGATGACTTTGATGGAAATGAAGTTTATATTAAGATAGATAATTCTTATAAGGTGAGATTTGCCGCAATAGCTTGGGATGATGACTATTGGTATACAAGCTCTAAAGAGTATAAGGAGGATAAGGTCGTAAATGGTGAGATGCAGGTTAAACTGAGACCGGTTGAAGATGTAATGAAGTTACTGTTAATTGCTGATAAGAGAGCTTCTGTGCCTTCAATCTCTGTTTATGACAATGTATTTGCTCCTGAAAATCCATTTGTGGCCAGCAATGGCAGATTTTATGATAGTGAAGAGACATTAGATGAGAGAATTCAGGAATACATTAAAGGTATCCTGGATACGGATTCAGAGGAAGAGTAAATTGCAGATTTCAACGGTTTTGATTAAAATATCATAACCTACTAAAAGAGGCCGATGTCCCATATCAAAATGTGGGATATCGGTTTTCTCGAGGCTGTAGATTTTTCTGTGTCTATAGAGGAAAAATCCTTCTGGTAAAATCCAGATATGTACAATACTGTGTCGAATCTTGAAATTAATTTTGTTGTCGATTTATCTTACTGATTATAGTATTGCCAATCTGCATACCTTTATACAGATTTTTCTGATTTTTTGCATCAAAATAAAACATCCTTTCTGCTTCTTTTTGTGGGCTCTGCCCACACCCGGTCTCTGGAATAAGGATGGAGGTTTCTGGCAATACTATAAATGCCGACGGGATAAGGATGGGGACAGCAGCATTCCCTTCAGGGTGCGCTGCCCCAGACTTTCCTAATGATGCGGAGCTTCTATTTTACAGATACTGGGTCAGCCGTTCCCCATAGAGGACTGTCAGCTGGTTCAGTACCTGGTCCCAGTTCCGGTATCTCTGTGTCCACTTCTTCGCCACATTCAGGCTGGCCAGATAGAGCATCTTTTCCAGGGAGCTGTCGCTCGGGAACACGCTTTTTGTCTTGGTGGCTTTCCTGTACTGGCGGTTCAGCCCCTCGATTATATTGGTCGTGTACATAATACGGCGTACTTCGTCCGGGAACTGGAAGAAAGGGCTTACATCTTCCCAGTTGTTTTCCCAGTTGCTGACTGCGTAGGGATATTTCTTTCCCCATTTTTCCCTGACATCTGACAGTGCTTCCAGCCCGGCTTTTTCATTCGGGGCATTGTATACAGCCTTGAAATCAGACGCCAACTTCTTCAGGTCACTGTAGTTCACATACTTGAACGAGTTGCGCAGCATGTGGATGACGCACCTCTGGATTTCGGACTGGGGGAACACGGCGCCGATCGCTTCCTTGAACCCGGGGAGCCCGTCCACGCAGAAGAACAGCACATCCTGCACTCCCCGGTTCTTCAGGTCGTTCAGCATCCCCAGCCAGAACTTCGAACTCTCGTTGGCGCCTACCGTGATGCTGAGGATCTCCTTGTACCCTTCTGTCGTGACGCCCAGCACCACATAGGCCGCACGGCTGAGTATCCGCCCGTCTTCCCTGACCTTGTAGTGGATGCAGTCCATGAACACGAATGGATAGACCGGGTTCAGGGGCCTTGACTGCCATTCCCGGATCTCCGGCAGTATCTTGTCCGTGATTTTGCTGATCATCTCTGCAGACATCTCTATCCCATAGAGGTCCTGCAGCTGGTCATGGATGTCCCTGGTGCTCATCCCCCTGCCGTAGAGCGAGATGACTTTTTCTTCGATTCCGGAGACGTCCCTCTGGTATTTGGGGATGAGCTTCGGCTCGAATTCACCGTTCCTGTCCCGGGGCACATCGATCCGGAACCCGCCGTACTGGCTCTTGAGGTTCTTTGGGGAGTGGCCATTGCGCTTATTTGAAGTCTCCACATTCCCTTTGTTGTTCTTCTCATAGCCCAGTGTCGCGTCAAGCTCTGCCTCCATGAGTTCCTGGAGGATATCTTTGAATCCATCTCTCAGGAGGGTGTAGACATCTGCCACACTGTTTAAGTTGTTGTCTGCAATAATCTGTCGAATCTGTTCCTTTGCTACCGGCATAAAAATACTCCTTTCCGATAAGAATTTTCATATCTTGATTCTTACCAAAAAGGAGCCATTTTTTACCAAAGACACAAACTTTTTTACACTACCGCCAGAAATGAACGGATTTTCTCTTCTTACTTCACATACTCTGCTCTATCTGAGCAGTATATTCTTCTGTACAGACCCGCGCAGAAAAAGCCGATATCCCATATTTTGATACGGGATACCGACCTCTGTCAGTATTCTATGGCATTTTAATCAAAACTGCTGAAATGCAGATTACTCTTCTTCTGACTCCTGCGACAGAATACTTTCAATATAATCCTTAATTTCCTTATCTAAATCATCTTTGCTGTCATAGAATTCGCCGTTACTGGGAATAAACGGATTTCCAGGAGCAAATACATTGTCATAAACAGAGATTGAAGGTACAGAAGCTAACTTATCATAAACTAACGCTAACCTCATTCCATCTTTTATCGCTCTCATTGCAACCTGCTGCTCACCATCTACGATCTGATCCTTCTCATACTCTTTAGAGCTTACATACCAATAGCCATCATCACCCACAGTTATTGCGGCAGATGTCACCTCATAAGAATCATTTGTCTTAATAAAAACTTCTGCTCCGTCAAAGGCATCCACTTTATATTTTTTACCTTTGGTGGTCTTTTGAAGTTTTCCCTTGGTATTAACAAGGTACATTTTACCATTTACTACGTAGAACGCATTCTCATCTTCTGCTTCCAGTCTCTTACCATTCCAGTAGAAATATCCGTCCTTCTCACCTGTGAAGCCTTTTCCATTTCCCCCATTTTTGGTTACGAAGTAGTAGTCGTAAACATCGTTGTCCCCTTCTTCTACATCCGTCACCTTGCCTGTCTTCGGATAACCGTCGCTATCAAAGTAGTAGAATCCATTATTTGAACCGGGGATATACTGGAGTCCCGTCTGCATCTGGCCCAGCTCATTGAAGCAGAAATACGCCTTTCCACCCTTCGGGCTGTCTACCTTAATTCTTGCCCTGTAAACAGGATTTCCGTCATCTGTCGCTCCCTTGATGTGATCCTTTCCACCCTTTTGCGCGTTTGCTTTCTTGGCCTCTCCGTCATCAAAGAAATACCAATCGGTAGAACCGTCTGTCCCGGCATCCTGAGATCCTTCAATCTCACGCCATCCGTTGATTCTTGAGCCGTCTTCAACCTGGTTTGCATAAACCATGTTGCCTACAATCTTGTTGTCAAACTCTGCTCTGCCTTCTTCTGCGGTAGAACCTGACGCTACAGAAGAGCTGGCCGCTTCCTCGCGCGCGCTGGTTCTTTCATTTTCAGCATATACACCGTCATTGGCATTTTCAAGATTCTTGCTGTCTGCGTTTGTGCTCTTTGTGTTAATCCACTCATACAGCATCTGGCCATACTTATTAAAGAAGTAATATTTTCCATTGATGGTCTTTTTCTTGGCTTCCTTATACATCTTTCCATCAGTGCCAAACCAGTACCAGCCTTCATCATCACATAATTTGGAACCCTCTTCGTCGACGGTCCATTCACCGTCCTCCGGATCTTCGTCGGTCGGGCACTCCAGCCATAACCACTGGTTCTCAGCGCGGCCACCTTCATCCTCGCCGCCTAAATAATATACAGTCTCGCCATTATCCGGTGAATACCAGCCGTCTCTCATCTCACCATCTTCATTGAAGTAGTAGGTCTTACCGTTGATTTTCTTTTTACCATCGCTGATTTTCTTACCCTTGCTTCCAAAGTAAAACCAGTGATCGCCTTCCTCATCCGGATCATCCACACCACCATCTTCAGAAGCGGTTTTCGCCCACTGGTTCACCAGCATCGCGCCGTCAGCGCCAACATAATACTCCTCGTCCACCCAGGAATCCATCAGCATGTCGCCGTCCTCATCCAAGTAGAACCATTTGCTGCCGTCCTTCCTCCACTCGCCGGTCACCATCTCATCATCTTTGTCATAATAGTGCCAAACCCCAGCGTCATCTTTCTCCCAACCAGCGGCGAAAGAAGTCATGGAAGCACCCATCGCGAGCAAAGCCGCCGCGGAAAGAACCGCAACTAATTTTGTCTGCTTTCTCATAATAATGCACTCTCCTTTTTTCCTTTTGAACTGCTCTTTTTTCCCGAAATTCCTTAACTTTTAACGGCCTTACCCTACTTCGGATATGGGGGATCCGGATTTGCGCATTTTATTTGGGAAAATATTGTACATTGACGAGAAATCGGCTATACTTTCAGTATAAAGATGCATCTGGAGACTTAGTTTCAGAGGGGAGGTTACCGTGAACTATTTAAATACAGATTTGCCTTTAAGAAGTTTCAGACGGACGTTAAAAGGAAAAATTTATGTCGATAAAAGCGGCCTGATTGAGCCTTTAAATGAGCTAGTTGGAACGGAAGCATGTTATATATGCATCACCCGTCCGCGCAGGTTTGGTAAGACTATCAATGCTAATATGTTGGGGGCATATTATACAAAAGGGTATGACAGCCGTGACATATTCAGGGATCTGCATATTTCACACTCGAAATCATATGAGGAACATTTGAACCGGCATAATGTAATTCATATTGATTTCAGTGAAATGCCTGATACCTGTGAAAATTATAAAGACTACATCAGCTATATCAGGGAAAGCCTGTATCATGATCTGTTTATACTCTGCCCGTCACTGGCAGGGACAGGATATAAAAGTCTCAGCAGACTGTTATCCGATTCCGGTGAATCCTTCATCTTTATTCTGGACGAGTGGGATTGTATATTTTATCAGGATTTTATGGGAAAGAAAGAACGGGATGATTATCTGAGATTCTTAAAAAACCTGTTAAAGGATCAGCCATATGTGGAACTGGCTTATATGACAGGCGTCCTCCCCATAGCCAAATATTCCAGCGGCTCCGAATTGAACATGTTCGATGAATTTAATTTTATGAACGACAACATATTCGACCAGTATTTTGGCTTCAGCGAAGCAGAAGTAAAAGCGCTGTGCATCCAGCACCCCGCAGTTCCATTTTCTGAAGTTAAGAAATGGTATGACGGATACCATAAACATGACGGAAGCAGTTTATTCAACCCACGCTCAGTAAGTAAGGCGCTGACTCGGGGGATCTGTTTAAATTACTGGACGGAAACAGGTCCAATGGATGAAATCGCCGACTGTATTGAACATAACGTGGATGAAGTGCGGGAAGATATTGTAAAGATGGTGGCCGGAATCCCGGTGGAAGTTGACCTGCAGGGCTACAGCGCTGCGGAACTCCGGTTAAATACACGGGATGAAATTCTTTCCGCAATGGTGGTCTACGGGTTTCTGTCGTATTATAAGGGTAGACTTACGATTCCGAACCATGAGCTGATGGAAAAATACCAGCATGTTCTGTCACGCAGCAGTATGGGCGCAGTCAAAGAAATCGTTGACCGTTCCAGGGATATGCTGGAGGTTACCCTCCGGTGCAATGAGGAGCGTGTTTCCCAGCTCCTGGAACAGGCACATGACGCGGAAATCCCTTTTCTGACATACAACGATGAGAATTCCCTGTCCTGTGTGATCACCCTGTGCTATTTATATGCAAGAAAATTCTATAACATATTACGCGAGGAAAAAAGTGGGAAAGGTTACTGCGACTACCTGTTCCTACCCAAAGAATCAGGTTATCCGCCCATTATACTGGAACTGAAAGTGGGAAAATCGCCGGAGGAAGCAATCGAACAGATAAAAGCAAAAAATTACCTGCAGCGTGCCGAACCCTATGGGAAAGCGCTCCTTGTGGGGATAAGCTATGATAAAGAAAAGCGCCACCAGTGCAAAATAGAAAAATATTCATTTCCAGACAAATAGAACGATTTTTGAAAAAGAACCATATTTTCCATTCAGAAACAGCAGGCTGAAAACAGAATTTTCCCATAAAGAAATCCTCTGTTTTTCGCCTGCTTTTGTGAATAAAAATACTGTAAACCGCACCTCCAAACCACAGAAGATCCCCTGAAATCTCCATATGTTCCACCCATAAACAGCAAATCCGGATCCCCCATATACGCGCTTTAAATCTCTCATGAATGCTTTCTGGTCTTTATAAGCAATATATTTTAGCGTATTGCGGATCTGGTGGATGATACATAATTGGATCCTTGTTTCCGGAAATACTGTATGAATTGCATCTGGAAACCCTTTCAAACCATCCACACAGGTAATCAAAATATCAGAAACTCCTCTGTTTTTCAATTCATCACATACTTTTAACCAGAACTTGGCTCCCTCATTCTCCCCAATCCATATCCCCAGTATATCTTTATAACCGTCTCCATTAATCCCTAATGCGACATAGGCCGCTTTTGTCAGGATCCGTCCATCTTCACGTACCTTAAAATGTACTGCGTCCAGAAATACGACAGGATAAAAAGAATCCAGTGTCCTGCAGTACCATTCTTTTGCTTCTTCCATTACTTTATCGGTGATATTAGAAATAGAACCGGCTGAAAGCTCTATCCCGTAGAGGGATTGTACATGTTCCGAGATATCCCGCACGGACATTCCTTTTGCATACATAGAAATGATCTGGGATTCCAGCCCTTCTTCAACGACTGTACGGTTCTTTATGATTTCGGGCTCAAACCCGGGTTCCCGTGTCCGAGGCACGTCAATTCCAATCTTTCCGTAAGCTGTTTTGATTGTTTTAGGGCTGCTTCCATTTTTAGAGCCCCTGTTCCCATTCTCCTTTGTATCCGCAATATACTTATTTACTTCCTTGCGGAGCACCTGCTCCACTGCATCCTTTATCACTTTCTGTATCAATCCATTTGGGCCTGTAATACCTTCCATTTTGCTATTTCTGCCTGATAGTCCATTTCCTGTGACATAGTTGTTTCCTCCTGAAATTTTCTCCCAATTTTTTCCAACTAATCACAGTATTATCGAATCCATTATGCATTATACAAAAATGGATGTGTCGAATAATCTGTGATGATTTACACAGATTATTTTATACACCCGATTTTGGCCCTAAATACCGGTTAGAAACACTAAAAATTCCTCAAAAATTGCATACTTCACCATTTTTTAATAAATACCCAAATACGTCTGATTTTATCTGTAAATTTTTGTTTTTATACAAATCAGCCATTTATAGATAAAGCAGGCACCTTGCTGATTAAGTTCGCCAGCAAAGTGCCTGTCTTATCACTACATAGAATCTTATATATTATTCGGTAATCAGCTTATCAGTTTGAGTCGTTTATTTCCATCCAGCTTTCTGAATAGTATAATACCTTGTCACCCTGGCTATTCGTAGCTGTCCAGAAGTTATAAGTATAAACATCATCATCATAAAGTGAGATGAAGGGAACAGATACAATTGTATCCTCCATAACACCATTAGTAATCATATGTGAAGAAATATTGTCACTTCCAAACAGATTTATAAGCATTAAGCTGCGAAGCTGATCAGCATTTAGCGAAGTACCATCATTCAGTTTAATATACTCTACCCTTCCATTTGAATCGGTCTTAACAATTACATCATCCTCGGCAATGCCTTTGTTCTCAATATCATACTTCTTCTCGCTCTTGGCCTTCTGGATTTTTCCTTTGTTATTGGTCAGATAGATATCCCCGTTATAGTAATACAGTCTGTAATCATCATCCGCATCCAGCCTCTTACCATTGAAGTAAAGGTAATTATCCTTTATACCTTTGTAACCCTGGCCATTTTTACCGTTCTTTGTATTGAAGTAGAATGTATAGTCATCGTCATCACACTCTACGGAGCTTACACGGCCTGTCTTCTGATAACCGTTCTCATCAAAATAATAGAATCCGTGATCCGCCCGGGCATACTGTAAACCGGTCTGCATCTGGCCTTCTTCGTTGAACGCAAAGTATTTGCCTTCTACCTTTATTCTCTGGAGGTATATCGGATCGCCATCCTCATCATATGTTGCAAAGTCACTGGCGCCGCCATCCGCATACGTAATTTCACCGTCATCAATGTAGTACCAGTCGGTATCGCCGTCATTGCCGCGATCCTCCGCGCCGTCAATCTGGTACCAGCCGTTTCCTCTGGAACCGTCGTCTACCTCATTGTAGTACAGCAGCTTGTCAACAGCCGGCTTCGGGGTAGCTGAACTTCCGCTTGCAGCGCTCAGGTTACCGTCAAGCTGTGCATTGGAAGCATGCGTTACAGTCGTATCATTGTCGATCCACTCATAAAGCATCTGGCCATGTGCATTGAAGATATAGTATTTTCCGTTGATTTTCTTTTTACCCGTGTCATGATAAAGCTTACCGGAAGACTGGAACCAGTACCATCCCTCGTCGTCACATAAATCGTCATCGTCATCATCGCAGTCAAGAACCGGCTCGCCGAGCGTCTCATCGTCGTCGTTATCATTATCAAGGGCGCCTGATTTCTCGAGCCAGAGCCACTGGTTTTCAGCCCTCCAGCCCTCGTCTTCGTTCCCAAGGTAATAACCTTCCCCATTAATTTCCTGCCAGCCGGTCAGCATCTTTCCGTCTTCATCAAAGTAATAAGTCTTGCCGCCGATTTTTTTATCATCATCCGTAACCTTTTTACCCTTATTTCCGAAATAATACCAGTGCTCGCCGCCATCCTCAGGATCGTCTTCATCCTCATCGGAAATGGTCTTCTTCCATGCATTGACTAACATCCGTCCGTCGCTGTCAACATAATAATCGTCATCCACCCAGGCATCCGTCAGCATGTCGCCGTCCTCATCCAGATAGAACCAGTAAGCGCCATCCTTACGCCACTCATCCGCCACCATCTCGTCATCGCGATCATAATAGTGCCAAACCCCAGCGTCATCTTTCTCCCAACCAGCGGCGAAAGAAGTCATGGAAGCACCCATCGCGAGCAAAGCCGCCGCGGAAAGAACCGCAACTAATTTTGTCTGCTTTCTCATAATAATGCACTCTCCTTTTTTCCTTTTGAAATACTCTTTTTTCCCGAAATTCCTTCATTTTGCACGGCCTTACCCTACTTCGGATATGGGGGATCCGGATTTGCGCGTTTTATTTGGGAAAATATTGTACATTGGCGTGAGATCGGCTATACTTTTAGTATAAAGATGCGTTGGAGACTCAGTTTCATAGGGGAGGTATACCGTGAATTATCTGAATACAAACCGTCCTCAAATTTTATTTGAGGAAGCCCTGAACAGTAAAATCTATGTAGATAAGAGCCTGTTGATTGATAAAGTGTCAGGCTATATTAAAACCGGTGACAAATATATCTGTATCACGCGCCCAAGGCGTTTTGGAAAAACAGTCAATGCGAACATGCTGGCTGCTTACTATACAAAGGGATTTGACAGCCGGCCGTTGTTTGATAAACTCCTGGTTGCGCAGTGTAGTTCCTGTAAAAAGCATATGAACCGGCATAATGTGATCCATATTGATTTCAGTGAAATGCCTGACACCTGCGAGAATTATAAAGACTACATCGGCTATATCAGGGAAAACCTGTATCATGATATATTTATACTCTGCCCGTCACTGACAGAGAAAGAGCACAAAAGCCTCAGCAGGCTGTTATCTGATTCCGGGGAATCCTTCATATTTATTTTGGACGAATGGGATTCCATATTTTATCAGGATTTTATGGGAAGAAAGGAGCGGGATGACTATCTGAGGTTTTTAAAAAACCTGTTAAAAAATCAGCCATATGTGGAACTGGCTTATATGACAGGAGTTCTTCCCGTTGCTAAATATTCCAGCGGCTCCGAATTAAATATGTTTGATGAATTTAATTTTATGAACGACAATATATTCGACCAGTATTTTGGTTTTAGTGAAGCAGAAGTAAAAGAGCTGTGTAGACGACATCCCGGAATCCCATTTTCGGAAATAAAGAATTGGTATGACGGATATCATAAAAGCGATGGGGAAAGCCTGTTCAACCCGCGCTCTGTCAGCAAGGCATTGGAGCGCAGCGTCTGCTTAAATTATTGGACAGAAACAGGCCCAATGAATGAAATCGCGGACTGTATTGAGCATAATGTGGGTGAAGTGCGGGAAGATATTGTAAAGATGGTAGCCGGAATCCCTGTGGAGGTTGACCTGCAGGGCTACAGTGCTGCGGAATTACAGTTAGATACCCGCGATGAAATCCTTTCCGCGATGGTGGTTTACGGGTTCCTCTCATATTATAAGGGCAAACTTTCGATCCCGAACCATGAGCTGATGGAAAAATACCAGCACGTTCTGTCACGCGACAGTATGGGGGAGGTGAAAGAAATTGTTGACCGCTCCAGGGATATGCTGGAGGCCACCCTTCAGTGCAACGGGGAACGTGTTGCACAGCTCCTGGAACAGGTGCACGACACAGAAATCCCATTTCTGAAGTACAACGATGAAAATTCCTTGTCATGTGTGGTTACCCTGTGCTATTTATATGCCAGAAGGTTCTATAACATACTGCGCGAGGAAAAAAGCGGAAAAGGCTACTGCGATTATCTGTTTCTCCCCAAAGAATCAGGTTACCGGCCAATTATACTGGAACTCAAGGTGGGGAAATCGCCGGAAGAAGCGATAGGACAGATAAAGGCAAAAAATTACCCGCAGCGTGCGGAACCTTATGGAAAGGCTATCCTTGTGGGAATCAGCTATGATGAGGAAAAGCACCACCAGTGTAAAATTGAGGAGTATTCATTTTCGGGCAAACAGAGCGGCCACTAAAAAAGCACAATTTCCTGTTGGGAATAGCAGACCCAAAACAGAGTTTTCACAAAAAAAACCTCTGTTTCCGGCCTGTTTTCCTGCATAAAAATACTGTGCCCTGCACCTCCAAGGCATAATAAAACTTTTAAACTTCAATAATCATGGCAAGATGCTCTATGAGTGGATCAATACCAAGAGTGAAGATGTTGATGGCGATAAAGTAAATGCAAACGATGGTGTATATGCTGAAAGCGATAAAGCGGTAAGTGCTTCGGAAGCGGCTAAATGAGACTGTAAACTAAACCACCACCGGCTAAAGCCGGTGGGTTTGGGCTGGCTGCTGAAGTAGCCCAAAGTTGTCCGACCTCGAAGTTATCGCTCTTCTTTCGTTCTTCTATATCTTGATTTTTGATATATTCTTGTATAATCTCATCTGTTACGTTTCCACTACTGGCTACAAAGTATCCCCCTTGCCCATAGATGACGCCCACAAAATTCCTTATTCAATTCTTTATATTCCATCTGTAGTTTTTGGGATGTATTCCCCTTCATATATTGTGCCAGTCTGCTGGCTGATAGATGGGGCGGCACGGACACCAGCAGATGGTATATAGTCTTTCCCTACATGCCCCGCCAGGATCTCCACATCATTTGTCTGGCATATCTTGCGTATCAATTCTCTTGTCCTTATCGCAATCTTTCCCATCAGCACCGGTTTTCGGTATTTTGTTATCCATACGATATGGTATTTGATATCATACGTGCAATGGGCTGATTTTCTATAGTTTTCCATTTTCTCACCTCAAGTTTAGTATCTCTACATTTCTTTTTTCTAAACCTTGAGATGTGGGGTTGACCTAAAGGTTTCGCATGGAAGGCGAGGGTTTTACCCCCAGTATACAGACAATAAACTGTGTATTGTCGTAAATTGGTATGTAAAATCATGTTTTTCTGACATTATCTAAATCAATTTCCAGTGCCATTTTTTAACATTTACCGTTATTTTTCGACGCTATTTTCTATTTCTTTCTATAGAATAGTATTGCCATTTCCTGGTGATACTATTCATTTTATTTTTCCTTCATTAGCATGGTTTCATAGGAGTCCAGCCGGACGTTATCCAGGTGGATTTTTTTGATCTCACTTTCTGTATATAATTTATAGAGCATCTCCATCAGTATACTAAAATATTCTTCAGACATTTCCTGTCCTTCGTATTCCATGATCCGATAGGCCGCACAGGCATACGCTCTGGATGATTGATATGTCATAGCATTGTTTCCTTTGATCCCGGATTCTCGAAAACGTGACGATGAATTTTCGCCACACTTAGCCGAACCACCTGAATTTTATTGACAAAACCACCATTTTGCACTTGATTAACTCATCGTCATGTTTTATGATGGAGACATAAACATGACGAGGTGATTGTATGTCGATAGTTACTCAAACTGATAAACGCACAGGCATTACATATGCTTATAACACAACTTATTACTGGGACAAAGAAAAGCGGCAGTCCCGTTCAAAACGCATATGTGTAGGAAAGATTGACCCTGAGACTGGTGACATTGTTCCAACAAGAGGCAGGGCAAAAAAAGGTTCTAAATCAGCAAGTGGAAAGCCTGCAAAAACAGGGCCAAAGCCTTTTGTCGAAACCAGACATCTGTATTATGGAGCAACATATCTTCTGAATGAGTTTGCTAATGAGCTTGGACTTGCAGCAGATCTCAGACAGTGTTTTCCCGAAACATACAAACAGCTTTTATCTGTGGCCTTTTATCTGATACTTGAGGACAATAATCCTTTGTACCGTTTTGAAAAATGGCATCTGACCCATAAGCATCCTTATGGTGAAAGTATAACTTCACCCAGAAGCAGTGAATTATTTGCTTCAATAACAGATGATCAGGTAAATAAGCTCTTCCGGCTTCAGGGCAGACGCCGTGTTGAAGATGAATACTACGTTGGTGCTGACG
>CAJTGE010000002.1:0-221801 GCA_910575795.1 Clostridiaceae bacterium | reverse complement strand
TTTGGGAAAATATTGTACATTAGCGCAAGATCGTCTATACTTTCAGTATAAAGATGCATCCGGAAACTTAGTATAAGAGGAGGTATACCGTGAATTATCTGAACACAAACCGTCCTGGAATATTATTTGAAGAAGCCCTGAACAGCAAAATCTATGTGGATAAAAGCCTGTTGATTGAGAAAGTATCAGACTATATTAAAACAGGTGATAAATATATCTGTATTACACGTCCAAGGCGTTTTGGAAAAACGATCAATGCAAACATGCTGGCCGCTTACTATACAAAAGGACTGGACAGCCGGCGTTTGTTTGACAATCTTCTGGTTGCGCAGTGCAGTTCCTGTAAAAAGTATATGAACCAACATAATGTAATCCATATTGATCTCAGTGAAATGCCTGATATCTGTGAATCATATCAGGATTACATCCGTAGGATACGAAAAAATATTTATAGAGATTTGTACGATGCCTTCCCGGAAATAGTTAAAGACGGATATGATAGTTTAAACGATTTGCTGCTGGCTACAAACTCATCGTTTATTTTTATTCTGGATGAGTGGGATTCCATTTTTTACAGGGATTTTATGACCGAAGGAGACAAAAACGAGTACCTGCGATTTTTAAAAAACCTTCTTAAAGATCAGCCATATGTGGAATTGGCTTATATGACAGGCGTCCTTCCAATAGCAAAATACTCCAGCGGCTCTGAGCTGAATATGTTTCGCGAATATAATTTTATGAACGACCATAAATTTGAAATCTTTTTTGGTCTCACTGGGGAGGAAGTAAGGAAGCTATGCGCCAGCCACCAGGATGTCAGCTATGAAGAACTAAAATACTGGTATGACGGCTACCGGACGGGCAGTGGCCGGAGTCTGTTTAACCCACGCTCTGTCAATTTTGCTTTAAGTGACGGAATTTGCCTCAACTACTGGACTGAAACCGGACCGATGAATGAAATTGCGGACTGCATAGAGCATAATGTTGACGAGGTGCGGGAGGACATTGTAAAAATGGTAGCCGGAATCCCGGTGGAGACAGAACTGGGGGGCTACAGTGCCGCAGAACTCCGGCTTGATACAAGGGACGAAATCCTTTCCGCCATGGTTGTATATGGATTTTTGTCGTATTATGATGGTAAACTTACCATCCCGAACCATGAGCTGATGGAAAAGTACCAGAAAGTATTATCCCGCGACAGCATGGGAGAAGTGAAAGAGATCGTCGGCCGTTCAAAGGAGATGCTGGAAGCCACACTGGCCTGCAATAGCGAACGGGTTGCACAGCTCCTGGAGCAGGCACACGACACGGAAATTCCCTTTCTGATGTACAATGACGAGAATTCCCTGTCCTGTGTGATCACCCTGTGCTATTTATATGCCAGAAAATTCTATAACATATTACGCGAGGAAAAAAGCGGGAAGGGTTACTGCGACTATCTGTTCCTTCCCAAAGAATCAGGTTATCCGCCTATTATACTGGAGCTAAAAGCGGGAAAATCGCCGGGGGAAGCGATAGAACAAATAAAAGCAAAAAATTACCTGCAGCGTGCGGAACCATATGGGAAAGCCCTCCTTGTGGGAATAAGCTATGGTAAAGAAAAGCGCCACCAGTGCAAAATAGAAAAATATTCATTTCCAGATAAATAGAACGCTCTCTGAAAAAGAACCATATTTCCACTTAGAAACAACAGGCTGAAAACAGAATTTTTCCCAAAAGGAACCTTCTGTTTCCAGCCTGTTGTTCTGCATAAAAATAGTAAACGGTAGATCGGTTCTTTCCAAGCTTTGTTGACTTTAGCTTAAAAAAGTGACAGTTGCTATGCATAAACGATACCTGATTTGCTTTTTGGGCAGCAATATTCTGCTACAATCAGGTTATTTAGCCCCCAAAATAATATCGCTATATGCTTTTACTTTAACAAAGCAGCGGTTACTATATGGTGCATTCAACAAACACTGGAAAGAACCGGTAGATCTACCGTTTATGTATACAGGGCAAGAATCAAGTGTGATGGCAAATATTTCTGCTTTAACGAATTAGGTCAGATGCAGACTGGTTTATAGTTAATCAAAGTCGGAAACACGGATAGATATGCGACATATTTCTTTGATGATAATGGTTATATGAAGACCGGTAAAGTAGCTGATGTTGAGGAAGCCGACGATGATACCTACACGTATTATTTTGAAACCAAGAATGGTAAAAATGGTCAGGGTATCACAGCAATCAAAGACTGTTATCTGTACTGGAATGGTAAGAGATTAGATGCTGATGATGATTATGCACTGTACTTCCTGGACGAAGATAACATTTACCTTGTAAACAGTAAGGGTAAGGTTCAGAAAACCAGCAAAAAAGTACGCTTTAGACGCTGAGGATGGCGATGATGTTTACTTTGAAATCAAAAATAACAAAGTAAAGAAAGTTGCCATGGACGGAGATGCGCTCACAGACGATAAGGGTACCAATGATAAAAACTTAACGGACATTAATCAGGTTCTTCAGGATCTGTTAGCGGACGAAACAATCCAGAAACCGCAAATTCTTATCTATGATATCGTAGTTAGATAACAGAATGTTAATCTGAACCACTACCGGCTAAAGCCGGTAGGTTCAACATGCTGCTAAAGCAGCCTAAAGTTGTGTAGGCTGCACGTTATTGATATCCCGTTACTTTTACCCTATCTCAAAGTTATCAGAATTGCTTCTCTCTTGCAGATCTTGATTCTTGATATACTCTTTGATGATTTCATCTGTTACATTTCCACTGCTTGCTACAAAATAGCCTCTTGCCCATAAGTGCTGCCCCCAGAATTGTTTATTCAATTCTTTATATTCCATCTGTAATTTTCGCGACGTATTCCCTTTTATATACTGCACCAACTTACTCGCTGACAAATGCGGCGGTACGGACACCAGCAGATGGATATGGTCATTCCCAACATGTCCTGCCAAAATTTCCACTTCATTGCTTTGGCAGATGATTCTGATGAGTTCCCTTGTTCGTAGTGCTATTTTTCCTGTTATCACTGGTTTTCGATATTTTGTTATCCAGACTAAATGGTACTTGATATCATACGTGCAATGTGCTGACCTTCTGTAATTTTCCATTCCTTTCACCTCAAGTTTAGTATCTCTGTTTTTATTCTTTCTAAACTTGAAGCTATAGGGTTTACCTAAAGGTTTCGCCTAAAGGCGAGGGTTTTAACCCCATTATACAGACAATAATATGAATTAATCTGCAAAATTGCACTGTCATTCAGTTGTAACAGAAAATAGCTGGATGACAGTGTGATTTTTATTACCAGACACATAGTTCCGTCATCTTTGTTTTAAAATTTTATACAACTTCCTTGTGTCGTTTTGGTTATCAGGAGAGGCCACGCTGGATATAAATTTATAAGAATCTATAAACTTTCTCCCTGTGGAGGAGAAGCATCTTTAGGAATATTATCTTTTCAACTAAGTCTGGAAAGAACAGGTAGACCTATACCTCGAAGCAACGGTTGTGAGCATAAGGCTAAATGCCTTCATAAATAGTGGTCAAAAAAATAATCCCAGGAAGATTCAGGAACTTAAAAAGATCTGAATTTCCATGGGATTATTTTTTTAGATATCTGGTGGCAAAAAACGATATTAGCCGACAGCCCTTCTGGGTATAACAGATATTACATCTTTCTTCTCTATAACAGAGGGGATTTCCTGATATTTCTAAATATAATACGGTTGCAGGAAGCTATTGGTTAAGACCCATCCAGCCTTCAACTATCTGGTATGTCGTTGTATCGCCACTGGTTTCAACAGTCATAAATTCATAGGTGTACAGATCATCATCGTAAAGCTGAATATACGGGATTGAAACAGGCATATCATTTGTCACGCGATCATCCGTAGCATCAAGCAGATAAGCGATAACTTCATCCAGGACATCCTCGACATCACGCGCTCCAATTTTGCTGACTTTGTTGCCATCGAATTCCACACGAACATCATCATTGAAGCCGGCATTCTCAATTGCATAGTCCTTGTTGCTCCTCTGGACACGTCCGCTTCTGTTTACCAGATAGACATCCCCGCCCCAGTAGTACAGCCTGTAATCATCATCTGCATCAAGCCGTTTTCCGTTAAAGTACAGGGTATTGCTGTTGATACCATCATAGCCAAGTCCTCTCTTGCCATTGGTGGTGCGGAAATAGAAGGTGTAATCATCATCATCGCATTCCACTGACGATACACGTCCATTCTGCTGGTAGCCGTTTTCATCAAAGTAATAGAAGCCTCTGTCATCCGGGATGTACTGCAGGCCTGTCTGCATCTGGCCATTTTCATTAAAGGCAAAATATCTTCCATCAATCCTTATTCTGGCTACGTATACCGGGCCGTCATCATCGTTAGTAATATAATCTGAAGTATCAGCATGCTCAATTTCCCCGTTATCTACATAGTACCAGTCCATGTCATTGTCTGTGCCGACATCCTCGGAGCCTTCAATCTGACGCCATCCGGTTACTCTTGACCCATCCTCCACTACATCATAGTATAACATATCATTTACATTTGCTGAAGAGGGGGTAGCAACGCCATCAAGCTGTGCATGTGAACCCACAGTAACATTTCTGCCATTAATCCACTCATACAGCATCTGGCCATGCTCATTGAAAATATAGTATCTTCCATTAATTCTGGTTCTCTTGCTCCCATTTTCCATTTTACCAGATGAGCCGAACCAGTACCAGCCCTCATCGTCACAACTGTCATCTTCAGCGCAGTTTAAAACTACCATGACATCATCATCATCATCCTCATTCATTCCGGATTTTTCCAGCCACAGCCACTGACTTTCAGCCCTCCAGCCTTCGTCCTCACCACCAAGGTAGTAGACATTACCGTTATCATCCTCATACCATCCGGTTCTCATCTCGCCGTCTTCATTGAAATAATAGGTTCTGCCGTTGATTTTTCTGTTGTCGTCGGTTATCTTTTTACCGCGGCTGCCGAAGAAGTACCAGTGTTCACCGTCATCGTCCGGATCATAGGCGGATTCATCAGGGATAGCCTTTTTCCAGGAATTAACCAGCATAGCGCCATCTTCCCCAACATAATATTCGTCATCCACCCAGGCATCGATCAGCATATCGCCTTCATCGTCCAGATAAAACCACTTAGCCCCGTCTTTCCTCCACTCGCCGGTCACCATGTCGTCATCGTTGTCATAATAGTGCCAAACCCCAGCGTCATCTTTCTCCCAACCAGCGGCGAAAGAAGTCATGGAAGCACCCATCGCGAGCAAAGCTGCTGCGGAAAGAACCGCAACTAATTTTGTCTGCTTTCTCATAATAATGCACTCTCCTTTTTTCCTTTTGAAATACTCTTTTTTCCCGAAATTCCTTCATTTTGCACGGCCTTACCCTACTTCGGATATGGGGGATTATCGCTAGTTGAGCCTGATATATCGCCCCATGTTGTCATACTATTTTTACTATTATTTTATTTTCATTACATTTTTTGTGTTGTATTCATTGATTTTCAAGCAATAGAATGTTATAGTAATAGAAGTATTTGAGGATACTCGGTACCCGGGCGTGCAACTATGACTATGAATAAACATGTAAATTATTTTCTAAATATACATTTTATTCTCCCCACTCCCCCTCCAGAATTTATGTATCGCCCTGCGCGGCACTGTGCCGCCACCCATTTTCCGTTACTGTATTTGTTTCCGGCTAATATACCGCCAAAGACCTACCGCCATTCCTTTCCTCTATATAAGCTACAGAACAACAGTAACCAAAATGCTTTTAACCGCGTCCCACAAAGCGCTGCCTTCCGTTGGTTCCTGTAAACCGCAGGTCTCAAATAAGCAGGACCGCAGCAGTTCACATAACAACACAACCATTTATATTTAAAGAACTCTGACAGGATTTATTAACATATAGTATTTCAAGCATAACAATTACACTGACTACAGTGATAACCACGCAAAACCAAAATCCATCGCCTCTGCGGCGGGCAGCGGAGCATCAAGCTTATAACGCTGCATACCAGCGGGGGCATATGACCCTCACGGCAGTCGCCAAATGTGCATGCAGGCATGTCCACTTGACTCGTTGCCTGCGGGAATCAAAGACTACTTTTATCAGAAAGGAAGGCCATCTATGACAAATTCTCCTACGGCCGGCGAACCTCCGGAACGCAACGCACTGTATGTACAAAATGACCCCCCTGGCTGCGCTGTTTCTGTACCAATTTCTGATATCCATACCTCCGAATCTGTCCCCCGGAGATCAGACAAAGCGGTCAATACAAATAAAGCAGCCAATACAAACAAAGCAGCCAATACAAATAAAGTAACCAATACAAACAAAGCAGCCAATACAAATAAAGTAACCAATACAAACAAAGTAACCAATACAAACAAAGCAGCCAATACAAATAAAATAACCAATACAAACAAAGCAGCCAATACAAATAAAATAACCAATACAAATAAAGTAACCACTATAAACAATATAACCAGTACAAATGATATAACCAATTTAAATAATACCGCCAAAGCCGATATACCAGATGCCATCGATAAGACGGGCAGAACCGGAAAACCGTGCAGGCCAGGCAGGCCAAAGAAAACCGATATGGCGCATGAAACCAATAAGCCAGGCGCCTCAGACAAGGCTCCGAGGGAGCCTCCCCAGATAAATGAATTCGAGTTCCACCTCTCAGCGCGGAACCTGTCGGATAACACGATTGTTTCCTATAGTTATGCAATCCGGCAATTTTTCAAGCTGTACGGGGAAATTACCCATTCCAATTTAAAGCTGTATAAACTATTTCTGATTGAGCATTACAAACCCATGACGGTAAATCTCCGCATCCGGGCACTGAATTCCTATATTGAGTATTTTCAAATCAATTCCGGCCGTATTTTAAGGGTGCGCGTTCAGCAGAAAAATTATCTTGATAATGTGATCAGCGAAGCGGATTATGAATATCTGAAAAACTGCCTTTTACGCGATCAAAAGTACCTGTATTACTATATCATACGCTTCATGGCAGCCACCGGAGCCCGGGTCAGCGAAGTTGTCCAGTTTACGGCTGAGGATATTTTTGCCGGACATAAGGATATCTACTCCAAAGATAATAAAATCCGGCGCATCTATGTTCCGAAGATGCTTCAGAAGGATACCCTGCTGTGGATGAAATCCATTTCCCTGGAAAAGGGCTATATCTTCCTGAACCGTTATGGGAAACCGATCAAACCTGGCGGAATCCGGTATCAGCTCAGAAATCTGGCACACTTATATGGGCTGAACCCGGATGTCGTTCATCCTCACTCCTTCCGCCACCGGTTTGCCAAGAGCTTCATTGAAAAATGCGGCGATCTGTCTCTGCTCTCGGATCTGCTGGGGCACAAAAATCTGGAAACTACCCGGATTTACCTGCGCCGTTCCAGCACAGAGCAGTATGAGATTATTAATAAAGTAGTAGACTGGTAACAGGCTGTTCCAAAGGCGCGTCCTGTCCCGCTTCTGACATAGCCGCCTGTTGTGCGCCGCTGCGCTGTCAAAACTTCCATCCGGCAGAACACATTTTTGAACATATTTTTCAAATCGCACGAAGTAAGGAATTGTAAATAAATACCGATATTGCCTGTCTTTTCTCCGATAGCGCCGCCCAAAAATCAGTTACACAGTCCGCTATGCGCCTGATTTTTGGGCAGTACTCCCGAAGAAAAATCCAGCGCGTATTCAGCAGTTATTTATTTACAATTTCTAACCGTTCAGACCACAGGAACTGTTGCCGCCCGAATACGGAGCGCCACTTACAAATGAAAAAATTTTTATAATGAGAAATACAAATGAGGAACACTTATGAACAATACAACAGAACGAGCGCCCAGCGAAGCCGCGCTTTCTTCGATTGAAGACTTCAGGCGTTTTCTGGAGATGCAGGGACGCGCTTACAAGACGATCAGCCTTTACACCCGCTCTGCCATCCTTTTTTACTCGCTTTATGAAGAATTGAATATCGTAAATTTGAAATTATACCGGGAGTTTCTGTTAGAAAACTATCCTGTCAATACCGTCAACACCCGGATCTATGGCATGAACCGCTATTTAGATTATCTGCGGCAGGCCGATCAGATCCCGGATTCGCTTATCTACCATGTCTATGCAGCCGGGGCCGGAACCCCTTCTTCTTCTCCCGCTCCGGTCAGGGCCTCTAAAAATGGAATCTACCGTCTGCAGCCCGTGATTGAACAGCACCGCTGTTACCTTGATACCGTAATCTCTCAGCGGGACTATGAAAAGCTGAAGCGCTGTTTAAAGAGGGACGGAAACCTGTACTGGTATTTTGTCATCCGCTTTCTGGGCGCTACGGGCGCCAGGGTCAGCGAGCTCTTACAGATCAAGGCAGAGGATCTGAAGCTTGGTTATCTGGATCTCTACACAAAGGGCGGAAAAATACGCCGCCTGTACTTTCCGCGCAGCCTCTGCAGCGAGGCCATCCCATTCTACAGGGAACGCGGCATACGGAGCGGGTATATTTTTTTAAACCGGCATGGCCAGCTCATCACCCCCAGGGGAATCGAATTCCAGTTAAAAGCCTTTGCCAAACGCTACCATATCGACCCGGATACCGTGTATCCCCACTCCTTCCGGCACCGGTTTGCGAAAAATTTTTTAAAACGCTTCAATGACCTGTCTCTCCTGGCTGACTTAATGGGCCATGACAGCATTGAGACAACGCGCGTCTATTTAACACAGACCAGCCATGAACAGAAAGCCCTGCTCGACCGCATCATCACCTGGTAAACGGCAGGGGGAGCTGGGTACTGATCGGCGGCAGGCGCCAAATATGCAGGCAGACATTCAGGCCCGGCTTTCTGCCTGCGGGAATATAGCCCAGAAAATATAGCCCATAAGCTGCCAAAACCATGCAGGCCGCTTCTTTCCCGGACGCACAAAAACGGATGACGCGAAAAGCTGCGCCGCAGCTTCGCATCATCCGCCTGCCTGAACATAAACTATATGAAACGCCTCAAAGCACTTTGCTCAAAAACGTCTTCAATCTCTCATTCTTTGGATGTTCAAAAAATTCCTTCGGCTCGTTTTCTTCCACGAAATTTCCGCCGTCCATAAACATGACGCGCGTCGCCACCTCTTTGGCAAAGCCCATCTCGTGCGTCACAACGACCATGGTCATCCGCTCTCTCGCCAGATCGCGCATGACGTTTAACACCTCGCCGACCATTTCCGGATCCAGGGCGGAGGTCGGCTCGTCAAACAGCATTACATCCGGCTTCATGCACAGGGCGCGCACGATCGCGATGCGCTGCTTCTGCCCACCGGAGAGCTGGCTCGGATAGGAATCCGCGCGATCCTTAAGGCCCACCCGATCGAGCAGGGCCAGGGCTTCGGCCTCAATCTCATCCTTTTTCTTTCCCTGAAGCTTGATCGGGGCCAGGGTGAGATTTTCCATCACAGTCATGTGCGGGAACAGGTTAAACTGCTGAAACACCATGCCCATCTTCTGCCGGTGCATGTTGATATCCGACTTTTTGTCCGTGATATCCGCGCCTTCAAACAGGATCTGTCCTCCGGTCGGCTCTTCTAGGAGGTTTAAGCAGCGCAGGAACGTACTCTTTCCGGAACCGGAGGCCCCAATGACGCATACCACATCGCCTTTGTAGATGTCAACCGTCACTCCCTCAAGAACCGTATTGCTGCCAAAGCATTTTTTCAAATCCCTTACCTGGATCAAAGGTTCCTCAAATCTGTCAGCGCTCACTCTGCCTCAGCCTCCTCTCCAGCATCTGGATCAGCTTTGTAAATATAATAACCAAAATCAGATAAATCAGGGCGACCGCAAGCAGCGGCATAAACGCGTCATAAGTTCGGCTTCGTATGATATCGCCGCCCTTTGTCAGATCCTGCAGCGCGATATAGCCTGCGACAGACGTCTCTTTTAACAGGGCGATGAACTCATTGCACAGCGCGGGAAGCACGTTTTTAAATGCCTGAGGCATGATAATATACCACATCGTCTGCGCATAATTAAAGCCCAGGCTGCGGCCCGCCTCAAACTGCCCGGCGTCAATGGACATAATTCCGCTTCGGAAAATCTCTGCCACATAGGCCCCGGAGTTGATCCCGAACGCCAGAATCGCCACCAGCGATTTGTCAATCTTAACCGAACCAAATACAACGAAATAAATAATCAAAAGCTGTACCACAACCGGCGTCCCGCGGATCACGGTCAGATAAAAGTTGCAGACCAGATTTAACAATTTCAGCTTTCCCGTCTTGTCATAGGTGGAACGGACCGCGGCAATCAAAAAACCGATCAGAATACCGACAATGCCGGCGAACAGCGTCACCTTCAGGGTCACGCCAAGACCGTCCAGTATGTACTTCCAGCGATCGTCCGTTATGAAATTCAGGACAAAGCGGCTCTTAAATGTTTCCAACATGATATAAGCATCCTCTATATAACAGAAGGGCCCGCCATTTCCCAGGCCCTTCCCTTCCAGCGTCGCAACCTCCGGTCCGCCCGGACCGGGTTACTGTCCACACGCCTGCAAAACCTGCACAATCATATGGTTTGGCGTATGAACAATCAAACCATATCCCCGGATCACCGGCCGCTCATACGGCCCGCATCACTGCCGGATTTATTCTGCCGTGATGTACTTGTCTACAATCTTCTGCAGCTCGCCGGATTCCTTCAGGCTTGCAATCGCCGCATTGATGCCGTCTAAGAGCTCCGTGTTGCCTTTCTTTACGCAGATGGCGTATTCCTCTGTCGTAAATGCCTCATCAAGGATCTTTAAGCCCTCGTTTTCAGCCACGAATACCTTTGCCGGCTCTCCGTCGATGATAACCGCGTCAATCTTATTCTGTGTTAAAGCCTGAACCGCCTCAAAACCCTTATTGTACTGCTCGATCGTGGCGTCTGCAATATCGCTTGCATAGATATCGCCTGTGGTTCCAAGCTGTACGCCGATGGTCTTGCCCTCCAGATCATCCGGGCTGGCGATGTCTGCATTGTCCGCTTTTACGATAATAACCTGTGTTGCGGTTGCATAAGAATCAGAGAAATCAACACTCTGCTTTCTGTCCTCTGTCACTGTCATGCCGGCTGCGCCGAAATCCGCTTTTCCGGACTGCACCTCAGGGATAATCGAATCAAAGGCGATATCTTCCACCTCAAAATCCATGCCCATCTCTGCCGCAATCGCCGCTGCAATCTCCACATCGATTCCCACGATCTCGCCGCCGTCATGGAACTCGTACGGCGGGAACTCCGCGTTCGTTGCCATCACCAGCGTGCCCTTATTCTCGCTCTGCTCTGCCGCGGCCTCTGTCTCCCCGTTCTCTGCCTCGGCCTTTTCGGTTTCCTCTGCCTTTGTCTCAACAGCCGTCTCCTCTGCCGCCTCTGTCTCCGGAGCGCTTGTCTCGGCCGGCTTGGACGAGCAGCCCGCTAAAGATGCGGCCGCCATCATAGCTGCCAGTGCCAGTGCTGTAATCTGTTTTTTCATAATGTCTCCTCCTCTTTTTCCTATCCGCCGCCGGCTCTGTGTCCGGCATGTCATCCGGAGCACGTCTCTGCCTTCCATATTTATACAGCGAATATGAATAAATATAAATTTTATATTCCTAGAGGTATATTATAGCGTATTTTTAAAAATAATCAAGTCTTTAAAAAAAATTTTTTTGTATTTTATCCGACTGTATTTTTATACAAATCGCTGCCGCCTGTAAGGAACTGTCTCGAAATAACTTCCCTTTAGTCCGCAGGATTTTTCTTCGAGAGCGCTGCGGGGAAATCAGGCGCATAGCGGGCTATGTAACTGATTTCCCCGCAGTACTGTCGGAGAAAAAGACAAGGAATATGGGAAGTTATTTCGAGACAGTTCCTAAGCAATGACGCCGTTATTTCCCGCCCCTATGCCTTCAGGCTCTCCACCTGTCTCCCGTCCCTGCCTTCGACCACGACAATCTCCGGATTCATCTTCTGATCGCTCTCTCGGTAGCGCATCGCGTACCGTTTCGGCGGTACGCCCGTCAGCCTTTTAAAGGTCCTGATAAAATGCTCATTGCTTCTGAATCCCACCCGTTCCCCCGCCTCCTGCACCCGCATTCCCTCCCGCAAAAGCATGCGCGCTTTCAGGATACGGCAGTTGATCACATAATCAATCACACTAAAGCCAGTCCCTTCCTTAAATATATGGCACAGATGATACTTACTCATAAAAAATGCATCGGCAATCGACTGTGTTGTCAGCGGATCGGATAAATGCTCCTGTATATAGGAAAGAATCGGCGCCACCTTTGCCAGCTCCGAATTCGTGCGGCTCTTTACATCCTCTGCCTTCTCGAAATAAGAAAAACAGCTCAGCAGAAAAGAAAGAACGGCGATCGTCCGCCGGATATCATCGCCGAACCCGCTCCCAAAATCATCCATCAGTGACAGAAACTGCCTCTCCAGAGCCTCAACCTCGTCTCCCTGCAGCGTGGCAACCAGGCCCGATCGCTGTGTCCGCGACAGAAAATCACTCTGCACAGAGGAAAAGGATTTGAGCATCTCCGATGAAATATGAAACGCGATACAGCGGTACTCCTCATTCGCCACGCTCCGGTGTAAGATAGAGGAATCAATTAAAAACAACTGCCCCCGGAACAGCGGAAAAATCTCCGGCTCCAGAAAAAATACGCCCTCGCCGGCAATGCAGAAGGCGATTTCAATCTCCTCATGAAAGTGCGGCCGGGCCATCGAATAGGTGTCATTTTTACTAATATGTATTTCATATCTGCAATCAATCATTCTGCCTTATCAACTCCTGATCTGTAAGTGTGTTGTGTTACCTGGCGCAGCCCGGCATGGATGTAAACTGTAGTTGTCTCAGTTTACCCGGTATTTCCTCCCGCCTTCAACCTCATTTTCCCCGTTTCGCAAGATTCCTCATAAAATTGGCAACTTCCCTGCCATGGCGCGAATCCAGCCATGTTTTCCCTGTTTTTATTATAAATTTTACATAATCGCGGCGCTATAGTAGAAAAATGGAAGGGGAAAGCCCGGTAAGAAATGCGCAATTCACAAGATCCGTCAGTTTTATCCTCATGCAATGCAGGATTTTCACACAAATCAATGATATAAATAGAGTATGGAGTTGATGCGCAGAAACGGCCAAAAAAAGGAGTGACTGATATGAACAAACATTATGACATAATTCATTTTGAAGCATTGGGAGCGGAAGCGCATCATCTGGCAGAGGAAACAGAACGCGCAAAGGAGCGGGGCCTTCTCCCCGACACGCTCCGAACCCTCATAATTCCGGAAACGATCCAGGAGTTTCAGGAAACGCACCCGGACGGGGAGCTCCCGGATATTATTACCATAAAAACACATTCTGTGATCCCGGACGCCTGGTTATGCGGATGTAAAAAGAGTATTATCACGCGCAGCGCCGGCTATGATCACTTAGAATCCCTGGCCGGGAGAGCCAATATTGCCTCCCTGCGGAATTACTGCGTGAATTCCGTCGCGCAGACGGCTGTTAAGTTTGTCTACGCCTCCGCCGGGCTTTTGAACCATTACACCAATAACGCGGCCCTGTTTGAGCGGGGCAAGGCGCAGTCCTTTATGGAGCTCTGCCCGGCCCGGACTGCCACTGTTTACGGCGCGGGGAAAATCGGCAGGCGTATTTACGAACTTTTGGAGGCCAATGGCCTTAACGTCCAGGCTGTCGATCTCCGCGGACAGGAGCTCAAAGGCCAAGGCTGCTCCGCGATCCGTTTTGTATCAAAGGAGGCTGCGATTGGCAGCAGCGATATTATCGTAAATGCCATGAATCTGACAAAGCTTCCGGACAGCCCCTTTTATAATGTCAACTATTTTTCGGAAGACTATCTAAGCAGAGGAAAAGCAGGCGTTCTGTTTATCAACGTAACACGCGGGGAAATCGCTCCGGAGGCCGGGCTTCTTCACCTCTATGAAAAGGGTTTTCTGGGGGGAATCGGGCTGGATGTCTTCAGCTCCGAGCAGGAATTTTCCGATCTGCTGAAATTTGGGGCGGAAAGTAAGAATCCGGACGTCCAGGCGGCCAGGCGGCTTGTGGAAATGGCAAAAAACCGCACGGCCAACATCTATGTCCAGCCGCACCAGGCATTTAATTCCGATCTGGCGGCCTGTGCAAAGGCCGCAGATACCATCCGCCATCTGATTCGATGGTTTTGCAATCAAAAGCAGCGCTTTGACGAACAGTTGCCGTATTACGGGGAAACAGCCGTTTCGGTTCAGGCGGGCTGAGCAAGCCGCAAAGACAGGCGCAAAAAAGCTCTGAGAGTACATATTGCGAAAAAGGAGGAATATACGTATGGAACTGACTATGACTTCTGCTATCTGGCAGGTAATGATCGACGCGGCGGTGATGGGGACTCTGCTGCTCATCGGGCAATTTCTGCGGGCCAGGCTCCCGCTGTTTCAAAAGCTCTTAGTGCCTCCTGCCGTTCTTGCCGGCATCCTGGCCCTGGTTTTCGGGCCCAAAAGCCCATGGGAGGCGCTGCGTCTCCTGCCTCTTTCAGCTTCTTTTGGAACCTATGCAAGCGTCCTGATTGTCGTGATCTTTGCCGCGACGCCTATCGGGGACAGGCCCCAGAAGGGCGCCATGTCCGGACCGAAAATCATGGGCATGTTTTTCAACATCTCCGGCATCGCCGTCCTGCAGTATGCGGTGGGCATGCTGGTAACCGTCGCCTTCCTGACAAAGCTGTACCCGGCCCTGCATGAAAGCTTTGGGCTTATGATGGCGACCGGCTTTTACGGCGGGCACGGCACCGCGGCGGCTGTCGGAAAATCGCTGGCGGATCTGGGTGTCCCGGATATGACGGATCTAGGAAATACCTGCGCCACCATTGGGATCGTGGGCGGCATTATCACTGGTATGATTATCATCAACTGGGGAACCAGAAAGGGCTACACGCATTATGTGGAAAACCCCAAGGAGCTTCCGATCGAGATGAAAACCGGCCTTGTGCCTCCGGCCAGCCAGAAGCCGTCTTCCATGGGAACCGTTGCTTCTATCTGTCTGGATCCGCTCGGCTATCATCTGGGAATCGTGCTCTTCGCCTCCTGGGCCGGCTACATGGCCTCCAAATGGTTTGCGAACTGGACGCTGGCCGCGTTTCAGTACAAGATTTCCATACCCGAATTCTGCCTCTCCCTTTTTGCAGGGCTGATCATCAATTCCCTGCTGAACCGGACCGGCGCGCAAAAGTACGTGGATCGGGGATCCATCCAGCGCATCCAGGGCTCTGCGACTGACTTTCTGATGATTTCCGGCATCGGCTCCCTGAATCTGTCGGTGGTGCTCGATTACGCATTCCCGCTGATCGTGGTCTGCCTCCTGGGCTTTGTCATCACCTGGTTCTGGTTCATTTATATAGGAGGAAAGTCCTCTGAGGAGGACTGGTTTGAGCGGAATATGATGATGTGGGGCCATGCCACAGGCGTTGCCGCCACTGGCGTTCTTCTCCAGCGGGTTGTGGATCCGGATCTCAAAAGCCGCGGGATTGAGGATTCCGGCATCGCCGATATTTTTAACCGCCCGATCATCATCGCCCTTCAGGTCATCCCGCCGATCCTGATCACCTCCATGGGAACCATGGGATCCATTGTCACCATCATCGCCTGCTTTGTGATCGTAGCCGTCATGTGGGGCGCGGCATGGATCACAAAGGGATGGGTCGCGAACCGGCCGCTTCATAAATACCGCTGAAAAACGGACCGGGGAGGCCGCCGCGCCTTCCCCGGTCCGTTTTATATATCGTAGGGATCCGAATCTCTATTTAATCTCCTGATGAAACTCCTGCAGCGATTTCACCCCAATAAGCCCGTTCTTCTTGATGCTGCGCAGCGCCTGAACCGTGGCCTTGGCAGCGGCCATATTGGTGAAATACGGAATCTTTCCTTTTACCGCCGCCTTCCTGATATAGCTGTCGTCGCCCATACCCTTTTTATCCATGGGGGTGTTGATAATCATATCGATCTTCTTATTTGTAATCTTATCCAGGATATTGGGGCGTCCCTCGTTGATCTTGGCGATCTTCTCCGCAGGAAGCCCGGCCGCAGCCATGATATCGTAGGTTCTCCCTGTGCCCATGAGCTTAAAGCCGCACTCATGGAAACCCATGGCCACCTCAATCAGCTCCGGCTTATCCTTGTCGCTGACGCTGAGCAGCACGGTTCCTGTATTCGGAAGCCTTGTCTGCGTCGCCTCGCGCGCCTTGTAAATCGCCTCGCCCAGATTGGAGGACATACCCAGCACCTCGCCTGTAGAGCGCATCTCCGGCCCGAGCACCGGATCCACCTCGGGGAACATCTTAAACGGGAATACCGGAACCTTCACCCCGTAATGCGGAATCTTCTTTTCCTCCAGTCCCGGCACCGGGGACGGCCTGCCTGTCAGATGGGCGGTCATGATATCCGTCGCCAGCTTGACCATCTTGATATTGCACACCTTGGACACCAGCGGCACGGTTCTGGACGCCCTGGGATTGGCCTCCAGCACATACACCTCGCCGTCCTCAATGGCATACTGCATATTCATCAGGCCCACAACGTGCATTTCCTTTGCGATGCGCCCTGTATAATCGCGGATCGTCTCCACCTGATCCTTGGTCAGATTCCTGGACGGGAGGATGCAGGCCGAGTCCCCGGAATGAATGCCCGCCAGCTCGATGTGCTCCATCACGGCCGGGACGAAGACATTCTCCCCGTCGCTGATGGCGTCCGCCTCGCACTCCGTCGCATGGTGCAGGAAACGGTCAATCAGAATCGGGCGATCCGGCGTCACGCCTACAGCCTCTTTCATATAGAAGGTCATGGCCTCATCATCATGCACGACCTCCATGCCGCGCCCGCCCAGCACATACGACGGGCGGACCATCACCGGATAGCCGATGTGATTCGCGATCGACAGCGCGTCCTCCACGGTGACAGCCATTCCGGACTCCGGCATCGGAATCTCAAGCTTTTCCATCATGGCGCGGAACAGATCGCGATCCTCCGCCATATCGATGGTTTCCGGCGTTGTGCCCAGGATGGTCACGCCGTATTTCTTCAGATCCGCCGCCAGGTTGAGCGGTGTCTGGCCGCCGAACTGCGCAATCACGCCCAGCGGTTTTTCCTTCTGGTAAATGCTCAGCACATCCTCCAGTGTCAGGGGCTCGAAATACAGCTTATCCGAGGTATCGTAGTCTGTGGAAACCGTCTCCGGGTTGCAGTTTACAATGATCGTCTCAAAACCCAGCTCCTTTAAGGCAATCGCCGCATGGACGCAGCAGTAGTCAAACTCGATTCCCTGCCCGATGCGGTTCGGTCCGCCGCCCAGAATCATGATCTTGTTCCGGTCGCTCGACGGGCTCTCGTCCTTGATATGGTAGCTGGAATAATAGTAGGCGGAATCCTCTGTGCTGCTCACATGCACGCCTTCCCAGCCCTCTACGATCCCTGCCTGCGTCCTGGCATCCCGGATCTGCTCCTCGCTTACGCCCAGAAGATCGCTTAGATATTTATCTGCAAAGCCGTCCAGCTTCGCCTGGCGCAACGCTTCGATCGGCGGAACCGATCCCTTATACTGCACAAGAGCCTCTTCTTCCTCCACCAGCTCCTTCATCTGTTCAATAAAATAATGCTTGATCTTCGTCAGCTCATACAGCTCGTCCACCGTCGCGCCCTTTCTCAAAGCCTCGTACATGATGAACTGGCGCTCGCTTGTGGCTACATGGAGCATGGAGAGCAGCTCCTTTTTCGTCTTTGTATCAAAATCCTTCGCATGGCCCAGGCCGTAACGCCCCTGCTCCAGGCTGCGGATGGCCTTCTGAAGCGCCTCCTTATAGGTCTTTCCAATGCTCATGACCTCGCCCACGGCCTTCATCTGCGTGCCGAGCTTATCCTCAGAGCCTTTAAATTTCTCAAACGCCCAGCGCGCAAACTTAATCACCACATAGTCCCCGGACGGAACGTATTTTTCCAGGGAACCGTATTTTCCGCAGGGAATCTCGTCCAGCGTCATACCGGTCGCCAGCATTGCCGAAATAAGGGCGATCGGAAAACCGGTCGCCTTGGAAGCAAGCGCCGAGGAACGGGAGGTACGGGGATTTATCTCAATCACAATGTCGCGATCCGTCTTCGGATCATGCGCCCACTGCACATTCGTACCGCCAATCACCTGGATGGCCTCAACAATCTTATAAGATTTTTCCTGTAAACGTTTTTGAACTTCTTCAGAAATGGTAAGCATCGGCGCAGAACAGAAAGAGTCGCCTGTGTGTACGCCCAGCGGATCAATATTCTCGATAAAGCAGACCGTGATCATATGATTTTTCGCGTCGCGCACAACCTCCAGCTCCAGCTCTTCCCAGCCTAAGATGGATTCTTCTACGAGAACCTGGCCCACCATACTGGCCTGCAGGCCCCTCGCGCAAACCGTTTTTAATTCTTCAACATTATAGACAAGGCCGCCGCCCTCGCCGCCCATCGTATAGGCTGGACGAAGCACGACCGGATACCCCAGCTTATCCGCAATGGCAAGCGCGTCCTCCACGCTGTAGGCCACCTCGCTCCTCGCCATCTCGATCCCAAGGCTCTCCATGGTGCGCTTGAATTCGATGCGATCCTCGCCCCGCTCGATCGCGTCTACCTGGACCCCGATCACCTTCACATTATACTGATCCAGCACGCCCGCGGACGCCAGCTCGGAACAGAGGTTCAAGCCCGACTGCCCTCCCAGATTCGGAAGCAGCGCGTCCGGGCGCTCCTTTTCAATAATCTGCGTCAGCCGATCCACATTGAGCGGCTCAATATAGGTTACATCTGCCGTCTCCGGATCTGTCATGATCGTAGCCGGATTGGAATTAACGAGAACAATCTCATAGCCAAGCTTCCGTAAAGCCTTGCACGCCTGCGTTCCGGAATAGTCAAACTCACATGCCTGTCCGATAATAATCGGGCCGGAACCGATAATCAATACCTTGTGAATGTCGTTTCTCCTCATGTTTTTTCCCTCTCAATTGCTTCTAACCTTTACCACCATCTTATTTGTCTATAGCATTATAATAGAAAAGTGGTTCCTTGTAAATAAAAATTTGTTAAATTTTTAAATTTGCTCTTTTTATTTTGGGGAGTTTATGCTATAATAGAAAAGATATACTGGGGTATTGTTTTTAAGGCAATTGTATTTATATAAGTGAAGTGAACTGTTGCGGGGCGTTGTTTTTCGTGAAAGGGCCGCTGATAACGTAGCCGGCATTTAAAAGGCGGAAAAGATACGGAGGAATTCATGAACGTGATTGTGATTGACGGCCAGGGCGGCCGCATGGGAAGGGCGATTGTTGAGGAGCTGAGGGAACGCTGCCCGGAGCTTACGGTCACGGCTATCGGCACAAACAGCACGGCTACGGCATCCATGATGAAAGCCGGCGCCAGATTCGGCGCTACCGGCGAGAATCCCGTTCTTGTGGCCTGCCGCGACGCGGATCTGATCATCGGCCCCATCGGCATTGTGATCGCTGATTCCCTGCTGGGCGAGATCACGCCTGCCATGGCGGCTGCGGTCGGCTCCAGCAGGGCGCACAAGATCCTCATCCCCGTCGCCGGGCACGCGCACTGCCGGCACACGCTGATAGGCTGCGAAGAGCTTCCCTTAAGCGACTATATCCGGCTCGCGGGCAGAGAGGTGGCCGCGCGCCTTGAAGAAGCTCAGACGCCGCGTTAATCCGCGGCTTTTTTGGTAAGCTTCCTTATGCGGGCCTGCGCATCAAATAAGGATGCGTCGGGCCGCTACAGCCCATGCATCCTTCTTCCTGTCTCTTTGTCATTCAAAACCTGGCGCTTCAGCTCGTCCACATTTAAGAACTTCATCTCCGGGCGCAGGAAACGCAGCAGCCGCACCTCGATCCATTTCCCGTACAGATCTTCGTTAAGATCATAGATATACGTCTCCACGCCGGCCGGGCGCTCTCCTGTGATGGTGGGCTTTTTCCCGATATTCGTAATACTGCCGCGGCATGTTCCGTCGATCACGGTCTGTGACAGATAGACGCCGAACGCCGGCAGGTGCTTCTGGCTGCCCGGCTCAATATTTACAGTCGGAAATCCCAGCGTACTGCCCAGATGCCTCCCGTGGATCACACTGCCGTGCACCGCATACGTATAGCCCAGCAGCTCGTTTGCCTTTTCAATATGTCCGGCCGCCAGCTCTTCGCGCACATAGGTGCTGCTGATCTCGCGCGCTCCGTCCAGCGCTTTTTCCACGACTGCCAGCTCATAGCCGTATTTCGGAGCCAGGCGTTCCAAAAGCGCCACATCCCCGCCCCTTTTATATCCAAAGCGGCAGTCCGTCCCTGAAACGATCGCCTTTGCGCTCATCTGCCCGGTCAGGATATGGGAAATAAATGTCTCCGGATCTATGCGGGCCACCTCCTGATTAAAGGGATATTCCACCAGATAATCGATCCCGGCCCGCTCCAGATTGTCGCGGCGCTCTCCGTTTGTTGTGATCATGGTCTGGAGTCTTCCCTGCATCAGGGTTCCTGGAGCTGTCTCAAAGGTAAAGACAGCCGTTTTATACCCCCTCTCCCGGAACCGGAATACTTCATTCAAAAGCTTCTGGTGCCCGCGGTGCAGCCCGTCAAACTTTCCAAGAGTCACCACAGACGGCTCCTCTATCTGAAATTCCCTTGTTCCAGTTATATACTGCATTCTAGTCTCCTCCCGGAAAAATTTTCTTTGGTTTCCATCGCTCTTTGCCGCTCTCATATTCATAGACGCCGATAAAGCGGCGGCCGCTGTCATACACGCGCAGCCGGGCGCCGTCCCGGCTCTTCGCGCCCTGCCCTGCCGTCCCAAAAAGCCCGTCCGGCACAAAGGAAGCCGGAAACGCATTTCCATTCTGCAGAAGCTTATCCAGCCTCCCCTGATCCGCATAAAAAGCCGGATACGAATCAAATACCGCATCGACTGGCACAATCCGCTCGCCGAGCTTCCCGGCGGCGGCCAGACGTTCCACCTCGGAGAGCCGGAGGCTGTCCTCCAGGAAAAAGCGTCCTGACTGCGTGCGCACCAGCTTTTCCATACACCCGCCGCAGCCGAGCCGGCTGCCGATGTCATGACAGAGCGTGCGGATATACGTTCCCTTTGAACAGTCCACAGTCAGCTCCGCGCGCGGCAGGAAAACGCGGTCCACGGTCAGGCTGTAAATCTCCACCGGCCGCGGCCTGCGCTCAATCTCTTTTCCCTCGCGGGCCAGTTCATAAAGCCTTTTCCCGTTTACCTTCAGGGCAGAATACATGGGAGGAATCTGGGCATAGGGGCCGATAAAGCGTTCGGCCGTATTTCTTACCTCCTCCTCCTTAAGCTCCGCCAGGCGCGCAGGCGCGCAGGTGTGAAGGACCGTCCCCGTCGTATCCTGCGTATCTGTCTCCGTGCCGAGGAGGAGAACCGCGCGGTATGTTTTTCTCTTATCGGTCAGCATATCACAGAGCTTTGTCCCTGATCCGAGGCAAACAGGGAGCACCCCCTCCGCAGCCGGATCAAGCGTCCCTGTATGCCCGATTTTCTTCTGCTTTAAAATGCCTCTCAGCTTTGCGACCACATCGTGGGAGGTATAGCCCGGTTCCTTATAGATATTCAAGATGCCGTGAATCATACCGTCCCCCGTTACGCTTTCCCTGCTTCCCCGTGCGCGTCAAGCTGTATCTCAATATGCTTGGACAGATTGTTCAGCACATCATAGATCGTCCCTGACATCCTGCAGCCCGCGGCGCGGATATGGCCTCCGCCCCCGAAATACTCGGCAACCTTGCTGACGTCCACAATCGAATTGGATCGCATGCTGATCTTGTATTCATGGATCGCCGTCTCATAGATGAAAATCGCGCATTCCACGCCCTCTGTGACGCGGAGCTGATCAATAATCCCGTCCAGATCATTCGTGTCCGCGCCGTAAAATTCCAGATCCTTTTTCCTCAGGCCGCTGAAAATACAGCGTCCGTCCATAAGGAGAAAGCTCTCCAGCAACGCGCGCCCCAGAATCTGGTTCTGGATATACGTCTTCCGGTAAAAGGTGTCGTCTATGATCTTCGCACAGTCCAGTCCCTTTTCCATCAGCTTTCCGGCAATTTCCATGGTCGCTCTCGTGGCGCTGCTGTATTTAAATACGCCTGTGTCGTGGATGATTCCAGTATAAAGGCACTCGGCCGTCTCCCTGCTGACCGCATTCTCGTCCATCAGGGTATACACCACCTCGCTTGTAGAGCTCGCATCCGGCCGGATGCAGTTTTCCTGCGCAAAGCCCCGGTTCGTCCTGTGATGATCAATGCAGAACGTGCGGCCCGCTGTCTCAAAATACGGGTAGAACATCTCCAGGCGCTCCGTATCGCTGGCGTCCAGGGTTATACATACATCGAAGCGTTTTTCCGGATCATATGTGGTCTGAATCTCGTCAAAACTGGCCAGATAGGAAAATTTGTCCGCCGGATGATCCAGGTACAGCTCCACTGAAATCTGAGGCATATGTTCCTTCAGATAATTGTAAAGTCCCAGACTCGCGCCGATACAGTCGCCGTCCGGATGGATGTGGCCTAACAGCACCGCGTTCTCCGCGCCGCTTAAGGCTTCCGTCAATTGATTTCTCATCCTGTATCACTCTCCCTTGCCATTCCTGGCGGCCGTCCGGGCGCCCCCTGCACAGCCGCTGTTATTTCCCTGCTCTAAAATCCGTTATCCTCTTCGTTCCCCCCGCCGCTCATCCCGGCCGTCACCTCGTCGATCAGGCGGGTCATATTCACGCCGTACTCGATCGACTGATCCAGAATAAACGTTATCTCCGGCGTATTTCGCAGGTTGATCCGCCTGGCAAGCTGCGTGCGGATAAATCCCACGGCGTTTTTAAGGCCCTTTATGGTATCCTTTCCTGCCTCTTCATCTCCCAGTACGCTGATGTAAGCCTTGCAGAGCTTCAGATCCGGAGTTACCTCCACGGCGACGACGGTCGCCATAGGGTGGATCCGCGGATCTTTGAGCTCCCTGCTGATGATTTCGCTCAGCTCTCTCTGAACCTCGCTGTTGACTCTTGTATTCTTAATGCTGTTCTTGCGCATCGTATAGCCTCACTTTCCGGACGGAAGAGGGGCCTATCTGGGCACCTCCACCATCGCATATGCCTCGATCAGGTCGTCTTCCTGGAGATCATTGAACTTCTCAAATACAAGGCCGCACTCATATCCGGCGTTGACTTCCTTTACATCATCCTTAAACCGCTTTAAAGATGCCAGGGCGCCGTCGAAAATCTGCCCGCCGTCCCTGGTGATTCTGGCCTTGCAGCCCCTCTGGAACTTTCCGTCCAGCACATAGGATCCGGCGATGGTGCCAACTCCGGACGCCTTGAAGGTCTGGCGGACTACGGCGTGGCCGATAATCTGCTCCTCAAAGATCGGATCCAGCATGCCCTTCATCGCTGCCTCGACATCCTCAATTGCCTGGTAAATCACGCGGTACAGACGGACGTCTACCTTCTCGCGCTCTGCCGTTGACTTTGCGGTCGCATCCGGACGCACGTTAAAGCCGATGATAATCGCATTCGACGCGGATGCCAGGTTGACGTCAGACTCATTGATTGCGCCCACGCCGCCATGGATCACCTTGACAACCACCTCTTCATTTGACAGCTTCATCAGGCTCTGCTTCACAGCCTCCACCGAGCCCTGTACGTCGGCTTTCACGATGAGCGGAAGCTCCTTCACGTTTCCGGCCTTGATCTGTGAGAACAGATCATCCAGCGAAAGCTTCATCTTCGTATCTTCAATCAGCTTATTCTTTCCTTCGGAAATAAAGGTTCCGGCAAAGCCTCTGGCCTCTTTCTCGCTGTCTGTGCGCACAAACACTTCTCCGGCGTTCGGCACATCGTTTAAGCCGAGAATCTCCACCGGCGTGGACGGGCCCGCCTCCTTCACGCGGCGTCCCTTGTCATCCATCATGGCGCGGACCTTGCCGAAGCATGCGCCCGCGGCGATTGGATCGCCCACGCGCAGGGTGCCCTTCTGCACCAGAACCGTTGCAACCGGTCCTTTACCCTTGTCAAGCTCCGCCTCGATCACAAGTCCTCTTGCATTCCGGTTCGGATTGGCCTTTAATTCCTTTACCTCCGCCGTCAGAAGGATCATCTCAAGCAGATCGGAAATGCCTTCCTTTGTGTGGGCTGAAACCGGGACAAATACCGTGCTTCCGCCCCAGTCCTCAGGAACGAGCTCGTATTCAATCAATTCCTGTTTTACCTTTTCAATGTTGGCGCTCGGCTTATCAATTTTGTTGATGGCCACAATGATCTCCACGCCAGCGGCCTTGGCATGGTTGATCGCCTCAACCGTCTGCGGCATCACGCCGTCATCGGCCGCCACCACTAAAATCGCGATATCCGTGGACTTCGCGCCGCGCATACGCATGGCGGTAAACGCCTCGTGGCCCGGCGTATCCAGGAAGGTAATCGTCTGCCCGTTGATCTCCACCGTGTAGGCGCCGATGTGCTGCGTTATGCCGCCGGCCTCCCTGGCCGTTACATTTGTCTCCCGGATCGCGTCCAGAAGGGAGGTTTTGCCGTGGTCTACATGGCCCATGACACAGACAACCGGCGGTCTTGCCACCATGTCCTTTTCATCCTCTTCCTCCTCTTTAAGGAGCTCCTCGATCACGTCGATCTTCTCTTCCTTCTCACAGAGAACGTCAAACTCCATTGCAATCTCTTCGGCCTGATCATAATCCACTTCCTGATTGATGGTTACAACCTTGCCCTGTAAGAACAGCTTCTTTACAATCACAGACGGCTGCAGCTTCATCTTGTCAGCCAGCTCCTTGATCGTGATGCTCTCCGGAATAACGATGGTCTTGATCTCCTGGACCTTCGCCTCATCCTTCCTCTGCTGAGGCGGGAGCATTGCCGTCTTTGAGCCCTTGCCTCCCTTGCCCTGCCTGGACTTCATATTCTCATCGTGATCTTTTTTATTATATTTATCATTCTTGTAAGCATTCTTATTTTGCTTATTATTCTGCGGTTTCTGCACAACCGGGCCGTCAAACGATGGCTTGGGGATGCTTAAGCCGCCTCTCTGGCCCTGACCGTCGCGGCCTCCCTGGAAACCGCCTCTCTGATAGCCGCCGCCTCTCTGGCCGTCGCGGCTTCCCTGATAGCCTCCGCTTCTCTGGCCGTCTCGGTTTCCCTGATAGCCCCCGCTTCTCTGGCCGTCTCGGTTTCCCTGATAGCCCCCGCTTCTCTGGCCGTCTCGGTTTCCCTGATAGCCTCCGCTTCTCTGGCCGTCACGGTTTCCCTGATAACCGCCGCTTCTCTGGCCGTCACGGCTTCCCTGATAGCCGCCTCTCTGGCCGTCGCGATCCTGGCGCTGGCCGTCTCGGTTTCCCTGATAGCCCCCGCTTCTCTGGCCGTCACGGCTTCCCTGATAGCCGCCTCTCTGGCCGTCGCGATCCTGACGCTGGCCGTCTCGGCCTCCCTGATAACTGCCGCTTCTCTGGCCGTCACGGTTTCCCTGGCCTCCCTGGCGCTGGCCGTCTCGGCTTCCCTGTCTCTGGCCGCCGTCTCGGCCTCCCTGATTCCCCTGGCGCTGGCCGTCGCGCCCCTGTCTCTGCGCGTCGCGGCCTGCCTGGCCGTCCTGGCGCTGGCTGTCGCGGCTTCCCTGGCCGTCCTGGCGCTGGCTGTCGCGGCTTCCCTGGCCGTCCTGGCGCTGGCTGTCGCGGCTTCCCTGGCCTGCCTCCTGACGCTGGTTATCGCGGCCTCCCTGACGCGCATCGCGCTCGGCGGCGCTGCCCTGGCTCTGCGCGTTTTTCGCGCGCTCAGCCTGAACCGCCTGATTCTGGGATACGCGGCTCTCCGCTGCCTGGGCGTCGCGGCTCTTAACTGCCGCCGTCTCGCTCTGCTGCTGTGCATCCTGCGCCGCCTTTGCCGCCGGATCTGACTTCTGAACCGGCCTGACGCCGATCCCGGGCTGCCTGTTCCCGCCGCGGCCCGCCTGATTCTGAGCCCCGCCTCTGGCCGGCTGGCCCGCCTGTTTTCCGGCTCCGCCGCCGGACGGACCACGCCCGTTCGGACGGCTGTTATTTCTCTGCGCACTGTTCTGAGGGCGGTATACAGCCGCAATCCTCTTTTTCGGCGGTTCAGCCGGCTTCTCCGCCCTGTCTGTTGCAGGTCTTTCCATTCCCTTTTCTTCTGCCTTTACAGGCTCTTTCCTTACCTCTTCCACTCGCTTTGTTTCCGCCTTTCCTGTATCTGATTTTGAAATCTCAGCCGCAGACACTTCCGGTCTCCCCGCCGACAGGGACCGCCTCACAACCGCCGCCTGTTCATCCGTTATATTGGAGGAATGGCTTTTGATATCAAAATGATTCTTCCTGAGTATCTCCAATACCTCTTTATTTGTCTTCCCAATTTCTTTTGATAATTCATTAACCCTCATACTCACTACCTCCGTTCAGTTCAATCTGCTTTGCGAGCGCTTTGGAAAAACCTGCGTCCAGCACTGCCACTGACGTTCGCGTCTCCCTGCCAATGGCGTGGCCCAGCTCTTCCTTTCTTCCAAATAAGTAAATCGGGACTTTATAGTAAGTACACATGTTAAAGAACATTTTCTTTGTATTATCTGATGCATCCTCTGGCACGAGCACCAAAAAAGCCTTCCCGCCCTTTACCGATTTTTCCGTCATAAATCCCCCGCTGGCCGTCTTCCCGGCCTTTGTAGCCAGGCCCAAAAGGTTTAATATCTTTTTATGGTTCTCCAATCCGTTCCATCTCCCTTTCCAGCATTTCATAAACGTCCTTTGGAATCGCCATTTTCAGAGAACGCTCCAATCCCCTGCTCTTTACCGCTTTCCTGTAACAGTCCATCGACGGGCAGAGGTATGCGCCGCGGCCGTTTTTCCTGCCTGTGGCGTCAAGCTCAATCTGCTCCTCTGTCGTCTTGAGGATACGGATCATTTCCTTCTTATTCTTCATCTCCCCACATCCGATGCACTGTCTCTGCGGTATCTTTTTTGTACTCAACAATTCTCACTTCCCAATCTGCTTTTTCTTTATTTCGCCGCCCGTTTTGGTCCCCTGCTGCAAATGGCTGTGACGCCCCTCTGCAGCCAAACCTGCCGCTTACTGAATCCGGTAGCCTTCCTCACTGTCCGGGGCTTCGTCCCCCGCACAGCCGGCGTCTTCTGAATACTCCCTGCCGTATTCCTCCTGCGCATCTGCCGGAAGCTCTCCGTCATACTCCGCGTCCTCCAAAAGTTCCCCGTCATATTCCGCGTTTTCCGGAAGTTCTCCTTCATATCCTTCATCAGACTCCTCGTCCTGGTTTCCGATGAGGTCTTTATCCGTATAGCCCTCGAATCCATCCTCATAGCCCATCTCCAGATCATCCATGAGGCCGGATTCCCTGGCCTGGGTTTCGCTCTTGATATCGATCTTATAGCCCGTCAGGCGCGCCGCCAGCCTTGCGTTCTGGCCTTCCTTTCCGATGGCGAGAGAGAGCTGGTAATCCGGCACAATCACCTGCGCCTCGCGCTCCTCTTCGTCCGCCGCAACCAGAATCACCTTCGCAGGGCTTAAGGCGTTTTCAATCAGGAACGCCGGGTTATCGTCCCAGTTGATGATGTCAATCTTCTCGCCGCGCAGCTCGCTCACCACCGCGTTCACCCTGGCTCCGTTGAGCCCCACGCAGGCGCCCACGGGATCCACGTTCGGATCATTGGAGCAGACCGCGATCTTCGTCCTGGAGCCGGCCTCGCGGGCAATGGCTTTGATCTCCACCGTGCCGTCGCGCACCTCCGCCACCTCGGACTCAAACAGGCGCTTCACCAGATCCGGGTGGGGCCTTGAAACGGTGATTCTCGGTCCTTTATTTGTGTCTTTAACCTCAATCACAAAGAGCTTGATGCGCTCTGTCGGCCGAAAGACCTCGCCCCTCACCTGCTCGCTCTCGCTTAAAATCGCGTCGATCTTTCCTAAATCGATACAGACATTGCGGTTTACATAGCGCTGGACAATTCCGGTCACCACATCCTTTTCCTTGCAGTACCAGTCATTAAACAGCGCCTTTCTCTCCTCCTCACGGATCTTCTGGAGTATCACATTCTTCGCATTCTGAGTGGCGATCCGGCCAAACTCCTTTGAGTTAATTGGTACGTGGACAATATCCCCCAGATCATATCTGGCGCTTTTCATCTTTGCCTCTGCAAGGCTAATCTGAAGCATCGGATCCTCTACGTCTTCCGCTACCTCCTTCTCCGCATAAACGGCGAAATCCCCGGTTTCCCGGTTAATATTCACCTTCACATTATCGGCCTTGCCGAAATGGTTCTTGCAGGCTGTCAGTAAGGAATTTTCAATTGCCTCCAAAAGGATATCTTTGCTGATATTGTTCTCCTTCTCCAGCACATTTAACGCTTCAATCAACTCTTTGTTCATTTTCTTTTATCCTCCTACCGTCTAAAAATCAAAGGCCAGACGTATCAAAGCAATATCTGATTTTGCCAGCGGCAGATCGCCGCCGTCTTCTAATGTAATCGTTACGGTATCCGCATCATAGGATTTCAGCGCGCCCCTGTATTCTTTCTGCTTATTGAGCGGCTTATAGAGGCGCACCTCCACATCTTTTCCCATGCTCCTTACAAAATCCTTTTCCTTTTTAAGCGGTCTGCCAAGCCCCGGGGAGCTGACCTCTAAAATGTAGCTGTCCGAAATGAAGTCTTCCTCATCCAGCCATTCTCCCAGCTTCCGGCTGATCGTCTCGCAGTCGTCCACCGTGATTCCGCCGTCCTTGTCTATATAGGCCCGAAGGTACCAGACTCCGACTTCTCTGACGTACTCCACATCTACCAGTTCAAACCCGTGCTCCTCAAGGACAGGGAGAAGCCAGGACTCTACCTTCTTTTCATATTGCTCACCTTTTGCCATATCCACACCGCCTTTCTATGGAATATATTGGCTCTGCGCTTTGTCGTTCCTTCTGTAAACCGGTCCGCTGGGCGGATTTGCCGGGCAACAAAGTGAAAGAGTGGACTTTTGTCCACTCTCTCTAGCCAATGTATTATGTTATCTTATGAATTATAACACCTTTTTCCATAAAGTGCAAGGGATTTTTTCGGGGGCAGTAAGTGAGAAGAGTCGTGAAAGTCGTAAAAGGGACGCCGGGGCCAGCTTCCATATCCAACAGAAAGCCCGCCGCCGTCTTTTCCGTCTGCCATGGCCGCATCGCCGCTTTCCCTGTCTGAATCACTCCGGCGCTGCTCCTTCAGAATGTCTCCTCCTGCGCCGATCAGCTCATAATTGTAGTTTGCCATTCCGATTCGGACATTCAAAAGAGGGCCTTCTCTCTTGTCGTTTTTTACTGTCCAATTCAGGTGATACCGTATTTCCAGCGCGCCGTCCTCAAGCGGCTTTACGCTGACTTCATACAGGCGGATCCGATCCAGAGGGGCGCTCCGGCGCACGAGGTATGTAACGCAAAATAAAATAAGGATCAGCACGCCAATGCATATCTTTCCGGCTTTGGGTATCTTTTTCCATAACTGCTTTATCTTCTCCATCGCTTTAACCTGTCCTTAAGCTGTTTCACCTGTCTTTCCTTCGGCCTTTTACGGGGCCGTTTTCCCTGTGCGCAGCGGGCATTTCAGGGTTTCCTCCTCCGTCAGCCCGCGGATTTTGCGGCAGAACGGGTGATTCCAGATCATTTTCCATTCGTCTGTCAGGATATTGCCCAGCGATACGCCGCCCAGCCAGCTCTGGCATGGAACGACCGTGCCGTCCGGCGCGACGGCCATGTTTGAGAGGCAGGCGCCGCAGGCCGGGATCGTTAAGCCCGCACGGCACAGGCGCTTGGGATCGGCGCGCCCGGGGGATGTAAAGCTTAACTCCATTTCATGTTCGCCGCAATACGCGGCCGCGGCGCCCACAATGTCCGACAGCTCCTCAACTGATAACTGTCCCTTAAGGGCCGCATCCTGCGACGCTTTTCCTGTCTCAATGAGCCCGGAGCAGGATACAAAGCCCACGCCCTCCTGTTCCAGAAATCTTACTGTGTCCGTATAGTCCGCATTTTCGCGGCAGATTGGCGTGTTTACACTCACATCGAGTCCGGCTTCCAGGGCGTTTCGCAGGCCCTGAAGCGTCTTTTGGAAATTCCCGGAGCTGCCCGGGAGATCCGCGCCTACCAGATGATTGTGGATGGCCTCATCCCGGGAATACAGTGTGATCTGGAGGCTGTCCAGGCTGGCCTCCTTAAGCTTCCGGCACAGCTCCTTTGTCAGAAGAACCCCGTTTGTATTGACCCGCGTCACAAACCAGCGGGCATAGCCGATCATTTCCGGCAGATCCGGCCGCATCGTCGGCTCCCCGCCCGTAAAGGTAAGCTGCGGAATCCCGGCCTTTCGGCAGCGGTCAATGACCTGCTTCCACTCCGCGCAGGAAAGCTCTGTCCCGCCCGCCTGCGGCTGTCCCGCGGCGTAACAGTTGCGGCATTTCAGATTACAGTTCCAGCGGCCCCCTGCGTCTGTCATGGCGCTGACCATGAGATCCATCCGGTGCGGGGCCGTCATATTCGGGGCGTATTCCTTTAAAGACATGGCCCCTATCTCCACCGAGGGCTCTCTGCCGTACGCCACATCAAACAGCGCCTGCAGGATTTCCTCCAGATCCCGGCGCATCTTCTCTTTTGATGTCATATAATAGATTTTCTTCGTCTGCCCCACAGCCCGGTCCATGATCCGGCGGATGTCCGCTTCCTCCATCGGCTTACCGTCGTACCGATAAAGCTCCTCCAGAAAATAGCCCATCAGCAGGCCGTAGGAATATCCCAGAGGGAGTATATAAAAGCCGTTCAAAATCACTACCCAGGGCCCGCGCGCCCGGACTGGCAAAAGCCGCCGCGGACTGATGGGAAGTTATTTCGAGCCAGCACTCCCTTTCCATACCACCTCATACAGATCCGACCTCCTGTTTTCCAGCGAGGGGATCTGCTTTCTGATGCGGTCAAGGAAATCCAAATCGATCCTCGCATACGTGATGCCCGGCATATCGCTGGCCCTGGCCGTCACGGTTCCCCACGGATCCACGACCAGGCTGTTGCCATAGGCCGTATAGGCGGGCTTTGTCCCGATCTGGCCTGTGGCCACGATATAGCAGCCATTCTCGATCGCCCTGGCTCTCAGAAGCGGTTCCCAGTGATCCTTTCCGGTGGGCATGGTAAAGCTCGCGGGGACAAAGATCACCTGCGCCCCTTTAAGCGCCATCAGCCGGTAGAGCTCCGGAAAGCGCACGTCATAGCAGATGGACATTCCAAATATCCCCAGCCCCGTCTGAACGGTTACCGCCTCATTCCCGGGAGAAACCCTGTCGGATTCGCAAAAAGACGCGCCGTCCGCCAGGGTGATATCAAACATATGAAGCTTTCGGTAGGAAGCAAGGATTGCCCCGTCAGGGCCGATCAGAACGCTTGTATTCGCTGAGCGCTTCTTCCCTGTCTCCTCGGTCAGGCTGCCGGCATGGATATAGATCCCGTGCTCCCTGGCCTTTGCGCAGAGGATTTCTGTGGTATATCCGGGAATCCGCTCGCGGCCGCCGCCCTCGCCCACATTCTTCCCAATCAGGTTCATCACCTCCGGAAAGCAGACCAGCCGCGCGCCGTTGGCGGCCGCCTCGTCAATCCACGCGCAGGCTGTGTTAAGGTTTTCCTCCTTATTATTCTGCGTGTCCATCTGCATCAGGGCAATTGTATAGTTTCTTGTAACAGACGTCTGTTTTTGCATTCGTTTTTCTCCTTCCATAATCCGTCAAATCAGGATTCCGGTCAGACCGGTAATCGCAGCCTGCCTATCCTTTATTACTTCTTTTATGATCTCTCTCAATCCGCAGAAGCCGGAAACGATCACCTTTGCGATATCCAAAACATCTCATCCTGCCTGAAAAAGTAGATTCTCACGTTTTCGCCCGCAGTCCGATCGCGGCCCACGCATCGTCTCAGACCGTTAAATATATGATCGCTGTGGGTTTCCATCACCACCTGCAATCCTTTGTGGGCCAGAAATACCAGAAATTCCACCAGCTCGCTCTGGCCGGAGGGATGCAGATGTATTTCCGGATTTTCAATCACCGGCATATCCCCTCTTTTACAGGAAAATGCCGCAATAATTATCTCTGCAATATAGCTTACGCCTGTCCCTACATTCTTGGGGCGAATATTTCTCCCAATCTCACGGCTGCTGTAAGCGACCCGTATCAACTCTGTCCCCGGGATCTCCTCAGCGCTCACCCGATATCCCAGAATCCGGTTCAGCCAGTAATCTACCTGGCCGCCCGGAGTAAGCTTTGTCCTGGCGTCATAAATAAAGCTTTTTTCCGTAATCTCCTCATCCTGATGCCCCGCCAGATAAAAAAATGCATATTCACACCGGATCCCAATCTGATCCCTGCCGTCCACTGATTTCCGGTACGTATCTTCCACACCGATTCGATCGGCTGTCAGATAGCGTATATGCATCTCTTCCGGAAATCCCGTTCCCTTCTCATCTCAGCCTCATCAATGCCAAAAAGCTTACTATACCGGTAATCCTCCCCCTGATACTCATAAGCGGCTTCCAAAAAAATGTTTCTGCTTCCCGTGATCCAGTTTCTCACCTCGCTCACGGTCCCGATATTCATATAAGCGCCCGCCAGTGAACTCGCGCTGTTCTGGTACAGGGCCAGCAACGCCTGTATAACCGTAGACTTCCCTGTGGAATTTTTCCCGGCAAGCAGTGTAAAATTGGAAAAATGAATCTCAGCCTCCCGAAAACATTTAAAGCCCTGTATTTTTATGCAGTTCAGCACCCTGTCCCAACCTCCTTTCTATCTCGCAGCCGTGCCTTCGGATATTCGCAAAGCTCACTTTATCTGTGCTGATCTCGTTCCAAAGCTGCTCATCCGCGGCAATCTGATCCAGCCCGCGCTGTACCAAAAAGCCTTTCTCCCTGCACATCCAGATTACATTGTATAAATACCCAAGCGTCCTCGCCTGCCATTCCTTCCCCTTTTCCCCTGACAAATCAAAGCCTCTCTCCCCTGCCCATCGCATGAGCTCTTCCGTTGCGGCCCTGATGTCAGACACAAGCTGCATCTTTGAGAAAGTATTCTGTCTCCCTGTATACTCCGTCGTCTGCTCAAGCAAAAACTGGAGTCCTGTGTGTTTTTCCCGCATCCCCCGGAGTACCCCCTCAAATACGAACCGGCACATGAGAATCCTGAGCATCATATATTGCCGGTTCAATTTCCACCGGCTTAAAAAATCGGCTGTCCCTCTGAGATTCCATACCAAAAGACTCAGAAACCGCTCCGCCTCCTCTCCGTACAAGCCGTTGCGAATCCCCTGCTCTCTGGCAAAGCTCCACTTTTCAATGTGATTCCCAAAAGAATCGCTTCCACTGTCTCAGAAATCCTCTCGGTTCTTTTTTGCTTTCCCGCTAAAGGGACAGAGGGAAATACAATCCGCCCTTCCTGACACAGCCGATGTATCTGATAAACCGGCGCTTTTCTCTCGTAGCTGTCAATATGATTTTCTGAAAAACTGCCCATACGTTCCCCTTCATCGCAGCCGCTTTGGCATCCAGTGCTGCTATCTCCAGCCCGAATTCCGGTATTCAGATCTCCATGCGGCGTTTCTGCTCTTATTATCACACCTTTTTTCCCCCCGGTCAAGCCGTTATCATTTCGGTCAGACCTGAGGTTAAAAAACGGTTACTGTTCACACACAATGTCAGTTAGTTAAGCGGACATTTCACTTAACTAAGGAACTGTCAAGAAATAACTTTTCATATTGCTTGTCTTTTTCTCCGATAGTGCTGCTCAAAAATCAGTTACATAGCCCACTATGCGCCTGATTTTTGAGCAGCACTCTCGAAGAAAAATCCTGCGCACTATTGAAAAGTTATTTCTTAACAGTTCCTAACTGACATTGTGTGTGAACAGTAACAAAAAACGCCTCCAATTCCTCTGAAATACGATTCACAGCCCGCCGATCACGCATATCCTAAACTAAAGCCCCTATTTTATGAGGTGAACATGATACCAAAACTGGAGGTTTCCGGCCTGTGTTATTCCTATCACACCATGGAAGGGGAGACACAGGCGCTTTACAATATATCCTTTTCAGTAAATACAGGAGAATTTCTTGCCATCGTCGGGCCTTCCGGCTGCGGCAAATCGACGCTCCTCTCCCTCCTTTGCGGCCTCCTGCCTCCGGATTCCGGAGAAATCCGCATCGACGGCCGTCCGGAAACAGGGCATGCCGAAGAGATCGGCTACATGCTCCAGAGGGATCACCTGTTTGAATGGAGAACCATCCTGGCCAACGCCTCGCTCGGCCTGGAAATCCGCAAAAAAAACGACGAAGCCCATCAAAAACGGCTGAAAGAGATGATGGCCGACTATGGCCTGGCCCATTTTATGAACGCGCGCCCCTCCGAGCTCTCGGGCGGCATGCGCCAGAGGGCAGCGCTGATCCGGACACTGGCCCTGGAACCGGATATCCTTCTTTTGGATGAACCTTTTTCCGCCCTGGACTACCAGACCCGCCTCTCTGTCTGTGATGATATCAGCGCCATCATCCGCAAACAGCACAAAACGGCTGTCCTCATCACGCACGATCTGTCAGAGGCCGTCAGCGTGGCGGATCGGATCATGATTCTGTCAGACAGGCCGGCCCGGATCAAGGCTATACTTAAAACTCCATTTCCGGATCCAGACATGACGCCTTTAAAGCGGCGCAATGACCCCGTCTTTTCTTCCTGCTTTAATGAAGTATGGACCATATTACAGAATAAATCAACGGAGGTATCGCATGGGATTACATGAAACCCTGGCCCAGCAGGAATACGTTGCCAGGCAGAACAGGCGGCGCAGGCTGGTCACAGCCTGCCGTATCCTGCTTCTCGCCCTGCTCCTGGCCCTCTGGGAGCTGGGGGCCAGACTGGGACTCATCAATGATTTTATATTCAGCTCGCCGTCGCGCACAGCCCTCTGCTTTATCAGCATGGCCAGGGACGGGAGCATTTTCCTTCACACAGGCGTGACGATCCTGGAAACGCTCGCGAGCTTTTTTCTGGTCATCGCCGCGGGCCTCGCGGGGGCCCTCCTTCTCTGGTCCAGCCGCACGCTTTCCGACATTCTGGAGCCGTATCTGGTCATGCTCAACAGCCTGCCCAAATCGGCCCTGGCCCCTATCCTCATCGTCTGGCTGGGCAACAATGTCAAAACCATCATCGTGGCAGCCGTATCTGTCGCCGTATTCGGCGCGGTCATGACCCTGCACAACGGATTTTGCGGCACAGATCCGGAACAGATCAAGCTCATCTATTCACTGGGCGGGAAACGGCGTGACGTGCTTTTTAAGGTACTGCTTCCCGGCTCGATCCCGCTCATCATCAGCAACATGAAGGTCAACATCGGCCTCTGCCTGGTGGGCGTGATCATCGGAGAATTCCTGGCGGCCCGCTCCGGGCTGGGATACCTGATCATCTACGGATCGCAGGTATTTCGCTGTGAGCGCCTTCTGATAGGAAAAACAACCGTGTTCAGTATCCCCGGGAATTGTTGGGAAAGAACCTGTAAACCATGCTGCCGCGGAAAGGACAGGCCATATTACAGGTTATTTCCTGACAGCTACTCACATAAACCTAAAACCTATGACAGCCAGAACGGCCATAAGGACGAGCACAGCAGCTCCCAGTAAGAGCTTCCCGGCCTTTCCGCCGCCGCCTGGCCGATATGCCGCCGTATCGGCCAGGACGCCCCAGGGACTGCGGATTTCCATTCCCGGTAAATAAGAAGCGCCCGGTCTGTTTCCGATGACGAACAGAAAATTTTGCCAGTCCTTTTGCAGAATAGCCATCCCCGCGGCCAGCTCCCGTTCCGGGCTTAAGCCCTTCAACAGGGTCCGGAAAAAACCGGACTCCCTGGAATAGTGAGGGGAGCTCTGGTTTGCGGGATCCTTCTGTTTTTCCTGAAACCGCCGGAAGGCATACTCCCGCCCGTCCTCAATGGCCTTCTGCGGATCCTGTGTCTGCCTGTACGCGGTTAAGATGTGGTAATATACGTTCAAGGCCCCCTTCCGGTTCAGGTACGGATCTATGATTTTTTCAATGGCGCGCTGAAGGGGAAAGCCAATCGACGCGCTCTCCCGGCTTTTCGCGGCGTAAACCTGTCCCTTGATGGACATCACCGCGGCCAGCAGTCCCGTTACCTCTTCGTTTCTGGCGCTGATGCCGGGATTTTTGAGCAGATTACCGTTTAAATCTATATGTTCGGCAAACCGGTTTGCCCTCTCCAGCTCTCTGCCGGAGCAAAAAGAGCATCCGCCCCGTTGAAGAGTGTTTTCAGCAATACCGTTCCTGGCATTGCTGATGGTTTCATTTCTCTGCCGGATCTGCTCTTTCCACGAATTTTGCTGTGTACGATACGTCTGCTGAAACCGGGTATTTACTTTCCCGGACGACTGGTAAACCATGCCTTCCCCGCGAAAAGAGGCGGCCGCGCCAGAACGCCCGGCGTTTCTTCCGCCCGACTGCCTTCCCTGAACAAACAGCGTGTGCGCCGCCTGCGGGGACAGCGTCCGTCCGGCGGTCTGCCTGTAAAGGCCGGAGCGGACGCTGTCCAGGGTTCCCGCCTGCCCGGTATTTTCTAAAAGGGAAATGAGCTGCCTAAGCTTTATCTCCATCACCAAATCCAATTTCTGAGCCATCATGCCGTCGAGACGTTCCAACTGCTCTGTCAGATTTTCCCCTTCCGCATATTTTAAAGCGGCTTCCAGAAGCGTGAGATACAGTTTTGACAGTTGCTGAAGCTGCGCCGGAAGATCAAGGCCGGGATCCGGCTTCCATCCCAGGAGAATATCCCAGGCTTCCTCCATCTCCAGTATCCACCGGAGAACCCCGCGCACAAAATCTGCCCCGTCCGGGGGCGTCCACCTGCGCGCTTCGGAAATCTCGGCCGTGTCCTTCGGATCCTCCTGATCTTCATCTTTATCGGATGACTGCGCTTTATCATGCTGTTCCATCTCTGTGCGGGAAATCTCCCGAAGCAGCGCCTCACCGCTCTTTATTTCCGCCTGCTGCCTGGCAAGCAGAAATTCTTTATCCGCTCTGGCAGATACATCCGAAGCTGTACGGTCCGCTTTTATCTTTGACATACCTTTTTTCCTTCCCTGTGCCAGTACAGCATTGCATTAGTTTGCGGGCAAACAGCACTCGCTATCCACGCCCTCTGTACGCCTGAGAAGCTGGCCGTAAACCCCACTACGCCGTCCCTTCGCAGACGCACAGATGACACAAATATCAGGCGTTTTTTACTCGTAAACTAAAGCAATGCTGTACTGGAAAACGTGTTCTTATTAAGATATATCGGCTTAATTTCCCAAACTTTGATAGAATAACAAAAATTAGGAGGATGAAAAAGAAAATAAAAAATCGCGCAAGCAGACAGGCCGCCGCCCATATTCTTATAAAAAACGGGTTCGCAGAGCATGGATCATATACGCATCAAACCGGAAAAAGAAACATCCCATATAATATTCACCCGGGATGAAAAAGCCGTCTTAAGCCAGATTGCCCGGCTGCTTGCCAGCGAAAAATGGATAACGCCCGAAGAGCAGGTCCGCTTCCTTGCGCTTTTAAAGGAGGGAGATTGATTGGCATTGCCCCGCGCTGTCATCTATTGCCGCTGCAGCACAGAAGAAGAAAGCCAGACCGACGCGCTGCGCAAGCAGGTTGCGGAAAGCGAGAACTGTGTCAGAGAGCAGGGGTGGGTGTTGTCTGACCGGTATGTGGAACTCAAAAGCGGCACAACAACAAGAGGACGGGACGAATATAACCGGCTGTTTGAGGATCTGCTGTCTGATAAATTTGATATCATTGTCATCAAAAGCCAGGATCGCTTAATGCGCAATGTAAAAGACTGGTATCTCTTTCTTGACCGGATGTTGAGCCATGAAAAACGTCTGTTCATGTACATAGAGCAGAAATTTTATACAACAGATGACGCCCTGATTACCGGAATCAAAGCAATTTTGGCAGAAGAGTACAGCCGGGAACTGAGTAAGAAAATAAACAACGCCCACCGCAGCCGCCAGAAAAACGGCGGAAAGGCCATGCTGACTTCCAGGACATTTGGCTTTCTCAAGCGGGCGGACGGTTCTGTGGAGGTAATCGAAGAGGAGGCGGCGATCATCCGCAAAATATATGCATACAGCGCCGCCGGATATGGAAGCCGCGCCATTTCCAGCATGTTTTTAGAGCAGGGGTATGTAAAAAGAACCGGAAATCCCCTGACAGCCGCCTGTGTGGCAAGGATCATCCGCAATCCCCTGTACAAAGGAACCATGATTATGAACCGGCGTCACTATGATTTTGAGACGAAAAAAACAGTGAAGATCCCAAAAGAACAATGGATTTACATGAATAAGGCCGCGCCTGCCATTGTAGACGAGGATTTATGGTCACAGGCAAACCAGGCCATGACGGATCGGGCGGCATATTTTCATCGTCATGAAATTTTTCAAAAGGACGGCCGCACAGGCCAATATGCCTTGTCCGGGAAAATCGTCTGCTGCCAGTGCGGGAAACCCTATTACCGCACATGGAGACATCGTTATGCAGACAGAGAGCATCCGGTGATCGAATGGAAATGCAGCACGTATCTTGAAAAAGGAAGAAGCGATGCGGCCGGATGCGCCGAAATCCGAAAAGAGGCCCCGGGCTTTACCAGTGGATGTGACAACATTCACTTAAATGAAAACACAGTATTGGATTTGCTGAGGCAGATAAGCAGCGGTTACTGTGCTGTCAAAGGACTGGACAAAGAGCGGATTGCGGGACACACTGTGCGGATTCTCAGGGACATACTTGGCGGTATACCTGCCCGGCAGGCATACGGGAAAGTTAAAAAAGAAGAAAAACGCCTGGAGGCGCAGAAGGATGTTCTTCTGACAAAGCTTCTGAACGGTGTGATCTCCGACAGGGATTACCGGAAAAAGAATGGCGCATTAGAAAAGGAGCTCGCCGGGCTTCAGGCGCAGAAAGATAACTTAAAGCAGCTTGAATGGCAAAGCCGCAGCCCGGAACACAGGATAGAAGCGATTCAGAACCGGCTGGAAAACGGGGGATTCGAGAAAGCGGCCGCCGCCGCAATGCTTGAGGACATCCGTGAGATCCGCGTCCATGAATGGCAGCTTGAACTATGCTTTGACCCCCTGAGGATGAAGAAACTTTCCACGGATGCCGGAGAACTTACAGGATATACGGGGGAATGGATGCCCGGAGATTTTACCCTGTGGTTTAATTATCCTTTTGCCCCGGAAACTGTGAGAGGACGATATTTAGACCGCAGAAGAATCATGGAATTGCTGAGAAACGCGCCTTCCATGACTGCGGGAAAACTGGCAGAGCAGATGGGGCGATCCGCATATATGGTGAGGAATCGTATGAAGGAATTGACAACCGGGGGATACATCCGGTTTAACGGTCGGGGAGGGCGCGGGACATGGGAGATTTTAAGGGAGCTTCCTGATAAAGAGGAAAGTATCCGGGCCGGCGGATTATAGAGATCTGCCTGCCCGGATTTTGTTTCCTTTACAAAATATGGGGAGAGCAGTATAACGAAAGCGGACGGCTGCCAAAGGATAATGTACGCTCGGAAAATCAGCCGCAAAGGCAGATGCGGAGAGACTCCGGGAGTACATGATATAAAAGAAGAATGAAAGCAGTATGGCTCGTTATTTCAATACAGAAGACGTATGCAACATGCAACCCTTCCATTCATTATATGGTAAAACTTGATGACAGATTGAGCAGGATCAAAACGGGGGTTGTGAACCAGGGAAAATATTTCGTCATAAACCGGGGCAGGCAATATGGGAAGGCCACGGCGCTGAAAGCTCTGGCCCAATATCTTAATGAGAATTATTTTGTGATTTCCATGGATTTTCAACTGCTCAGTACGTCCAGCTTTGAAAGTGAACATCAGTTTGCAACTGCATTTGCCGGATATTTTGTACAATGTATAAAAGATGGAAAAAGCTGTGCAGACACACTGAGCCAAGAGATATCCGTTTTAGAAGAAGTGACAGCAGACAGAGAATATGACATGGGAATGAATATAACGAAAGAGGAGAAGAACAGCTCACAGACTATCTGAACTATTTCCGCCAGGAAAAGGGATATATGATCAGCTTTAATTTCAATAAAAAGAAAGAACCTGGAGTGAAGGTGCTCAAACTAAATAAAAAGACCCTTGTGGAGACGGTTGTCTAAATACGGAAACCGATACGCAATCGTGTCACTCCGTACCCACGCCTCTTCAAAATGGATATGGTGGTCATGAGCATCGTTATCCTCTGCATCGTATCCGCCCTGCTCTATCAGGCAGTGGCCTGGCTGGAGAAACGCATATAAGCAGGCTGTCCGGCGCTTCCGGCCCTCTGCAGGGGCTGTTTCGGTAAGCTTTCACCGAAAAACAGGGGTACACCCCTCCCATATGCAAGCTGTTCAGCCGAAACTGGCATCAAGCAGGGGATTGGAAAAGTTCTTCCCCTACCCGCCGCGCAGCCCGCATGCTGCTTTGTCAGCAAACTCCCCCTTTGCGGGCCTGTGCATCAAAAGAGGGCGCTCCCGCCCCGGGAACACCCTCTTTCTCATAAAATCACTTTATGTAAACAAACTTCATCAGCATTATCGTAAACCGCCCGCTTATTTATCAGCCGCGATGCGATCCTTGTTGATTTCCTTCCACATCTCCACATCCACACCCTTCCAGGATAACTTATCCGGGTTGTAGTACGGATCCTTCTTGGCCTTCATCTGCTCCTCATAGTCCTTGTAGAGGGCAAAAGCCTTCGGAGACAGCGCAAGCACGATCAGCATGTTGATCCAGGTCGAGCCGCCCAGCGCAAGGTCTGATAAGTTCCATGCAAGGCCGGAGTCAATATTGCCCCAGATAAAGATCAGGATCGGCATGGCAATCTGCATGATGCGGATAACCGTCTTACGGGTCTTCTCCTTATCCTTGCCCTGGAACAGATACAGGGTCGCTGTCTCAGCCTCATAGTAATAGCTGATCAGACAGGTAAAGGAGAACAGCGCGAGCATCACAGCGATGAACAGAGGAGCGATACCGCCAAGCACGGTACGGCAGCCAAGCTGAACGAAGATAACGCCGTTTGTCCCTGACGCCGCCAGATCTGCCAGCTCCGGAGCGCCGGTTCCAACATAACCGAACTGTGTGTTGTAGCAGCCGGTAAGAAGCATCATCAGACCGGATGCGGTACAGACAATAACCGTATCCAGCCATACGCCGGCCGCGTTTGCCATACCCTGTTTCACCGGGTGGCTCGTCTCTGCCGCTGCCGCGGTCGGGGAGGACTCGCCCATACCGGATGCGGACGAGAAGGTGCCTCTCTTAACACCCTGCTGGATCGCGATGCCGACGCCGCCGCCTAAAAGCGCTTCCGTGCTTCCAAACGCGCACTTTACAATCGTGCCGAGCAGGGAAGGAAGCTGGCCGATATTCATCAGTAAAATAATAACCGTTACAATCAGATAAATCGTTACCATAGGCGGAACGATCAGGGACGCAACCGCGCTGATTCTCTTAACGCCGCCGATAACTACAACTGCCATGATAAGGGCTACAACGAGAGCGGAAATCCACATCGGGATACCGATCGCGTTCTTAAAGCCGTCGCAGATCGTGTAGGTCGCCGCCGCCGGCATAAAGCAGGCCACGCCGATACCGAAGAAAGCCGCGAAAAACGCGCCGTAGGCTTTCCATCCAAGACCTCTCTCCGCACAGTAAGCGCCGCCGCCGCGGTACTGGCCGTCTATCTTTGTCTTATAAAGAACAGCCAGCGTACACTCTGTAAAGCACACCGCCGAGTTCGTCATACCGGCTAAAATCATCCAGAACAGAGCGCCCGGGCCGCCCATGTAAAGAGCAACCGCAACGCCTGCAACGTTACCGGTGCCCACACGCATGGCCATGGTGGTACAGAAAGATGCGAATGAGGAAATACCGGATTCGGAATTGCTCTTGTCAATAATACGGCTCCACATATCCTTAAAATGCACGAACTGGAAAAAGCCTAAACGTATTGTAAAAAACAGGCCGCTGCCGAAAATCAGTACCAGCATTCCAACGCCCCAGATAGGACCGTTCAGGATACCGACCAGATTATTAAGTCCATCAAGCATAAAATAAGTTCCCCCTTTTTTCATGATTGTGCCGCGCGCAGACACTGGTTTAAACCAGGTTTTAAACTTTAGTCTATTTTAGCAATTCCTACATGAAAAGTCAAGGAAATATTAAAATCATATAAAGTTTTATGCAATTTTTTATAAACTCTGACCGTTATGGGGACAATGTCCAGTAACATTTTAGGCAATCTGAATGGTCAGCAGTTACACTCAACCGTTCAGACGGCCTGAACCAATAGCGCCTAGAGCGTGTTTGAAAAATCATTCCCGCCATCTGCACGCCCCACTTTGCGGCATATTTGTGCCAAATTCACTTAACGCAGCCCACTGCGCCGCGTTCATTTGGCCCAAATCTCCCACAAAGCGGAACGCACATCTGGCAGAAAGCATTTTTCAAACACGCTCTAGTACAGCGGACTATTGCGGAATGTTGTTTATCGTGGGAAGGCTGCCAGTGTTCCGGATACAATTTCCCCTCTCTCCCGTCGGCACGCCATACCCGGACGCCTTAGCTGTCCAGTAAGCTCTCCTGCTCCAGAGGGACAAACACCCTTGCTCTCATGGGATCCTTCATCGTTTCCTCCGCCTTAGCCGCCCTCACCGCCTCCTCACAGAACACCTCCTGTGAATTGACCGGGGCCCGGCCGCGGCGGTCGCGCTTCCCATAGCTCCCGTCCGGGCGCAGGTACTGGGCTTTCACATTATCCGCAAGCTGCACATCGAGAATATGGAGCAGCCGCTCCTTAAGCTCCCCGTCCTCAACCGGGAACAGGATCTCCACACGGCGGTCTAAATTTCTCGGCATCCAGTCCGCGCTTCCCATAAACACCCTTTTATCTCCCCCGTTCTCAAACAGGAAGATCCGGCTGTGCTCCAGGAAATTCCCCACGATGGACCGCACCGTAATGTGTTCGCTGAGGCCCGGTATGCCCGCCTTCAGGCAGCATATCCCGCGCACGATGAGCTCAATCTGCACGCCCGCGCACGACGCTTCATAGAGGTTTGCAATCATCTCCTTATCGCACAGCGAATTCATCTTGGCCACAATACGGGCCGGCTTCCCCTCCTGCGCATTCCTGATTTCCCGCATGATCAGCCTCTTAAACCTCCCGCGCAGCCACAGAGGCGCAACAGACAGCTTATTCCATCCAAGCGGCTCCGAATACCCGGACAGCATATTGAAGACAGCCGTGGCGTCCTCCCCAATCTGCGGATCACACGTAAATAAGCCGCAGTCCGTATAGAGCTTCGCCGTGGAATCATTGTAATTCCCGGTTCCCAGATGCACATAGCGCCGGATTCCGTCCTCTTCCTTGCGCACGATCAGGGTGATCTTGCTGTGGGTCTTTAAACCCAGCAGGCCGTAGATGACATGGCAGCCCGCCTTTTCCAGCATCTTGGCCCACAGAATATTGTTTTCCTCGTCAAACCGCGCCTTCAGCTCCACCAGGACTGAAACCTGTTTACCGTTATCCGCCGCCTCCGCCAGCGCCGAAATGATCGGCGAGTTTCCGCTCACGCGGTACAGCGTCTGCTTGATCGCCAGCACCTCGGGATCCCTTGCGGCCCGTTTGATGAAATCCACCACCGGCTGGAAGGTCTCAAAGGGATGTGTGACAAGGATATCCCCCTTGCGGATATTTGTGAAAATATCATCCTCATTCATCAGCGCCGGGACAGGCTGGGGCGTATAGGGCGGCGCCTTGAAGCCCTCAAAGCCCGGAAGACCGTAAACCTTCATCAGCACCGTCAGATCAAGAGGGCCGTCGATCTCATAGATGGACTCATTCCCCACGGAAAGCTCCTTTTTCAGGATGCGCAAAAGCCGCTTATCCGCGTTCGCCTCAATATCCAGCCGGATCACCTCGCCCCACTGGCGTTTTTTCAGCTTTTTCTCGATCTCCTTTAACAGATCCTCCGCCTCGTCCTCATCAATGCTTAAATCCGCATTCCGCATAACGCGGAAGGGATGGCAGGAGATAATATCATAATTCAAAAACAGCTTGTCAATGTTTCGCTCAATAATCTCCTCCAGATAAATGATCGCGGCCGGCCGCGAATCCGGCAGAACCAGCACGCGCGGAAGCACAGACGGAACCTGCACCATGGCAAACTCCAGCTCCTCGTCGCCCTTTTTCTTCTTAACCAGAGCCGCGATATTCAGCGATTTGTTGCGGATCAGGGGAAACGGGCGCGACGAATCCACCGCCATGGGCGTCAGGACCGGGTACACCATTTCCTCAAAATACCGATCCACATACGCGCCCTCCGCCTCGTTTAGCTCCTCATGGCCCGCGACCACCCGCAGGCCGTTATCATGGAGCAGGGGAAGAAGCGCCCTGGAGTACGTCTTATACTGATCCTCAACCAGCGCATGCGTCTTTACGCCGATCGCGTCGAGCTGCTGCTGCGCTGTCATCCCGGCAATGTCCGGCTTATTGTAGCCCGCATGCACCATATCCTTTAATGAAGCGACGCGCACCATAAAGAATTCGTCCAGATTGGAGGCCGTGATGCTTAAAAATTTCAGCCTGTCAAAAAGCGGCGTCGTCTTATCTCTTGCCTCGCCCAGCACCCGGTAATTAAACTCCAGCCAGCTAAGCTCACGATTCACATAATTCTCCGGTTCCATGTATCTCACTTCTGCTTCCGCCACGTCTACGACCTCCGTTTCTGCCTGATTACAGGCCGTATTCCAAATATTTCCTCAAAAAAGTCCGCCTTCTGGTTAAAGGAATACACCTCTGACATCATATTCCCCGCATAGGCGGTCGTCACCACCAGCTCATTGTCCCGGACCGACAGGCGGCAGTCGGCCAGCTTCTGCCTGTGCCCCCGATCCATGGAATTGGCCAGGCGCAGGATCGCCGTCAGCTTGGCAATGACGTTCTTAATCTCCCGGCCGGATTTTGCCGAACCCTCTGACTGCGAGGGATCCGAGCTCAGCTCCACATCATCATAGGCATATTCCTGGATATTATAGCACACCACGTTCGCGACAATCTCCTGCTCTAAGTGAGACAGGCCGATGATCTCCGTGGCCATCACAATCTGATACGAACTCTCCGAGCAGCCGGTGATGCTGATAAACTTCCCGCAGGCATGGAGAATGGCGGCTATCTGCAAAAGCAGCCTCTCCCGCTCGCCCAGGCCGTGGTATTTCTTTGTGGCGTTGAAAATCGCCACCGCCGCGCGCTCCACCTCCTGCGCATGCGCGCCGTGGCACTTATAGCGCTTTGCCATATTGCGCGCTGCGGACAGGATATCGCCTGTAAAATCGTGATGGAACTTGACGAGCTTGTTCTCCTGGCCGTATTCCGCGGCAATGCCGTCGCACAGGCGGATGCCCGGCGTCCATACATTCTCCGCCCCGGTCATATCCAGAAGCGTTTTATAGATAATCGCGCTCGGGACCAGAATCGCCGCGTAATCGTGCTCCAGCTCATATGCGTCCTCAATCTCATCCAGCGTCATGTGAATCAGCTTTGTGCAGAATTCCTTAAACTGGCCGGCCGTAAAGCGCTCCCTCGTCTTTTCCTTCATCCCGCGCCGCACCATATAGATAATGCTCTCCCCGGTCACAATCAGATTTCGGATCTGACGGTCCTTCAGGTACATCTTTTTAAATGTATACAGCTCGCTCTCCACCATCTCCTCGATGATCTCCGGCACCATGCGGTAATTCACCCGCCAGTGCGCCGCCATCTCGCTGATCCGCAAAACGCCCAGCTTTAAGTTCTGTGTCGAAACCAGCGTATCCTTGTCGAACAGGGAAATCTGGGAGCTGCCAAAGCCCACGTCCATAATCGCGGTTCCCGTCTGGACGGTTTTCTGGAATTCCGTATTGCGGGACGCGACCGCCTTATAGCTTAAAAACCGGAGCTCTGAATTGCTTAAAGTCTTTACATTCAGCCCGGTGCGCACGCTGATCTGGTCAAGGACAATCTGGCTGTTCTTTGCCTCGCGCAGCGCGCTGGCCGCGCAGGCGCGGTAATCATCCACCCGATAGGACTTCATCACCTCCGTAAACTTCTTAAGAACCCCGCACATCTCCTCCACCAGCGCGTAGCTCAGCCTGCCGTCATTGTAGGTTTCCTTGCCAAGCACCAGCGTATGGCGCAGGTGATCGATCTCCCGGATCCCGAATTTGGTCGAAATCTCATAGATCCCCATCTCCAGATCAAATGAGCCTACATCAATCGCAGCAAAGGTTTTCATTGCCATACTCCATTACCTCCTGCCTCATTTTCCCAGTAAATATGTGATAAACTGGGCCGCCGTGCGGCCGGATAAGCCCCCGTGGCTTAACTCCCACCGGTTCGCCTCCAGGTAAAGCTCATCCTCCGGCATCGAAATATGATGCCGCTTCGCCAGCGTCCTCACAATCCGCTGGAACTCCTTCTTGTCCGGAGAGCCATAGTATATCGTCACGCCAAAGCGGGACGCCAGAGACAGCTTTTCCTGCACCGTGTCGCTGCTGTGCAGCTCGTCGTCCAGCTCCCGCTTATCGCTGAACTTCTCCCGAATCAGATGACGGCGGTTCGAGGTGGCGTAAATCAGCACATTTTCCGGCTTGATCCCCAGCCCGCCCTCGATCAGCGCCTTTAAATATTTATATTCTGTCTCATGCTCCTCAAATGACAGATCATCCATATAAATAATAAAGCGGTAATTGCGGTCCTTGATTTGCTCCAGCACGTCAAAAAGGCAGCCGAACTGATGCTTATAGACCTCAATCATCCGCAGCCCCCTGTCATAGTACCGGTTCAGGACTGCCTTAATGCTCGACGACTTCCCTGTGCCGCTGTCCCCGAATAACAGAACGTTATTCGCCGCCCGGCCCTCAATAAATGCCTCCGTATTCCCGATCAGCTTCTCCTTCTGCCGCTCATACCCCACCAGATCCTCAAGACGGATACATTCCACACGCGTCACCGGCTCAATCGAAACAGCCCCGCTCCCGCCCGGACGCACGTGAAACGCCTGATTCAGGCCAAACCGCCCCACGCCATATTCCCGGTAAAACTCTGTCACCGCGGCCTGGAATGCCTGTGTGTCCTCTGCCCCGGAAAGGGCCGCGGCAAGCTCCATGATCCGATCCCGGATCCGCCTGTTCAGCACGCGGCTGTTCCCCGCCGGATTCTCAAAATCCGCAAGCTGTCCGAACAAGTTTTCCCCGTCCGCGTCCAGAGCGCCGATGTCGCAGGAAAACACCTCCCTCATCCGCGCAAAATCAAGGGCCGCCAGGCGCTCCAGGCTCCCCCCCGGAGAGCCGGAAATCTCGCAGGCTACGCTGTAGGCGTTCTCATGGGACGCCATACAAAAAGCCAAAAAGCAGCGCCACAGATTCCCGCTGAACCCATAAGCCACTGCCATATCAATCAGCCGCCCGGCGCAGGCGCAGGCATCCCCCGCGCCGCCCGACAAAAGGCCGCACATATCGTCAAATAATTCCTGATACTGCAAATTCCGGTACAAAATCATACGGTTTGCACCGCCCGTCTTCTTCTCTCCCATACCGCTCCTTTTTCGTTTGTGCCTTTCCCTGTCCCTTAATAATTCCCCAGGATCTTCACATTCTTTGCCTCTCTCATAATACCAAACAACGCGTTCATCACGCCCGCATCCTCCAGATTTCCCTCAATATCCACAAAAAACCGGTACTCCCAGCTCCGCCCCGGGATGGGACGCGACTCGATCATCCTCATATTGACATGATTAAAAATAAAATTGCCCAGGATATTGTAAAGGCTTCCGCTCGTATGCGGCAGCTCAAAGCACAGGCTCAGCTTCTCCGCCCCCTCCCGGTAGACGGGTTCTTTTGAGAGGATCAGAAAACGCGTGGTATTGTCCCTGCTGTTATTGATCGGCCCGGCCAGGGGCTTTAAGCCGTACAGCGCGCCCGCTGTCTCGCTGGCAACAGCCGCCTGTCTCTTATCCCCGTCCTCCTGCACCTTTTTCGCCGCCACCGCATTATTCTCCATGCTCACCTGCCGCCAGCTTCTCCTGGCGTTTAAATACTCCGAGCTCTGCATCAGCGCCTGCGGATGCGCATACACCGTCTCCACATCCTGAAGCTCTGCATCCTGCGTCCCCAGCAGGAAATGGTTCACAGGAATGAAAATCTCTGCCACAATAAAATTCGGGTATCTGACCAGCAGATCATAATTATCCGTCACCGCCCCCGCGGACGAATTTTCAATGGGAAGGACTCCAAAATCGGCCCGGCCTTCCTGCACCTCCTCCATCAGATCCTCAAAACGCTTCACATGATAGATATCTGCGTCCCCGCCGAAAAATCCCATGGCAGCCGCATGCCCGTAAGCCCCAAAAAGCCCCTGGAAAGCAACCCTCTTGCCCTTTATATCCAGCTCTTTTACCGGCCGAAAGCCCAAATCAGGCCGTTTCGTCCTCTCCGCCATCGTCTGGTACTGATACCGGCGGCTTAACGTCATCATCTGGAGGAACAGCTCCCCCACGGCCTGCTTATTAAACGCCCCGTTTGCCATACCGGTCAGGGCTTTTATCTTTTCCGCCTCCCGCTCCGGATCGTAAACAGCCTTTCCAGTGGCAAGCTTATACTCTGCCACCTCCCCGCACAGGCGCATGCGCTCCTCAAAAAGGGACTCCATCTGCGTATCGATTTCATCCAGCTTTATTCTGATTTCCTTCAGATCCATGGCTACTGATCTCCTTCTCCAGCATCTCAATAATAATTTTTCTCGTATAAGTACCGGCAAATTTCCTCTCTTCAGGAGGCAGCTTCTTAATATAAAACGGCGTCCCGAATTCGATCGTCACACGCGACGGACGCATGAACGGAATATGCTTTTCAAAGACATCCGCTGTGCCTGAGATCGCCACAGGGATCACCGGGCATCCCGATTTTTCCGCGATCTTTAAGCTCCCCTCCTTAAACGGAAGAAGCTCAAGGATGTCTTCGCTCCGGTTGCGGGTCCCCTCCGGGAAGATCCAGATGGACACGCCGCGCTTCACCTTCTCAATCCCCTCCAGAATTGCCTTTAAGCCCTCCTTGATGTTCTTCCGGTCTAAGAACAGGCAGTTGACATTCACCATCCAGTCCGACAGGAACGGATACCGCAGCATCTCCTTTTTCGCCACAAATCCCAGTTTTCCCGGAACCGTGGTATAGCCCACCAGAATGTCAAAATAGCTCCTGTGGTTCCCCACATAGAGCACCGGCTGCCCCTTGGGGATATTCTCCATGCCCTTAACCGTCACGGACACGCCCACGACATGCAGGATCAGACGGAACATCTTCCTCACAATCCGCAGGCTCTCCTCCTCCATCTGATTGGGATTCGACTTTGCCAGCTCCTTAAGCCTGTGCAGTTTGCCAACCGAGCCTCCCAGGAATCCAAATAAAATCACTGCCACTACTATAAACCGAAGCATAACGTCTCCTCCTCTTTTTATCGTGTCTATTATATAAAAAGAAGGCGCGTTTTACAAGAGTCAGTTTCGCTTCCCACATCTATAAAAGCGGCGACAAAAGGCGGCAGCACTGCTCCTTAAAGCGGATCAGGAGCCCGCGCTCATTATAATCATCCAGCGTGATTTCACGGCAGCGCGGCAGATCCTTAAGGAATACGTCCTCCAGCCGTTCTGTCGTCCGCTCGTCATAGATCACGGCATTGACCTCAAAATTAAGCTGAAAGCTGCGTATATCCATATTGGCTGTCCCGTAACAGCTCACGCACCCGTCCACTGTCACACCCTTGGCGTGCAGAAAGCCGTTCTCATACGTATAGCATCGGGCCCCTGCTTTTAACAGATCGCCGGCGTAGGAATACGTCGCCCAGTACACAAAGGGGTGATCCGGCTTGCAGGGGATCATCAGGCGCACATCCACGCCGGAGCGCGCCGCGATCTGCAGGGCGGATAAAACGGCGTCATCCGGAATAAAGTACGGCGTCTGGATGTAAATGTGATGGCGGGCCTTGTGAAACAGCTCCAGATAATTATCACGGATCTGGCGCGTCTGCGTATCCGGCCCGCTGGATATGATCTGGATTCCCACTCCCTCCAGGAGACTGTCCGCAGGCAGGGGAAGGCCCTCTTCCTTAAAATAAGACATATCCCGGAACAGGTTCTCACCGGACGCATAGTTCCAGTCCTGCGCAAAGCGGAGCTGAAGCCCTAAAACAGCCTCGCCGCGCAGCTTTAAATGCGTGTCGCGCCAATAGCCAAACTTCGGATCCTTTGAAATATATTCCTTTCCGATATTAAATCCGCCCACATAGCCGACCCGCCCGTCAATCACCACAATCTTGCGGTGGTTCCGGTAATTGACACGCAGGTTCAGACGGCCTAAAAAGGGAGGGAAGAATACTGCTGTCTTCACGCCGGCCTTTCTAAGGCGTTCCCAGGTCCTCTTAGGCATAAACCGCCCGCCCATGCCGTCATACAGGATCCGGATCTCCACGCCCTGCGCGGCCTTTTTAAGAAGGATCGGAAGCAGGGAGCCAAATACCTCGTCATTTTTAATAATGTAATACTGGATATGGATATAGCGGCTGGCCTTCTCAAGCTCTGCTCTCAAATCCGCGAACTTCTCCACGCCGTCGGTCAGCAGATCCACCCGGTTATTCATCGTCAGCACCGCGCCGGACGTCTCCAGGTTATACACCACCAGATCCGAGTAATAGCCTGCCAGCGTCCCCAAAAGCGCCATATCGCGGCTTTTAATAAACTCCTCCTGGTTGCGCGCCGAATACTTCAGCCGGTCCTCAACCTCCTTGACCCGGAACATCTTGCTCTTCCTGAAATCCTGCTCCAGCAAAAGATAAAACAAAAACCCGAAAACGGGAATAAAATAAAGCGCAAGAAGCCAGGTCCAGACCGCCCTTGGATCATGGCGGCGGAAAAAGACAATCACCACGCAAAGCGCCAGATTAATTGCCCAGATATGGAGCAGAATCCACTGCCACAGCCCGGCCGCCTCGTCAAACACACACGCCAACATCTCCATCCTGCATCACCCCGGCCTTCCGGCCCTACTTAAAACGATTCACCGCCCTGTCATACGCATAGCCGGCCTCTGATAGCTTATCCTCCAGCCTGGCCCGCTCTATCTCAAATTCCCGGCAGAACTCATCCAAATCAGAAAAGCCATCCCGGAGCTGCGTATTCACAAAACTCACGCACATAGCCGGATCCTGCGGAATCTTTTTCATCATTTCTCCTCCTGTTCCTCAAACTCTACTGTTACATAGAATCCCCTGTCATTCTCCTCAATATTCTTCACCACTCCATGATCCGCCTTTAACCTGTCATTCAGCTTAAACAGGCCGGACATGGCCACAGCCGGCTCGATCATATAGTTTACATTAAACGGCGTGACCGACTCCGTAACCTCCACGGTCTGGCCGATCTCTACCAGATTCGGCCGCTCCATCTTAAATACAACCTCCCTGGACATAAGTTCATCCCTCCTGCGCTTTAAATGTACTCCCGGAATCAGGCGCAGCAGGATTCCGGGAGTACATCTGTCTCCATAAAGTATAAGCCCGTCCGCGGGAATAGTCAACAACGCTTCATTACAGTATCTTTTTATGACTCCCTCTCCTCCCGGATCCGGCCGGCCAGCTTAAGGAGCCGCCGAAAGCCCCATATCGCCGCCGCTGCAAACAGAAGGCTGAACGACACGCCGACGCTTCTCCTCAACCACACAAGCCATGCCGGGATCTCCTCCCGGGACGCCCCGCGCGGTATCGCCCCGGGACGCGCGATCCGCCCGGCATCCCTGGCCGGCTCGCCTCCCGGCATCCCGCGGTAAGCCGTTTCCCCATCCTCCGGCCCCGCCCTCTCATACTCCGTCAAAAGCCGGTATCTCGTGTAATCCGGAAGCGCCGTCTCTCCGGCATAAACCGCCCGGCAATCCCACACTCTCCGGCTTCCCGACGCTCGGGCGTCGCGGCAGAGAATCCCGTTTTCATCCCTGTACGCCTCCCCGTCCCATCCAATCGACTCAATCCGATAATCCTCTTCCCTTTTCCCCAGCGCCTCCAAAAGTTCGGCCCGGTATGTCCACAGGGAAGGTCCCTTTGGATCATGCGGAATTGTAAGCTCCCCCAGACGGTAATAATCCGCCCCATACGTGTGAAAGGTCACGGTAAACGCAAAATCCCCGCTCCAGCGCTCCTCTTCAAAGGACGCGCTCTGAAAAGGAAGCGCTGCTTCAAATGTCTTCCCGCTCTCCTCGTCCCAAACCTCCATCTGCGCGGTCTGCGGCGCTTCCATATCCCGGCTCACCTCCCGGTAGATCACCTCCCCGGACAACTGCCGTCTCCGTCCTGTGGCCGGAACCTCCAGAAGCGTCTTTGATACAAGCCTAAAGCGCTCCCCGCCTTCATCTGTGAACTCCTCCGGGGGCTCCGGAATCATCTCCGGCGAATCATAGATCTCCGAATAGCGCGCCCAGTCTCCATCCTGCCTCTCCTCGCGCGCATAGACAAAACCAGAGCCCATCCCCCAAAAAGCGCCCATATCCGGCGCCGCGGACAGACAGAGCATAAAGGCCAGGCACAGCCTTCCCCACGCTGTCCGGGCGTCCGCGCGCGTATGTTTAAAAATCCGCCTCCCGCCTGCGCGCATCCCGCGCCGCGCATACTCCATATTCATCGTACATCCTCTCCTTCTTCTTTACGCTCTGGTACGGCTCCCTCTGACAGCGCCCAGGCGAAGCCTCCTGCCAGCAGAACAAAATCTCGCTGTAAGCCTTGTGTAATCCCCTGTATTCTCCTCTCATCTCCCGTCTGATTTCCTTTCCGGCGGCCTGATAAAACATCGCTGACATTCACCGTGATCTGCACCTGATCCCGGCAAAAACCTGTATACAAAAAAGGAACGGCCGCTGTGATTGCAGCGAACAATAACATTCTATTCTGATTTTTAACACATTATTCCGGATTTGCTATGCGATACACATCAAATGAAAGCATCGAACCATATGAACCCGCCGATGCCCGGCCCGAACGGGCTTTCCTGAATGAACGGCATCGAACACACTGTCTGTATTGATTGTATTATACCTCAAACAAGGCGGATATACAAATAAAAACTTCATAAATTATTCCCGGCCGTTCACAGGGCGGGGAAAACCGGCAGAAAACCGCCTTGCAAGCGAGCTTGACGTCTGTTTTCTGCCGGTTTTCCCCGCCCCGTGAACGGCAGCATGTGAATAGCCGGGAATCCGCAATTCCATTATTCTGTTACATACCTGCTATTTAAACACGACCGGCTTCTCCATAAACTCCATCCTCACAACGACATATGGATACGACGGCTCAGAACCGGTCTGCTCTCCCTGCTCCGGTCCCTCAAGCTCGGTCCGGATCGTGATGGAATTCTCCGTCAGATAAAGCTCCGGCACTGTAATACTGTACCCCCCTGTTTTTTGTTCCCCATATCCGGCCGCTATGTACAGATCCTGGCCGCTCGTATACGTCAGACGGAACGGCTCCCGCTTCTTTTGCTCAATGATCTCCTGCAGCTCCTGGGGAATCTCATTCTGCCCCACAACCGTAAACTCCAGATCCTGGATCTTATCCTCCGCTTCCTCCTTCTTGCCGCACCCGGCCAGGCACGCGGCCAGCATCAGAAGCGACAGTACAAAAAGCGCGAAACACTGTTTTCCTTTTTTTAGGATTTTCATAACAACTCCCTGCTTGGTTTAATTACTACCATTTTATTGGAGCCCGCAGCGCTTTATGACCTGGAACAGAAAAACTTTTGCATTTACAGGCGTCCGCTAATCCCGATCCCTGCTGCACGCCTGGAGCTGGTGCTGGTATTTCTCCCTTGTCGCCATCCCGCCGCGGATGTGCCGCTCCGCCTTGTTGATATCCAGAATCACCCTGGCCCGCGCCGCAAGAGACGGATTGATGTGCTCTAAGCGATCCGTCACATCCTTATGCACCGTGGATTTGGAAATCCCAAATTTCTTCGCCGTCTGCCTCACCGTCGCATTGTAGTCTATAATGTAATTGGCTATCGCTACCGCACGCTCCTCGATATATTCTTTCACGGAAAATCCCCCGCAAAATCTTATTTTTACAGATTATGCGATGCGGCCTGCAAATATGTTCCGTTTTCAGGCCATTGCCCCTGATCCCATTCACACCTCTGCCATGTATTTAAGCCACAGTCACTTTTTTGTTACTATTCTTGGGACTCATCTTCTTGTCCGGCATAGCCAGACAAGAAGCATCGGGCGTCCGCCCGATGGGGAAAACTGGCGGAAAACCGCCTTACAAGCAAGCTTGACGTCTGTTTTCCCCGCCCCGTGAACTGTAACACTTTTTTCTTTTTTCTTTCAATTTTTTCCACCACGTTGACATTTATCCTCCCCGCTTTTATAATTTACGTAAGAAAAAGGAGGATAAGCTTCATGAATTTTACCCATAACTCTCGTAAACATATAACAAAAAAGACTGTCGCAGGCTGTCTGTGCCTGTCGCTTGCCTTTCTGGCGGCAGCTCCGCTTTCTGCATGGGCAGGCCCCGCCGGCGATATACCGCCTGCAGTTACGGTTCCTGACTCCGGGACCGGTTCCGGCCCTGCCGGCCCGGGAGGCGGAGGATCCGTCACGATCCCCGATACTCCGCCCGCTGCGGATGATTCCTTTTACAATCAGGCGATTATGGATCCCATCGTGCATCCCGTTGACAAATATAGCTACGAACAGATGGAGCAGGACATCCTTGCCCTGGCCGCCCGCTATCCGGGCCGCATCAGTTATCAGACGATCGGCCAGACCCTGGACGGCAGGTATATCTACGATATCGTCATCGGCAACCCGGGCGCCCAGAAAAAGATCCTCTTTCAGGGCGCCATCCACGGAAGGGAATATATCGTCGTTCCCCTGATGATGCAGCAGATTGAATACATGCTGGCCTTCCAGGATTCCGGCAGCTACCTTGGCCAGCCGCTAAACGCCCTGATGGGTCAGACTGCCATCCACTTTATCCCCATGTCCAACCCGGACGGAGTCGCGCTCAGCCAGCTCGGAGAAAGCGCCATCCGTTCCCCGGAGCTTCTGGAAGGCATACGGGCCATGTATGCCGCCGATGTGGCTGAGGAACGCACTGCGCTCCCCTATGAACAATATCTCGTCCGCTGGAAGAGCAACGCGCGCGGCGTTGATTTAAACCACAATTTCAACGCTGACTGGGAGTCCTTAAATCCTACTTTAAACCACGGCTCATCCTCAGATTTCAAGGGAAGCGCCCCGCTCTCCGAGCCGGAATCACAGGCCCTGGCAAACGTGATTGCGCAGAACGGCTTCTCTGCTGTCATCAACTACCACGCCATGGGACAGGTGATTTACTGGGATACGAACGACAACAAAAAAGCGGCCGAATCGTATGACATGGCAACGGCCGCCTCCGGAGTGACCGGATACCAGATCATGGGCTCCAAGGGCGTCGGCGGCCTCAAAGACTGGCTGCAGCGCGAAACCTCCCCGATCGCCGGGATCACCCTTGAGGTGGGGCGCTCCGCCTGCCCGGTCGCATTTTCCGAATATCCCGCGATCTGGGAACAGAATAAGGGGATACCATGCCTGTTCCTGCAGTACATTTTAACACACTGAAAAATACCACACGCCAAACTGTGATTGCCGCAGAGACGGACTGTTCCAGTCAGCCCGTCTCTGCGGCAATCCCCTCTTTCTTCAAAAATCCCTTCACAGCTTCATCCCACTCATGTTCCAGGCTCTTATCCATAGTAAACTGGTTCACAGACAGCCCGCTCACACAATACAGCGCCTGATCCTCATAGCGCACATTGATATAAAGCCCTGTCTCCTCCGGCTTCCAGGACAGGCCGTGCGCTTCCAGAAAACGGGCCGTCTGCGCGGGCGGCAGCTTAAACACAATGGCAAAGCTCTCCGGCAGACGTTTCCCCTTAATCAGAGAAAAGCAGAACGGCCGGATTATCTTCCAGAAGGAGTATTCCCCGATCCCCTGCTCCTGCCTCTCCTCCTCGGAATAATATCCCCTCCGGACCGCGCCGTCAATAGCAAACCGATTATACGTAACAACCGACGCCTCTCTGACCATCCATTTATCAAACGTCTCCCCAATAAACAGCTTCTTTGTAAATTCTTTTAAATCCTGTATCCTTAACGCTACCATAACCGTCTACTCCATCCCCATTTTCACTGCCAGAATCCGCCGGACCGACTCCTCAATCCGCGCCTCGGAAAGCGTCCCGCTTTTCACGGCCTGCAGCACCCCGTTATAGGCCCCTTTGAAATCAGCGGGCATCAGAAGCATATCGACTCCAGCCTCAAGGGCCAGTACCGCCGCCTCCGCCGACCCGTAGGAATCTGTCACGGCGCCCATATTCAGCGCGTCTGTCACAACAATCCCGTCAAACCCCAGTTCTCCCCGCAGAATATCCGTCACCATTTTCTTTGAAAATACAGCAGGCGTCTCGTCGCCCGTCACCTTTGGCGCTGCGATATGACCGACCATCACGAAACGGCACCCGGCCTTTATGCCTTCCCGGAAGGGGACAAACTCCTCCTCCCGCATCTCCTCAAGCGTCCGGAGCGTCTGCGCATACCCCTTATGGCTGTCCTCAGCCGTCCCCCCGTGACCCGGAAAATGCTTTACAACCGCCTCCACGCCCTTCTCCTTAAGCCCGCGGATCACCTCATTCGTAAAGGCAGCCGCCGACGCGCCTCTGCTCCCAAAGGAACGCCTCGCCACCACCGTGTTCTCCGGATTCGTTATCACATCCGCCACAGGCGCGAAATCTACATTAAATCCGTATCCGGCCAAATACTCCCCGATTACGGTTCCGACCCGGTAAGCCTCCTTCGGATCCCCGCCCGCGCCGATCTCGCTCATATCAGGAAAAGACGCTTCCCCAAACTCCTCGCGGCCGCTGATCCTTGCCACCTGCCCGCCTTCCTCGTCCACGCTCAGAAACGGGATCACGCCGATCCGATCCACAAAATACCCCTTTGACTTAGAAAGCATGTCCCTGACCTGTTCCGGACTTTTCAAATTCTGCCGGAAATAGACAAGCCCGCCCACAGGATACGCGCCGATCGCCTCCCTGGTCGCCGCCCCGGCCGCATACACCTCGTTCACCCCGGTCAGCGCCTCCGGCGTGATAATAAAAAGCTGCAGAACCTTTTCCTCAAGCGTCATCTGCTCCATCTGCTCCTCCGGTGTCCGCGCCGTCTTCCCGGAGCCTGGCGTCTCTCCCGCCGTCTCATGCCGCACCGCGTCCCCCGCTTCGCTCTCCCCCGGCGCTTCCTTCACCTGGCTGCTCTCTAAAAGAACACGGCTGGCCGACGGATCATCCGGAAAAAACTCTGTCTCCACCTCCGCCATCTGATCCCGCTCATCCGCCTTCCTGCTCTCTCCCCTTATCATTCTATGCCAGTAAAGCCATCCGGCCGTCACCACCAGCGCCGCCAGCACAAGGGACAGAAATCCCACGCCTCCCATGCCTTTGCGCTCTTTCCGGCCGCTGTCTCTTCTCCGGCTCTGCCCCTGGTTCTGGCGCCTGCCTCTGCCATCCCGATCTTCTCTCATATCATTTCTTTCCTTTTCTGTTCATTCCGGTAACCGTACAGACAACCAAAACGGTTATTTCGCATATTCCCTGTAAATCTCAAAAAAATCCGCTCCCGCGCTGTAGCTTCCCTCTCCCAGGGACAACTCCTCCCACACATTCTCCGGGTACGACAGCGCCACCGTTTCGCGGAAGCTGTCATAGATCGCCTGAAACGCCCTGCGCTTCCTCTCCTCAAAAATCAGCTTCTTCCTGGCGTCCGTGGCCTCCTCATCGTAATCGCTGACGCATTTGAGCACATAAAACGAGCCCTCTGACTCGATCGGCCCGCTTGTCTGGCCGCCCGCCAGCGCAAAAGCCGCCTCCTCAAACACAGGCGTCTCCTCCCCGTGCCCCAGCCGGCGCGCCGTAACCGGAAGATCCGCTTCCAGGGCGCACGCCTCAAAATCAGCATTCTCCTCCGAAACCCTGGCCGCAAATGCCTGCGCCTCCTGGAAATCAGCACATTTCACCTGCTGGATAGAAATCATCTTGGCCTCGCTGTCGCTGACCTCCAGATCAATCCCTGCCGTCACATCCTCCACAAGCTTCTCCGCCAGCCGGTAATCCTCAAACAGGCTCTTAACCGACTCCCTCGTCACACCCATATAAGAAATATCCGCATCCGTCAAACGCTCATAATATACCTGCGAAGCCTCGGCCATCGCGGCCCGCTCCTCAGCCGTCAGGGCAACCTCCCTTTCTTCGGCCAGCAGGTTCATCACCTTAAGCTCGTCCATAAAGCATCGGATCTGCTCCGTTAAATAATCATCAAACGTTTCCCCTCTCTCCTCCAGAGAAACCTGCCAGATCTGATCCGTACACACTGCCTCATAGCGGTTCTTTTCCGTCGTGGCAATCACCATAATATCAGCCCGTGAATATCCCTCCACGTTCTGCCCGTCCCCCGGAACAGGGAGCGCTGCCTTACAGCCAGCCAGACACGCCGACAGAAAAACGGCTGCCAGAAAAACGCCCTTTCGCCCTGCGCATCTTTCCCCGGCTTTCCTCCTGATAATCACCCTACGCCTCCCCTCACTGAAGCAACTGCAAAATCTTCATCACGCCGTTATTCCGGTTCGTATCAGCCTCAAAGCGGGCCGCCCGCTTTACCTCTTCCCTGGCGTTTCCTACTGCAAAGCTGTAATACGCCCGGCCCAGCATCTCAATATCATTCATCTGATCCCCAAAGGCCATGGTTTCCTCCGGGCTTATCCCCAAACTCTCCTGCAGCGTACGCACCGCCTCGCCCTTATTGATCCCGGGAGCCATGCAGTCCAGCCACATATCGCCGGAAATCGTCATCTTCACACGGTCCGAATACTCCTCAAAAAGCGCCTTCGTCGCCCCCTGAATATCGCTTTTGCGGTACGCGGATACCTTAATAATCTCATCTTGGACCGCTGTCACATCCTCTGTGCGGATAATATGAAAATGATACCCGTTCACCATCCAGTCAATAAACTCCTGATCCCCTGTCTCCAGATACGTTCCCTTGGCCCCGCCGACCATCACCTCCAGGTTCGGATCCTGCCGGATGCGCTCAGCCAGCGACACCGCCAGCCCTCTCTCCATGGGATACAGAAACAGATTCCGGCCATAGCATCCCATATACGCGCCGTTTTCAGCCACATAAAAAATCTTCTCCTTAATCGGGCGGAAGGTGTACTCAATACTCGCCGCCTGCCTCCCGCTGGCCGCTGCAAAATGGATCCCCTTTTTCTCCTTCAGATCCGCGATCAGCTCAAACAGCCTGGGGTTCACCTGGTTCTCCCCGTCCGCCACCAACGTTCCGTCAATGTCTGTCACAACTAATTTAATCATCCTGACCTCCGCGCATAAGTTCCTTAAGCTCCTGATAAAGCCTTCCGGCCGGCAGCCCCATCACATTTGTATAAGAGCCCTCTATTCCCCGGATAAAGGCCGCAAACCGTCCCTGAATCCCGTAAGCGCCCGCCTTATCCATCGATTCCCCGCAGTCAATATAGCCGTTTATCTCCTCATCCGTCATGGGATATGCCCTAACCCGCGTCTCCTCTGCAAACGTCTTAACCGTTTTGCCATATATCACGGTCACCCCGGTATATACCGCATGGCAGTTTCCCTGAAGGCTCTTTAACATACAAAACGCCTCCCCGCGGTCATGCGGCTTTCCGAGAATCCTTCCGCCTGCGCTGACCACCGTATCAGCGCCGATCACAACCGTATTGCAGAGCCCCTCTCCGCGCCCGGACGCCGCCCGCTCCCGGCGCAGCCGCTCCGCCACATCCGACGCCTTTCGCCGCGACAGCTCCATCACCATCTCATCCGGGCGTTCTGCCAGGATATTCTCGTCAACCTCACTGGGAATGATTTCAGGATCAAGACCAATCTGGCGCAGAAGATCCCGCCGCCTGGGCGAGGCAGACGCCAAAACCACGCGGATAGCGTCCGCTTTATGTTTTGTCTCCATTGTGTATGATTCCTCTTCCATTCATATTTTAAACAAATAATTGTCTCCCTATTTTATACCACAAAAGGCGGTTAGAGTACAAGGGCGTATGGGGGGATTGCGAAAAATGTTAGAATCCGCGCCCGCAGGGACCGCTGCGAAAGGGCCGCCCGTGACAGGTTTTATATCCGGCAAAATCCTGCTCAGAGAGCTCTAATATATGAAAAAACTGCCAGAACAGAAGCCCCCGCCCCTGCTCTGACAGATCCTTTTGGAAAAATGGCTGCCAATGCCCGCATACCATCTATCTGGCTGCCGCGGACAAATATCCCTACGCTTCTCAATATTAATTGACCCGCATGCGCCCAATCACCGGCTCGTCGCCCGCCCCGTCCTTCTCACGCCGCTCCAGATGGAAGCTATACAGAAAATCAGCCGCATAAAACATCAGGAGCGACAGGGCGACATACTTTCCTATGCCTGCCGGTATCCTGCTCACCGCGCCCTGCACCCAAACATTTAGGAGGCGGAAAAACACAATACCCAGGAGTCCCCATCCAAGGCTGCTCTCCAGACAGATAATTCCTTTGTAATTATATCTCTTCTTGCTGTAATCCCACCAGAAAGCCCCAAACAGCCAGATCATAATCCTCGCCGTCACCAGCTCCATCGTGGTGGCCATCAGCATACTGCAAAAATACAGCCTGACCATATTATTCGCCACGGGCCTCAGTATCAGGGCGGCCCCGATCGCCCCAAACCCGTAAATAATACAAAACGGACCATGCCCAAAGCCGCGGTTATAAATAAACTTCCTGTTTTCCAGGCTCAGCACCACACATTCCAATACATACCCGATCAGACTAAAGCCAAAAAAGCAATTGATCCAGAAATATATATCTATTTCTGCAAACATCGTTTCTCACCCTCTCTGTCCCGCCCCAGCCCTCATGCCCGCCGGCCTGAAAACTGCAGCCGCTATTCTTAAGCCGCCTGTCCGCCCCGCCGCAGGGCAAAAAACAGGCTGGCGCTGTAATGCTATTCAGTATAGTATAGAATCGTATGGAAATCAAGCTCTTTTAACATAATTTTAACATAAGAACGTTACTGTTGTAACAGTTCAGATAGGTCTGCGCACCTGCTGCGCTGACCGTACGAAAACGTGGCGGCAGCAGGCATCTGCCCCATCGCGAAGCGATTTTCATTGGCAGATGCCGTAACAGTTCAGGTTATTTGAACTGTTACTTACTGTTCACACCCCTGCCGGGTTGTCCCCAGTAACACGCTTCGCGATGCACACAAACCGCAAAAAATGCGGTTTAGCGCTGCTGCTCTCGGGTTTTCTGTGACTTTCGCTGCGCTGCACTCACAAAAAACACCTCGAATTGGCTGGTGTGTGAACAGTAACATGAGAACTTCTAACATCGGGGTATGCCCCGGCCAGTAACGCAGCCTCCTGAACAGCTTCCCCGCGCCTATCCAAAAAGCGGATCCATCGCCACTGCAATCACAATCCCCAAAATCGCCCCCGCCAGCACCTGTATCGGCGTATGCCCCACATACTCCTTCAGCTTTTCCTGCAAAACAACGCTGTCCAGCTTCAGCAGATCCTCAAAAAGAAGCCGGTTCAGCACCTTCGCCTGCTTCCCCGTCTCCTGCCGCACGCCGATAGCGTCATACATCACCACAGCGGCCAGAATAAAGCAAATCGCAAACTCAAAGCTCCCCGTCCCATAGCGCAGACCGGCCGCTGTGGCCAGGCCGCATACCGTGGCCGAATGCGAGCTCGGCATCCCGCCGGAGCCGACCAGCCGCTCCGGATTAAAGGAACGGTTGAGGCTGATGTCAAGCAGAGTCTTCAGTACCTGGGCCACCACCCAGCCCGTCACGGCGCTCATCAAAGTCTGATTACGTGTCAACTGCTGAAAAAATGTCATATTTATCTCCCGTAGTGCTCTCCCAAAAACGCCCCCCAAAGGCTGAACTGTTGCGCCATTACGACAATTTCAGCCCGTATGTTCCCAAATTCATTGAAAACACACGGGCTTTGCTGTCAGCGTCCGGTCAATGCCGGACGCAGATTATTGATAAACCATTCCCTGACTCCGGATCCGACTTCTGCCAGGCTGCAGAATTTGTCGGCCCACACAATGGCGTATCCCTCCTTATACCGGGGAGGAATCAGCGTCAGGGGCCACATATGGCAGAGAATCATGTTCCGCTCCTTTTCCGTCGCCTGAAAATAACGCTCTGCATTCTCCATCGCAACTCTGGGATGGGTGAACCCATGAAAATGATCTCCGGTTTCTCTTGCATGCGTATGCCAGTCATACAGAAACAGATCATGCAAAAGAGCTGCCCGGGCGACCGAGCGGTAATCCCAGCCATATTTGCGGCAAAGCCGGTAGCTCAAATACGAAACCCGGATGCAGTGCTCCCGGCAGGTCGTCCGGCCATGCTGGTAATACCCGTCCATGGACAGAAACACAGGATGCTCCATAATGTCCCGGACGCACGCCATATACGCCTCGTCCGCCTTCCATGCCTCCCGCTTCACCCATCTCTCATCACCGGCCCACTCCTTAACCGCTTCCCGCTCCTCCGGTTTCAGTCCTGTCCGCTCCATGAACCCCGGCCTCCTTAATATCCAATCAGCCAGTCATAGAGTTCCTGGTACTTCATCGCCGACGCATTCCAGGAGAAATCAGCCGCCATCGCGCGGTCCACAATCTTGTTCCACTCACGCTTTTTATTGTAAAATACATATTTCGCATAACGGATGCAGTCCAGCATCTCATGCGCATTGTAGTTTGCGAATGAAAAGCCCGTTCCGGTTCCCTCGTACTCATTGTACGGCCATACCGTATCCTTTAAGCCGCCTGTCTCGCGCACGATCGGCACTGTGCCGTAGCGCAGGGCCATAAGCTGGCTTAAACCGCAGGGCTCGAACAGAGACGGCATCAGGAACGCGTCGCAGCCCGCATAGATCCGGTGTGACAGATCCTCGGAATAGTAGATATTGGCCGATACGCGGTCATTATATTTCCAGTCAAAATGGCGGAACATATTCTCATACTTCTCATCGCCGGTTCCCAGAACCACAAGCTGCACATCGTCGCTGCAGATCTCGTCCATCACACACTGGATCAGATCAAATCCCTTCTGGTCCGTCAGGCGGGAAACAATACCAATCAGGAACTTCCTGTCATCCTGCGCAAGCCCAAGCTGCGCCTGAAGCTCCTTCTTATTCTTTACCTTTTCCTTGCGGAAATTCTTCGCGCTGTAATTCTGCACAATCCGGGTATCCGTCTCCGGGTTGAATTCATCGTAATCAATTCCGTTTAAAATGCCTCTCAGGCTGTTGGCCCTGGCCCGCATCAGGCCGTCTAAGCCTTCGCCAAAGAACGGTGTCTTAATCTCCTCCGCATACGTATTGCTGACCGTGGTGATCGCGTCCGCGTACACCAGCCCGCCCTTGAGCAGATTGCCGTCCTTATACGCCTCCAGCTTATCCGGCGAGAAATAATAGTCCGGAAGCTCGGAAAAGCGCTTGATCGTCTTCACATCCCATACGCCCTGGAACTTCAGGTTATGTATGGTCATAACCGACTTAATGTCACGGAAGAAATCTCCTCCGTGGAATTTATCCTTCAAATGAACCGGAATCAGCCCGGTCTGCCAGTCGTGGCAGTGGATGATATCCGGTTTAAAGCCTATCACCGGCAGGGCGCACAAAGCAGCCTTGCTGAAGAATGAAAACTTCTCCAAATCATAATACCAGTCGCCATAAGGCTTTGAGCCCCAGAAATACCCCTCATTGTCAATGAAATAAAAGGTGATTCCATCATAAACATATTCCAGAATTCCCACATAACGGCTCTGCCCCAGATAATCCACATAGAAATGGCTGATATACTTCATCTCATTCCGGAATTCCTCTTTAATGCAGAGATACTTGGGAATCATGACACGGACATCAAAATACTGCTTATCAAAACACTTGGGCAGAGAACCCACAACATCTGCCAGACCCCCTGTCTTGATAAAGGGAACCGCTTCTGATGCAACAAAAAGGATATTCTTCATTACTGCTACCTCCCAATGCCTGTATTAAAACGCTGCAACGCTACAGCACTTCACGCCCCTCCCGCTAAATGAACCCCACGATCCACATCACGCGAAGATAACTATATTATACAATATAATTCAGAAATAAGGAAGTAGTATCTGATTTTTTTGTTAGAGCGTATTTCCGCCCACCCTTCTGTAATCCAGTCTGATTTTATCAACAATCAGCGCGATAAACTCCGAATTGGTCGGCTTTCCCTTTCCGGTGCTGACCGTATATCCAAACAGATCATTGATCGTATCCATCTTCCCCCTGCTCCACGCTACCTCAATCGCGTGGCGGATGGCCCGCTCGACACGGCTCGGCGTCGTCTGATGCTTTTTTGCAATCGTCGGATACAAAATTTTTGTGACCGAAGCCAGCATTTCTTTATCATTAACCGACATAATAATCGCGTCCCTCAGATACTGATACCCCTTAATATGCGCGGGAATCCCGATTTCATGCAGCATCTGTGTCACATCATTCTCCAGATTCTGCTCCATATAATCCGGTTTGCTGACAAAAGGCTTCACCTTTCTGCTCCCCGCCAGCGTCGATGTGCGGTTCCTGTACCCGTTCAGCCGTTTGAGTTTATCAAGAATGATGTCTTTACTGAACGGTTTCATAATATAATAGCTGGCCCCGAGATTAAACGCATCCTGCGTCAGATTTTCACTGCTGGCTGCTGTTACCATGATAAACGCCGGATTTTCCTTGAACTCCGGATTATTTTTGACCTTTTCCATCACCGTAATCCCGTCCATCCCCGGCATCACAATGTCCATCAAAACCACATCCGGCTTTGTCCTCAATATCATTTTGTATGCTTCATCACCATTTTCCGCCTTTCCGACGACACGATAATCTTTCTCTCCCTCCAGTATTTCGCCAAGCATTTCCAAAGCCTGCCTGTTATCATCCGCAATCGCAATATTCAGTTCAGCCATCTTCTCTCCTCCTTATCAAGAATAAAACGGGCACTCATGATTATAGACTCGAATCAGATCCTCTTTCAACACGATTTCATCGCAAAATTATGTATAGCCACCGCATAATTCGACAAAATCTATGCCACGCATCTTCTCTTGATCCAACTATAACATGTCCTATGGCTTGCTGCAAGCATCTTATTGGCACTCAGGCAAATGATTGCGGAGCGTTGTTTGTTGTGGAAGGGCCGTAATCAGCAACTTTCCTTAAAACACTTGTATTTTCTCCCATTCGGTGTTATAATATGTTCAATATTTTATTTATTAATCGATTTTTGAACATAAGATCGGTTACAGAAAGGAGTACCTATGAATCATACACAGCAAAATCACCAGGATCCTCCGAACATGTCATTAAAAAAGCGGCTGGACTGGATTACCACCGCCGTTCCGTTTGCCATTATTTTCTTCCTCTGCCTCGGTTTTCTGTTTCTTCCTGACGCCTCAAAGCAGGTTCTGTCCGGAATCCGGACCTTTCTGGGAGAAGAATTCGGGACGCTTTATCTGGCCGCGGGCCTCGGTATTTTCCTTTTCTCCATCTACCTCGCCTTTTCTAAGTACGGCTCCATCCGTCTGGGCAAGCCGGGAGAAAAGCCGCTTTACTCCGATTTCGCCTGGGGATCGATGATGTTCACCTCCGGCCTGGCCGCTGACATCCTCTTCTATTCCCTGTGCGAATGGATCCTCTATGCGCAGGATCCCCATCTGGAGAGCATGGGCTCGATTCAGGACTGGTCCGGGACTTATCCGCTCTTTCACTGGGGTCCCATTCCCTGGAGCTTTTATCTGGTTCTGGCAGTCGCCTTTGGCTTTATGCTCCATGTGCGCGGAGGGCGCAAGCAGAAGTATTCCGAAGCCTGCCGCCCCATCCTGGGCGCGTGGACCGATAAGCTGCCGGGGCGCATTATTGATCTTCTGGCGGTCGTGGCACTGTTAGCCGGAACCGCCACCACCTTCAGCCTGGCAACGCCTCTGATGAGCCAGATCGCGGCTGATCTGATCGGCATCGAGAACTCTCACTTCATCACCATTACCATCCTGGTTGTCACCTGCATCGTATACACCGTATCCGTTGTGCGGGGCATGCACGGCGTGATGAAGCTGGCCTCCTCCTGCGTGTACCTCTTCTTTGCCCTGCTGGCCTATGTGCTGCTGTTCGGAGGGGAAACAAGATATATTATAGAAACAGGCTTTTCCTCCATCGGAAACCTCATCCAGAATTTCATCGGGCTCTCTACCTTTACAGATCCCCTCCGGGAGACATCCTTCCCGCAGAACTGGACGATCTTTTACTGGGCTTACTGGATGGTGTGGTGTGTGGCCTCGCCCTTCTTTATCGGAAATATCTCCAGGGGAAGAACGGTCAGGCAGACCGTCCTTGGCGGCTACATCTTCGGCCTTGGCGGAACCTTCATAAGCTTTATCATCCTCGGCAACTACAGCCTTGGGCTGCAGGTATTCGGGAAACTTGACGTCATGGGGATTTACTCTGCCAGCAGCCTGTACGCCACTATCATTGCCGTTATCCGTACACTGCCCCTTGCGCCCATGGTGCTCATCCTTCTGGCCCTGACCATGATCGCCTTTTACGCCACCAGCTTTGACGCCATCGCCCTCGTCGCGTCCTCCTACTCCTACCGGGAGCTGAAAAACGATGAGGAGCCGCACATAGGCATTAAAGTATTCTGGTCCGTCATGCTGATTCTCCTGCCCATCGTGCTGGTATTCAGCGATAACTCCATGGAAAATCTGCAGACCGTATCCATCATCGCAGCCTTTCCGGTTGCCTTTATCATCCTTCTGATCATCGCATCCTTCTTAAAGGACGCCAAATCCTATATGAAAAAGGATGATAAACCGTAACAGGCCAGATAACCTCTGAACGGCTGCGATAAACAGCCGGACAGCCGAATTACAGTCAATGAAAAAACGCCCGCTGTCTGCGTCAGGTATATCCCTGGCGCAGACAGCGGGCGCTGCCGCTTCAGAATGCCCCGCCGCCGTAACAAGCCCGGCAGCCTGAAACAGGCTGCTCTGCGTCTTAATTACTGAAAAAGGCATTTACCCCGGACGTAAGCCCGTTGGCAAGCGTATTCAGCGTGCCCGCCGAATGATCCGACGCCTTGTCCCCCAGCTCGATATCAATGCTGGGAACCGTGGAATAAGAGGTCTGGGTCAGATCCATTTCCATGCTTCCGCCTGAAAAAATCTTGACTCCGGCGCCCTTAAGCCCCTGTACCAGGGCCTCTCCCAAACGGTTATGCTGCTCCCAGTGGGAGGCGACCGGTTCCATGGCCCGGTAGGAGGCCACATTCGGAACGCTCATGTAAAACGCGCCCTTGTCATTGGCTGTCGAATCCCAGTGAAGCGCAATATGGCAGTCGGCCTTATTATTTGCCAGCACCGTCCTGGCGATATTATCGAGCTGCACATCCTCGCTCTCACGGATCATCAGCACATCATATCCCTCGGCCAGGAGCTTCTCCTTGAGGATTCTCGCCAGCGCCAGCGTCACATTCGCCTCCGACGTCCCGTCGTTAAACGTCATCCCTGACGACACCGCGACAGCCTCCGTCGCCCCGGCCCCGGTCGTCCCGCCTGTCACCTTCGGCGTCCCGTCCGGATGGCACTGTGTCTTCACGCTCCCGCCCCCGCTCGTCCCGTGGCCTGCATTCACGCACACGGTCTTATTCTTTCTCGAGGAAGAAGCCGTCTTATAAAGAACCGCGCTCCCGCTCTTAATCTTGGAGAAATCCGCGTATTTCCAGTCAGAAGACACGCCTATCTGAGTCCCCCCTATAGAGGCGCTTCCCCCGCTTGCCGAAGCCGCTCCTGAATTGCCGGAACCCGCTGCAGAAGCCGATGTTCCCTTCGGATTTGACGTTGACAGATATTGCGAGGAAACATAGCACTTCTTTCCATTCACCATGACCACCGTCCACTCGCCCTTTGATTCCACCCGCTCCAGCTTATCGCCAAAGTAGACATTTTTCACGATATTTCCGTCCTTTATCTCCGCCGTAGAACGGCAGCGCAGCACGTCGCAGTTCACATAAACCGTATCGCCTGCAAATACTGCCTGCGCATTTCCGGCAAAAAGGCATATCGCCAGCACGGCAGAAGCCAGGCGGCCTCCCATGCGCCTCTTCATTTTACACATGCTGTTCATATCTGTTTTATTAAATATCATTGTTTCAGCTCCTTTTCCAATTCTGGTTTTGTCTGGTTTTTAGCATAAAACATCTTTCTTCCGGTTTCAAGACAAAGCGCCTGACAAATATCTTACAATTTTCTGACTGTTCCTGAGCTTTATGCCAGTCAAAGACAGTTGTGATAAGGCCGCCGGAAACAGGTCAGGCATCAAAAGAAACGTTTCTCCGTTCCTCCCCCCGCAGCAAAAACCCCAGGAAAGCCGTCAAAGCTCCCCCAGGGTCTTCACCACCGCCTTACGCCCCCTCAGGGCCGCGCAAAGGCGCTCAAATCTGCTATTCCTCCTGCAGCTCATCCTCATTCAGGATAATCTTATCCACCTCGTCCAGAGCCGCCTCATCTAAATCTTCCTCATCGCTCAGCATGATCGCCTCGTCCTCCTCAAGCTCTGTGTCAAGCTTGATCGACCGGTACCGCCTCATACCTGTTCCGGCCGGAATGAGCTTACCGATCAGCACATTTTCCTTAAGCCCTATCAGCTTATCCACCTTTCCGTTGATGGCGGCCTCGGTCAGAACCTTGGTCGTCTCCTGGAAGGAAGCCGCGGACAGGAACGAGTTCGTGGCCAGGGACGCCTTTGTAATGCCCAGCATCACCTGCCGGCCCACTGCCGGCTCTTTGCCCTCTGCGATCAGGCTGTCATTCATATCATTGAAATCGAGCACATCCATGGAGGTTCCCGGAAGCACGTCAGAATCCCCGCTCTCCTCCACCTTAATCTTTTTCAGCATCTGGCGCACGATCATCTCAATGTGCTTGTCATTAATCTCCACGCCCTGTAAGCGGTACACGCGCTGCACTTCCTGGATCATGTAATCCTGTACGGCGCGGACGCCTTTAATTTTCAGGATGTCATGCGGGTTCACGCTCCCTTCCGTCAGCTCGTCGCCGGCATCCAGAAGAGCGCCGTCCTGAATCTTGATACGCGACCCATAAGGGATTAAGTATGCCTTTGAATTCCCTGATTCATTGTCTGTGACAACGATCTCGCGCTTCTTCTTTGTGTCCTTGATCGTCGCAATGCCGCCGAACTCCGTGATAATCGCAAGTCCCTTGGGCTTACGCGCCTCGAAAAGCTCCTCGACACGCGGAAGACCCTGTGTGATATCGCCGCCGGCCACGCCGCCTGTGTGGAAGGTACGCATCGTAAGCTGCGTTCCGGGCTCTCCGATGGACTGGGCCGCGATGATTCCGACTGCCTCGCCCACCTGCACCGGCTGTCCGGTCGCCATGTTTGCGCCGTAACACTTCGCGCACACGCCGATATGGGATTTACACGTCAGCACAGTGCGGATCTTGACCGTATTTCTGCCCGCTTTTCTCAGAGCGTCCATGACAACGGCCGCCCGCTTGGGGGTACACATATGATTTTCCTGAATCACAACCTCCCCTGTTTCGGGATCTGTGATCGTCTCGGCAATAAAGCGTCCTGTGATGCGCTCCTGCAGAGTCTCGATCGTCTCCTGGCCGTCCATAAAGGCTTTGATCTCCATGAACGGAATCTCGCCCTTCCCCTCGCAGCAGTCGTCCTCGCGGACAATCAGATCCTGCGAGACATCGACCAGACGCCGCGTCAGATAACCCGAGTCCGCGGTACGAAGCGCCGTATCGGACAGTCCCTTTCTCGCGCCGTGCGCGGAGATAAAGTATTCCAGTACGTCCAGCCCCTCACGGAAATTGGACTTGATCGGCAGTTCAATCGTATGGCCTGTCGTATCCGCCATCAGGCCGCGCATGCCGGCAAGCTGTTTAATCTGCTTATCCGAACCACGGGCGCCGGAATCGGCCATCATATAAATGTTGTTGTATTTGTCAAGACCGGTCAGAAGGTCGTGCGTAAGCTGATCGTCCGTCGCCTTCCAGGTCTCAATTACTTCTTTATAGCGCTCTTCCTCTGTGATCAGGCCGCGCCGGAAGTTCTTGGCAATGTGGTCAACCGTGGCCTGCGCGTCCGCGATCAGCTTCGGCTTGCTGGCCGGAACCGTCATATCCGAGATCGAAACCGTCATGGCCGCCCTGGTGGAATATTTATAGCCAATGGCCTTAATATCATCCAGAGTCACCGCTGTCTGGGTCGCGCCGTGGATATTGATAACTTTTTCAAGGATCTGCTTTAACTGCTTCTTGCCCACATGGAAATCCACCTCAAGCTTCAGCACATTCTCATCCTGGCTCCTGTCCACAAAGCCCAGATCCTGCGGGATGATCTCATTGAAAATAAAGCGGCCCACCGTGGACTCAATCACGCCGGTTTTCACCGTATTTTCATCCACTTCCTTCTGCACGCGCACCTTTACCCTCGTATGCAGCGTCACGACGCCGTTCTCATACGCCAGAATCGCCTCATTCACGCTCTTAAAGGCCATGCCCTCTCCCTTTGCGCCCGGCCGCTCCTGGGTCAGGTAGTAGATGCCAAGCACCATATCCTGGGAGGGAACCGCCACAGGGCCGCCGTCGGAGGGCTTTAATAAGTTATTCGGAGACAGCAGAAGGAAACGGCACTCGGCCTGCGCCTCTACGGATAAGGGGAGATGAACCGCCATCTGATCCCCGTCAAAGTCCGCGTTGAAGGCCGTACAAACCAGCGGATGCAGCTTGATCGCCTTACCCTCTACCAGTATGGGCTCAAACGCCTGGATGCCCAGCCTGTGCAGCGTAGGAGCGCGGTTCAGCATCACCGGGTGCTCTTTGATTACGTCCTCCAGCACATCCCATACCTCGGGCTGCAGGCGCTCCACCATCTTCTTCGCATTTTTTATATTATGAGCCGTGCCGTTTGACACCAGCTCCTTCATAACAAAGGGCTTGAAAAGCTCAATCGCCATCTCCTTGGGAAGGCCGCACTGGTAGATCTTGAGCTCCGGCCCCACCACGATAACGGAACGGCCGGAATAGTCCACGCGCTTGCCCAGAAGGTTCTGGCGGAAACGGCCCTGCTTTCCCTTCAGCATATCGGACAGGGATTTTAACGCGCGGTTTCCGGGGCCTGTAACCGGCCTTCCGCGCCTGCCGTTGTCGATCAGGGCGTCCACCGCTTCCTGCAGCATACGCTTCTCGTTGCGGACGATGATATCCGGCGCGCCCAGCTCCAAAAGCCTTGCCAGACGGTTATTGCGGTTGATAATTCTCCTGTACAGGTCATTTAAGTCAGAGGTGGCGAAACGGCCGCCGTCGAGCTGCACCATGGGACGGATATCCGGCGGGATCACCGGAATCACGGTCATGATCATCCACTCCGGCTTATTTCCGGAACTCCGGAACGCCTCCACGACCTCCAGCCTCTTGATGATACGCGCGCGCTTCTGGCCCGTGGCATCCTTAAGCTGCTTGCGCAGATCCGCGGAATCGCGCTCCAGATCAATGGCCTGCAAAAGCTCCTGTATCGCCTCCGCGCCCATCCCCACGCGGAAATTGCCGTAGCCGTATTTCTCCAGCTCGTCGCGGTACTCCTTCTCGGACAGCACCTGCTTATACTGGAGGCTGGTCTGTCCCGGATCCAGAACGATATAGGAGGCGAAATAAAGCACCTTCTCCAGCGTTCTCGGGGAAATGTCCAGGATCAGGCCCATCCGGCTGGGAATCCCCTTAAAATACCAGATATGGGACACCGGGGCCGCGAGGGCGATATGCCCCACGCGCTCCCTGCGGACGCTGGCCTTCGTCACCTCCACGCCGCACCGGTCGCAGATAACGCCCTTATACCTGATTTTCTTATATTTTCCGCAATGGCACTCCCAGTCCTTGCTCGGCCCGAAGATGCGCTCGCAGAATAAACCGTCCTTCTCCGGCTTCAGCGTCCGGTAGTTGATCGTCTCCGGCTTTCTCACCTCGCCGTGAGACCATTCCAGAATCTTCTCAGGAGATGCCAAACCGATCTTAATCGCGTCAAACGTCAGTGGTTGGTAAGTTTCATTTGTCTCTGGCATGAGCGGTACTCCCTTCTATAATCATATGATCACCTGAACTGTTACAGGCTGCGCCTCACAGCAGAAAGCCGTAACGCGCAGCATCACGATCACTCCATATCGCCGTCCGAATAGTCGTCTTCCGGAATGCTGTCCTCGTAATCGTCCTGTTCTTCCGAATAATCATCGCTGTATTCCTCTTCCATGTCCTCTGCCCCGCCGTCCACGGAAGCCAGCTCTCCGTCCTTAAACTCCTGCTCCTGATAGCCGTAATTCCCAAAGGATTCATTCTGGGAATACTGCTTGCTGTCGCTTTCCAGGATCGAACGGATATCCGTATCGCCGTAGTCAATATTCTCCGCCAGCTCCACCTCAGAGCCGTCCTCATTGAGCACTCTCACATCCAGGCTTAAGGACTGCAGCTCCTTTAAAAGAACCTTGAAGGATTCCGGAATGCCGGGCTCGGGGATATTTTCACCCTTGATAATGGCCTCATACGTCTTCACACGGCCCGCCACGTCATCCGATTTAACGGTCAGAATCTCCTGAAGGGTGTAGGACGCGCCGTACGCCTCCAGAGCCCACACCTCCATCTCGCCGAAACGCTGTCCTCCGAACTGCGCCTTGCCGCCAAGGGGCTGCTGGGTCACAAGGGAGTATGGACCCGTGGAACGCGCATGGATCTTATCATCAACCAGATGATGCAGCTTCAGATAATGCATGTGCCCAATCGTGACCGGGCTGTCAAAATATTCGCCGGTACGGCCGTCGCGCAGCCTCACCTTTCCGTCGCGGCCTAAGGGCACGCCCTTCCAGAGCTTCCTGTGCTCTAAGTGGCTTCCCAGGTACTCCATCACCTTTGGATCCACCTTATCCTTATATCTCTCCTCAAATTCCTCCCAGGAGAGGTTTACGTAATCGTTCGCCAGCTCCAGGGTATCCTGAATATCAATCTCGTTTGCGCCGTCAAAGATCGGGGTGGACACATTAAACCCAAGCGCCCTTGCCGCAAGGCTTAAGTGAATCTCCAGCACCTGCCCGATATTCATACGCGACGGCACGCCCAGCGGGTTTAACACAATGTCGAGCGGGCGGCCGTTCGGCAGAAACGGCATATCCTCCACCGGCAGCACGCGGGAAACCACGCCCTTGTTTCCGTGACGTCCGGCCATCTTATCGCCCACAGAGATCTTACGCTTCTGCGCAATATAGATGCGGACCGTCTCATTCACGCCCGGGGACAGCTCGTCGCCGTTCTCCCTTGTAAAGACCTTGGCGTCCACAATGATACCGTACGCGCCGTGCGGCACCTTCAGGGAGGTGTCGCGGACCTCTCTCGCCTTTTCGCCGAAAATCGCGCGCAGAAGGCGTTCCTCCGCCGTCAGCTCCGTCTCGCCCTTGGGCGTAACCTTGCCGACCAGGATATCGCCGGCGCGCACCTCCGCGCCGATGCGGATAATCCCGCGCTCATCCAGATCCTTTAAGGCGTCCTCGCCGACGCCGGGCACATCCCTCGTGATCTCCTCAGGCCCCAGCTTCGTATCGCGCGCCTCCGCCTCATACTCCTCGATGTGAACCGAGGTATAGACATCCTCCTGCACCAGACGCTCCGAGAGCAGGACAGCGTCCTCGTAGTTGTACCCCTCCCAGGTCATAAAGCCAATCAGCGGATTCTTGCCCAGGGCAATCTCGCCGTTGTCCGTGGACGGGCCGTCGGCGATCACCTCGCCGGCTTCCACATGATCCCCCTTATAGACGATCGGCTTCTGGTTATAGCAGTTAGACTGGTTGCTTCTCTTAAATTTCGTAAGACGGTACACGTCCCGGTTCCCGTCCGTATCCCTCTTGACCACAATCTCATTCGACGCCGAGCGCTCGATCACTCCCGCATTCTTAGCCAGCACGCACACGCCGGAGTCCACGGCCGCCTTGCCCTCGATACCGGTTCCGACAACGGCTGCCTCGGTGGTCAGGAGCGGCACGGCCTGACGCTGCATGTTGGAACCCATCAGCGCGCGGTTCGCATCGTCATTTTCCAGGAACGGAATCATGGAGGTCGCCACAGAGAAAACCATCTTCGGGGAAACGTCCATCAGATCAATTCTCTTTCTCTGGAATTCCGACGTCTCCTCGCGGAAACGCCCGGATACATTGTTATGGACAAAATGGCCGTTCTCGTCCAAAGGCTCGTTCGCCTGCGCCACCACGAAATTATCCTCTTCGTCGGCCGTTAAGTAAACCACCTCGTCCGTCACAACCGGGTTCGCCGGATCCGTCTTATCCACCACGCGGTACGGCGCTTCCACAAAGCCGTACTGGTTCACCCTCGCATAGGTGGCCAGGGAGTTGATCAGCCCGATATTCGGTCCCTCAGGCGTCTCAATCGGACACATGCGCCCATAGTGGGTATAGTGTACGTCGCGCACCTCAAATCCCGCGCGATCCCTCGACAGACCGCCCGGGCCCAGGGCTGACAGACGCCTCTTATGCGTCAGCTCCGCCAGCGGGTTGTTCTGATCCATAAACTGGGAGAGCTGGGAGCTTCCGAAGAACTCCTTCACAGCCGCTGTTACGGGCTTGATATTGATTAAAGACTGGGCGGAAATGCCCTCCATGTCCTGTGTCGTCATCCTCTCGCGCACCACGCGCTCCATCCTCGAAAGGCCGATGCGGTACTGGTTCTGCAAAAGCTCCCCGACCGCGCGGATCCTGCGGTTTCCAAGATGGTCGATATCATCCGGCGTGCCGATGCCGCCCTCCAGATGCATGTTATAGTTAATGGAGGCCAGGATATCCTCCTTTGTAATATGCTTGGGAATGAGATCATGGATGCCCCTCTTAACCGCATCCTTGAGCTCCTCTCCCCCGGAAACTTCTGCCAGAATATTCTGAAGAGCCGGGTAGAATACTAACTCTGTCACCCCGGCTTCCTCCGGATCAAAGTCCACGTAAGCGGCCAGATCCACCATCATATTGGACAGAACCTTGTGGTTCTTCTTCTCCCCCTGGATCCACACAAAGGGAACGCCCGCGTTCTGGATATCCTCAGCGAGCTGCTTGTCAACCACATCGCCCTTACTTGCCAGGATCTCGCCTGTGGAGGTGTCAACCACATCCTCCGCCAGCGTCTGGCCCGCGATACGGTTCTTAAAATGAAGCTTCTTGTTAAATTTATAACGGCCAACCTTTGCCAGATCATATCTTCTGGGGTCAAAAAACATGCTGTTTAAAAGACTCTCCGCGCTGTCCACCGAAAGCGGCTCGCCGGGCCGGATCTTCTTATACAGCTCCAGAAGCCCGTCCTGATAGCATGTGGACGGATCCTTCTCAAAGCTCTTTTCCAGCTTCAGCTCATCGCCGAACAGATCCACGATCTCCGCATTGGTCCCATACCCCAGCGCGCGGATCAGCACCGTCACCGGCACCTTCCTTGTCCGGTCCACGCGTACATAGAAAATATCATTGGAATCCGTCTCATATTCCAGCCACGCGCCCCGGTTCGGGATCACCGTACAACTGTATAACTCCGTACCAACCTTATCGTGCGCAATTCCATAGTAGATGCCAGGGGAACGTACCAATTGGCTGACGATTACACGTTCAGCGCCGTTAATTACGAAAGAGCCGGTGTCGGTCATAAGCGGAAGATCGCCCATAAATATCTCATGTTCATTGATCTCGTCTTTATCCTTATTGCAAAGCCTTACCCTTACCTTTAAAGGAGCAGCGTAAGTCGCGTCGCGTTCCTTACACTCTTCGATCGTATATTTGATGTCATCCTTACACAGTGCAAAATCCACAAATTCCAGACTCAAATGCCCCGCAAAATCCGCAATCGGAGAGATATCGGCGAACACCTCCCGCAGTCCCTCATCTAAGAACCACTGGTAGGAATTCTTCTGAATCTCAATTAAATTCGGCATTTCGAGAACTTCTTTTTGTCTTGAGAAGGTCATTCTTACACCTTTACCGGCTTTTGCCGGACGCATCCTGCTTTTCTCCATTCGACGTTTCACCCCTGTTTTCTTTCTATGTTTTGTTTTTGGGCATAGAGATACCATAAATGCCCAAGTCTCCACAATAGTGCATTCTCCATCCTATCATAATTTGGGGGTTGTGTCAAGTTTATGGGGGAATTTCCTGGAATTTTTTATGTGTTTCTTTGATTCTTTTAAGCGAAATGAACTGTTACGTGCAAATACTGCTGCTATACACAGCCTGGCCAAACATGTATGGCGGGATACCCAAGGCCAAGCGTAAACGGGCGGCTCTCAGCAATACGCCATCACTTCCACAAAAAAAACATCGCCCTTCTCCACAACCTCCATCTGCCCATGATACTTTTCCGCAATTCTTCTCACAGACCGCAGCCCAATCCCATGGCGCGCTCCCTTACCGCTCAATAAAGCCCCATTGGCGTCCCGCTTCGCTTTCCCCGTACCGGTTACTCACCTGCAGGATAAGCACCTGTATTTCCTCCAGGAATGCTGCGGCCCGCTCCCGTTTACCCGCCTCATACCTGCTCTCCGAACTGCGCTGAAAACCATTCGTCATATCCCATTTCCTCATCCGATGTGTCTGATATCGTTTCAAAGCATTCCTTTATAACCGGCTCCAGTACATCCTCATAATAATCATAAGCAACCTCGCTTTCCAGCCTTAAGCTGCCCGCAATCTCATATGACTTTCCCAGCATCTCCAGCGCCGAATCCATATCCCCCAGCTCCAGGAAGGCTCTGCCCATATCGCAGAAGATCCCCGCGATATCCACTTCAAGCTCAACTCCCCCGTCCGGAGCTTCCACAGCTTCAGCCTGTCGGAGCGCTTCCTCAAAAGAATCGATCGCCATCCTGTATTCGCCGGTTTTAAGAGCATATATTCCCTCAATATGACGGACAATATAAACGCTCTCTCCTGTCTCACCGGACTCCTCATATTCCTTCAGCGCGGTATCGATATAGGGCTTTCCCTTTTCACATTCTCCAAGACTCACATAACAGCCTCCCAGCATGGCATTTAGCCGGCAGAGTGTATCCGTATCCATGGAGCCATACTCCATATCCCGGAGCGCCTGTTCCTCGTATGTAAGGGCTTTTTCAAAATCGCGCTCCCTGTAATACCGTTCCACAAGCTCGTCCGTGGATTCCGTGTGCCGCTGTGTCTGGGGCGGGCCATTCGGTATTGTTAAAACCACCCCTCTTTTGGGTCCTCCGAATTTGGGCGCTCCAAATAATATCACCAGAAACATGAGTATTAAAAAAATTTTTACCATAAAGAATTGTCCTCCTCCTGCCTTTTCAAACACGCGCTAGGGCCAGCCTGGCCATATCCGCCCTGAACAGCCCTCTTCTCAGCAGGCTCTCCGCCACATCGAGCCGGATCACAACCCCGTCCGGAGGAAGCTCCCGCAGCCTGACAATCGGGCGGCTCTTCAGGTACGCGCGCCTGATAACAGGCTCCCTATCCCGGCGTCCTTCCTGGCAAAATCGCTCCGGTTCATCGGTTCCGTCAATAAGCGGGATGATCGGGGCATAATACAATTTCAAATCCATATGCACATTGTCCAGCAGGCAAAAGGTTTTAAAGGTTATGGACGGATCATACATTTTAAATACGCTTTTCACATCCTCACTGACCAAAAAGATCTGCCGGTCAATCACATCCGTATAGTCCAGCCGATGCTCAGAATTCACAAAAACCACGTTGCGATCCGCAATTTTATATGCATGCTCCACCGTAAAATCGCTTCTTCTATAGGTTCCGGCGAATCTGTGAATATGCGGGACATCCACATACCGCTTATCCTGTTTCAGCCAGAAATACTCCATCTGTAAATCTCCTTTGTATTTTCTTTTCCCAAATCATGCGTCTTTTTATCATTGTCCGCTTCTATTCTCAAAATTTTCCTCAAACCATGCCTCATATCCCCTTTCATCATCCACTGTGCTGTCATAGAGATTTTTTATATTAATACCTAAAGCTTCCTCATAAAAAATCAAAAAATCCTGCCCTCCCATTCTCTCTTTTACTAAAATGTACTCTCGGAATCTCGCTGCGCCTGATTTTGTGAGATGATTTTCCGCCAGATGCACCCAAATTTAATCAACGTACGCTCCACGTACGCCTCATAAATTTGTGCACATCTGACAAAAAATCATCTCACAAAATCAGGCGCAGCGAGATTCCGAGAGTACATTGTATTCCGGCAAGCCGGTTTCATTGGCTCGGGAGGCTGCCACCCTGTCATGGGTACTCTTCCATAGGGAAATTATAACAGAGATTCGCATAATTGGCAGCTCCTGCAGGAACCCATTCCAGCTTACGGAAGAAAAGCGGTTACTTTTCATGGGGTGGGGAAAGCATAATCGATACAGCCGCTTTTCTATTTTCCAAATCCGGTTGGAATCCCCTGGCGTATGGCTTCCTTACGCTCACGGTTCATCCGGCTCAGCAATCCTGACGTAACAGTTCAGACAGGTCAGCGCGTTCACCGCACTGACCGTACGAAAACGTAGTGGTTACGGGCATACGGCCCTATCGCCGCAGGCAATTCCGAATGGCCGTATGCCGTAACAGTTCAGGGTTATCTGAACTGTTACATCCTGACATCTCCTTCGACCGCCTGTTTTGGCTTTCTTCTGTATTTTTCCGGAGATATCCCAGCAAATGCACGTTGCATTCCCCATGCCGGGTACTGAAAGGGACGATAAACCAGGCAGTCTCACTGAGGAGCTTCCGGCATCTGGAATATTTCTGCGAATGCCTGAGCGTGATCGACCATCTGGCAACGGATGATAGGAACAACCTTTGTCAGTCCATATAAGGAAATCTTCAAAAGGCCAATGCCGGCCAAGCCAAAATCAGAAAATATAGAACTTTCTAATACGGCACTGCCTACGTAAAAGGCAGGAAGAGGGGATCATGAGAGCCTCTTGTTATCGTGTCTTATTTCCCCACCCCATGAAAAAACAGTAAACTGACAAAACGAATCCCGTATAAGCTTTGCATCCCTGTTCATAGCTGATAAAATAAAATAAAATATAAATACTGTCATTATTGATAATCACTTAGGAACTGTCTCGAAATAACTTCCCATTAGTCCGCAGGATTTTTCTTCGGGAGCACTGCTCAAAAATCAGGCGCATAGCGGGCTATGTAACTGATTTTTGAGCAGTGCTATCGGAGAAAAAGACAAGGAATATGGGAAGTTATTTCGAGACAGTTCCTTAGAGCGTGTTTGAAAATTGCTTTCTGGTAGCTGTGCGTGCCACTTTGTGGGAGATTTGTGCCAAATGAACGCGGCGTAGTGGGCTACGTTAAGTGAATTTGGCACAAATATACCGCGAAGTGGGGCGTGCAGATGCCAGGAATGAATTTTCAAACACGCTCTAGTACGGGAAACCACAAAATGATTATAAAAGCAATCCTGAATGTGGCAGGCGTAAATCTCACAGACATTGACAAAATAAAAGAATGACATACATGCATTTCCCAAAAACAGGGCTATGGCCGCAAAACAGATCCATGCGTCCATAACCCTGTTTTCCTTCCCCAGCGCTTCCCTCCCTCTCACCCCTAATCCCATCCGCCCCCCAAAGCCTTTTTTCCACAACCTCCCCCAAATCCGTTTCACCCGCCTCACCATTTCCACATATCCTGATCGTATAATTCTTTCTTCAGGAGATATACGCTATGCCAGCATCTGCTGCTGTGGTTCTCACGCCACTCCATATACTGTATCTGATCGGTGTTCTCACGGTTCTGGCTGTGATGGTACTGCGGCGGGACACTCCGATCGTCTGTGTCCTGTTTCTGTTCCTCATCGGCGCCGTCGGCCTCCGTTCTTTTGTGGGCGGAATCCAGACCGTGTTCTGCGCCTCGCTCTATGCGGCCAGGGAATTCATGGAAATCATCGCCACCATTGCCCTTGTCACCGCCCTGTCGAAATGCATGGGCGAGCTGGGAAGCGACCGGCTTCTGATGGAGCCCATGTCGAAAATCATGAAAACGCCGGCCCGGACCTGGTGGCTTCTGGGTATTACCATGTTTCTCTTTTCACTCTTTTTATGGCCCTCCCCTTCCGTAGCGCTGGTAGGGGCCATCATGATCCCCTTTGCCATCCGCGCCGGCCTGTCTCCCCTGGCAGCCGCCATGGCCATGAACCTCTTTGGCCACGGCTTTGCGCTCAGCTACGATGTGGTGATCCAGGGAGCGCCCGCCATCTCCGCCGCGGCCGCCGGGATTTCTGCGGCTGACATCCTGTCCCAGGCGGGCCCGGTCTTTCTGACCATGGGCATTGTGACCGTGCTGGCCGCCTTTATCCTGAACCGCTCGTCCATGTCAAAACCGGTCCGCATTGCCGAACATGCACGGATTTCAGGAAAGGATCGCTTTGATGAATCCAATTCGGCCGCAAAGCAGGATAGTTCTATAAAAGAACATCCCATATCAGGCCCAAATGATACGGACGAACCGGCGCAGGCCCCAGATAGCCGCCGCGCCGCCCGAATCATGGCAGTATGCATCCCCGCCGCCTTTCTCTTGGACATTATCAGTATGCTCGCGCTGGATTTAAACGGCACAGACGCTACCAGTGTCGTTTCCGGGACGGCCGTGCTGCTCATGTGTCTCGGAGCCGTCTTAGGTTTTGGGAAACAGTCGCCGGAAAAGGTGACGCAGTATTTAACGGACGGTTTTCTCTTCGCAATCCGGATCTTTGCCCCGGTTATCGTCATCGGCGCGTTCTTCTTCCTTGGCGGAAGCGGGATCTCCCAGATCCTGGGCAGGGATTTCGGAAATGGGATCCTGAATGACTGGGCGCTCTGGCTGGCTGCCAAAACGCCCTTAAATCCCTATATTGCCGCCGCCTTCCAGCTCTTCATCGGCTGCCTGACCGGCCTGGACGGCTCGGGTTTTTCCGGCCTGCCCCTGACCGGCGCCCTGGCGCAGACCTTTGGCGCAGCCACCCAGGCTTCCGTTCCGATCCTGGCGGCATTGGGACAGATCGGCGCTATCTTTGTCGGCGGCGGAACCATCGTCCCCTGGGGGCTGATCCCGGTTGCGGCCATCTGCAACGTCAATCCCGTGGAGCTGGCCCGCAAAAACCTTGCCCCGGTTCTCACCGGCCTTTTCGCCGCGTTCCTGGCCGCCTGTTTTATGCTTCTGTAACGGATGGAAAAGGTATTAACCGACAAAATATTTCCACCTGTGCGGTTGCAATCCAATGACCTGGCTGCATGCCATTTATGGCAATACAGGCGGGGCGTTGGATTAGCACAGGCGGAAATATTTGGCAATATAGGGAACGGTTGTAACAGTCTATGCTTATCTGAACTGCTGCGAAACTGTCCCAAAGGGATATCAAGTGTGAATATAACTGAACCAAAACTCAACACAGAAAGGAATTCATATGTGCGCCATCTCAGGATTTTTTAATCCAGACAAGGATTTTACGGAAGAAAGAGACGCCTCTATGAGGCTTTTGGAAAATATGAACCGCGCCCAGAAGCGGCGCGGCCCGGACGACGAGGGAACCTTCCTGTCCCCCCATTTCGGCCTTGCCCAGGTGCGGCTGTCCATCGTTGATCTCGTCACCGGGCATCAGCCCATGATCCGCCGCGCCGGAGAACAGACGGCCGGGATCGTCTACAACGGCGAACTGTATAACACGCAGGAGCTCAAACAGGAGCTCGCGGCAGAGGGCGTGTCCTTTGAAACCTCCAGCGACACAGAGGTCCTCCTCATGGCTTATCTGACCTGGGGGCCTGATTTCATCAAAAAAACAAACGGCATATTCGCCATGGCCATCATGGATACGGCCGGGAAACGCCTGCTTTTATACCGCGACCGTCTGGGTGTAAAGCCGCTGTTTTACGCCTTCTGCGAACAGACCGGAACCCTTGTCTTCGGCTCTGAAATAAAGGCCCTGCTCGCCTGCCCGCAGATCCGCCCCGAGGTAGGCCGCGAGGGCTTAAATGAAATCTTCAGCATCGGCCCTGCCAGAACCGGCGGCTGCGGCGTCTTCCTCGGCGTCCGCGAGGTTCTGCCAGGACACATGCTCTGCGTCTCCCCCTCCGGCGTGCGGCACGAACCGTACTGGAAGCTGGAGAGCCGGCCGCACACGGACACCTTTGAGCAGACAGTAGAAAAAACCGGTTTTCTCATCCGGGACGCCGTCCGCAGGCAGATGGTCTCCGACGTCCCTGTGTGTACCTTTTTATCAGGCGGCGTAGACTCCTCCCTCGTGTCCTCCATCTGCGCAGAGGAGCTGAAAAAGAAGAACAAACAGCTTCACACCTACTCCTTTGATTTCGCCGGAAACGCCGAAAACTTTAAGGCCAGCGCCTTCCAGCCCTCCCAGGACCGCCCCTTTGTAGAGCAGATGGTGGAATATCTCCATTCTGACCACACCTTCCTGGAATGCTCGACCAGGCGGCAGGCAGAGCTTCTGGCCGAATCCGTGAAGGCCCACGATCTGCCCGCCATGGCGGATGTGGATTCCTCCCTCCTGTACTTCTGCTCCCAGGTAGCGTTCCGCCATAAGGTCGCCCTGACCGGGGAATGCGCGGACGAAATCTTCGGCGGCTATCCCTGGTTCCACAAAAAGGAGTGCTTTGAAGCGCATACTTTCCCCTGGACCATGGATCTGGAGGCGCGCAAGGTTCTCTTATCCGAGGACTTCCTGGAGTACCTGAACATGGATGAATATGTAAAACAGACCTATGAGACATCGCTGGCCATGGTTCCCAGGCTTTCCGGAGAAAACCCGGAGGAAGCGCGCCGCCGTGAAATCTCGTGGCTGAATCTGCGCTGGTTTATGCAGACGCTCTTAAACCGCATGGATCGCACCAGCATGTACAGCGGCCTGGAGGCCCGTGTTCCCTTTGCGGATCACCGCATCGCAGAATATCTCTTCAATACGCCCTGGGACATGAAAGCGCGGGGAGGCGTGGTCAAAGCGCTCCTGCGGGAAGCCGGGCGCGGCCTGCTTCCGGATGAAATCCTCTTCCGGAGAAAATCGCCCTACCCCAAAACGTATGACAGAAATTATGAGGCCATGCTCGCCGGGCGCGTAAGGGAAATCCTCGATGATTCAAGCTCCCCTGTGCTGCCCTTCCTTGATCGCAAAAAAACAGAGCGCTTCCTCCAAAGCCCCTCCGACTACGGAAAGCCCTGGTATGGCCAGCTCATGGCGGCCCCGCAGATGATGGCCTATATCATCCAGATCGATTTCTGGATGCGCCATTACCACGTTTCCGTCGTTTCGTGACTGAAACGCGGCAGTCGCCAAATGTGCATGCAAGCATGCCCATTTGGCTCGTTGCTCGCGGGAATAAGCAGGGGAAACTTCTGCCCGCCGCACCGCCCGCGCGCGGCCTGAAAAGGCATATTCCTCCGCACATGCCTGTGCATAAAATACTCCGAACCGGGAAACGGCACATTACCTGCCGCCCCGGTCCGGAGTCCTTTCTATCCGCCGCCGCTGTCCCGGATACACGGCTTTATTCTCTTTGTTCCCTCATTGTGTCCCGCATCCGCACAGCCGGCGCAGCAAACGCCGAAGCTGCCTGCTGGACAACTGCCTCCCGCTTTCACTCACAGAGGAATCATATCCTCCAGATCCCTGAAAAGCTTATTCTCATTATACGCCCTCACAACCTTGGCGGACCGTCTCAGCTCCTTCTTTAAGGCCAGCCCCTCCATATAACAGGCCATCTGATCCCTGTACCCGTCCTCAATGGAATCGACAAATGCGATCAGCCCCCGGATCTGCGCCGCCTCCGAATAATCCGCCTCTGACACGGCATGAAATATCTTGGAACGGATCCGCTGCTTCAGCTTCCTGTCCGCATGGATCTCACGGTCATTGATCGTAATGCCCGTCACGGTCTTTTTCCTGTCGTTTGAAAAATACCGCGTCTTTTTGTCGTTGATCTCAAATCCCTCATCCCGCACGATCTCCTTCAAAAGCCTCTCGATCCGGTTCAGGCGCGTCCGGTTGTCCGACGAAAAGCTCAAATCATCCGCATAGCGCGTGTATACAATATCCCGCTTATTGCACAGCGCGCTCAGACGCATGTCCAGATTGTAACAGATCAGATTGGCAATATACGGCGACGTAACCGCGCCCTGCGGCAGAACCCCCTCATACGTACACAGATTCGCCAGAATCGCGGAAATCGTATAGTTGTACCCAATTTTCGTAAATAAATGAAACACATCCCGCTGGGTGATGCTTCCGAAAAAATCATGAATATCCATCTCCAGGATAAACACCCTGTCCTTGTGGAGCAGGGCGTTTTCCTTCAACCCGTTCTTCCCCGGGACAAACGCCATCGCATAGGGAGAAACCTTCACCTTTTCCAGAATTTCCACCAGAATCCACTTCTGCACCACCTTCAGCGAACGGACCGGCGCATGGAGTTTACGCATGCTCCCGTCTTTTTTCGGTATCTGCGCCGTCTCATAAAACAAATGCTGTTTTCTCGAAAGCATATATAAATAGGTCTTTGTAATGGATAATTGTTCCGACAGGCTTTCCAGATCGTAGATAATGGGCACACCCAGCGTATTCAGTATCAGATTGCTGTTCGTATTCATATAAAGCTCCTCGCGCTTACTCAGTATATTTCCGGCGTAGTTTCCTGATCGAAACATCCATTTTTCGCTCAGGAAACTACGATGGATACGGGTCATGATTCTTCAAACGAAGCAGGAACTGCTCCCAGTTAATATGTAGCGCACATTAACAATTCTAAGCGCCAGAAGCTTTATAATATTTAGAATACATGATTTCGATCCTTATTATATCACAGGTATACCCATGTCTGCAATTCCTTAAAATTTTTTCTATGCTTAAAAATCCGCTCTTCGACAGGCGGTATTTATCCATCCCGTCCACAAACGCCTTCATCACATAGCGCTCCTGCAGCAAAAGCCTCAGCGCCGCGTCGCACACCACCCGGAAATTGGTAAACGTAATCCCATTCTCCCTGGCCGTAAAATCAACCGTCTCCCAAAGCTGCTTCAGGCTCAAATCCTTAAAAAAATACAGAAGGAGCTGGATATAATAATGCATGCCCACAATCGTATTGATCTCCAGATCGCCCTTATGCTTCGACGCCTTATACTTGGCGCGTATCATCTTGGTCAGGGCCGCGGCAAACTCCTTTGCATCCTTCCCATAGGACAGGACATTGGCCGGACCCCGTTTCTTCAAATATTTGATCGGCCCCAGCATGATAAAGCTCTTATGCTTTTCCACGCTCTTATCAACCGCCGCGATCACCTTGTCCACCGTCACCGCATTATTCGTAAAAGCTCCCAGCTCCACCAGAGAGCCCGCGCTCTCACAGATGATCGCAATGATATGCGAGTTATCCGCCAAAAGCTGCTCATACGTCAGCAGATCCGCATTCCTTGACCGGTTCATCTCCTCGATCAGCAGATCCTCGGGATAAAACACCTTGATCGGCATCTGATAATGGTATTTCCTCGAATTCTCCAGAAGCGGCCTCACCCGGTCCCGCAGGGACAAAGCCCCCTTCCTGCTCGCGCCGCCGCACAAAAACACCACAATATACTGCTCATGAAAATCACAGAACATATCCCGGTAAATCCTCCGGATGACCTGTTGGATCGTTTTATCATCAGTAAGCTTCACGTTTTTCTCCTCGCTTTCAGGAAAAGGCGCGTCCGAAACCCAGCGCCGGTTTGGCGCCGGTTTGCTTTTACTGCATTATAACACTTCAGATTAAGTATGAACTGTTACACCGCATTATCATACCGGCTTCCCGAACATATGAAAATACTCCTGAGCCTTTTGCAGCGGAATATTCAGCTTTTTCTGCAACTGGCCCAAAATGGCATCTTCCGGAAGACCAAAATCATGTCCTGTCTCAATAATTCCCCGCGCTTCTCCACGCGCTTCTCCGCGGGCCTCCCCACGCGCTTCATGCTCTTTTGCAATTTCATCAAATAATATACACATACCGCCGCCTCCTTTTTCCAATGCGCTGTAATCAATCTTACATTTGGCCGCTCCCGCTATGGTCATGATCACGGTTTTATCTGTTTTGTGTTCCTCGCTGTATCGTATGGCCTTCTCTTTTGCCTCGTTCCTGTCCATGCTCCTGTCCAGGAGGATCTCCAGCAGGTTAAACAGATCCACATTGTTTATATTGTGCAGCTTAAGATTATTCTCCCTCGCCTCCACCAGCCGTATTTTGTAATCATTGACATATTCCGAAAACTCGTCCCCTATCTCCAGCATTTCATGAAGGCTGGTCGCCCCGTCCCAGGGCTTGTCCCCATAATAAACCACCACTGTGATAACTGGGATCAATTTATCGGTTTTCTTCATCCGTGACAGATACTCGTCACGTTCCAGGCCCTTTTCTGTCTTGTATTTTCCCGCATTGCTGTCGTACTGCTTTTTGTATGTGCCGTAATCATAACCCATCACACGCATCGGCATCGCGTAATGGATATGCTCCTGACCCTCATTGGCCAGCATGACAAGCTCTACTCCATGCGCGGTTGATTTCTTGCGGATTTTTATACTGTCCCTGGAGGCCCGGATGCTCTCCGCGTATTCCCTGTGTTCCAATATGGAAGATTCTTCCGTATCCACATCCTCAAGCTCCTCCGGGCGGATCATGGGCCTTCCGTCAAACAGGGCCGCGTTAAAGAGATCTGCAAACTGCTCCTTATTATTCCAGTAATTTTTCAGCACTGTGTCCGGTTTTAACTTCGGTTTTTTCTTTGGCATGTGGGAGTCACCTTCCTTTTCTGTCTTTAGTATATCATTAAAGTATGAGGCTTTCAATATTGAACCGTTATCAAAAGGATGACCTGCAGGTGACAGAAAGACAGAAATCGGGCTGGAAATCTTAGAAACTGTTTACTGCTATCCCGCCGCTAATTTTTCTATGTCGAAAAGTAAATAACAAGTAATAACCACGCCCTTTATATCCCCCGCTGTTCTCCCCATTCTCCAAAGCCTTCCCAAAACTCCTTCTTCAAATCGATCCTCTCCCCTTCTGCCAATTCCACACATTTCCGGGCAATGTGTTCCGCCGCATGTCCGTTTCCATACGGGCTGACGGTCTGTTTACACAGCCTTTCCATCTCCTCCGAAAGCGCAAAGCGGACCGCATTGACGATTGCTTCCGCATCAGGGCTGCAATTAACAATACATTTCGCCATAAGCCGCCCCTTCTGTCTGTCCCCTATATTCACCACCGGCTTTTGAAGGGCCGGCGCTTCAATGATGCCGCTTGAGGAATTTCCTAAAATAAACTCCGCATGTTTCACCAGGGACAGGTAGTTTCTCACTCCCAGAGAGGTAAAAAGATGCATATTTTTGATATTTTTTTCTTCCTGCTCCAGCCGCTCATTGATCCGCGCCCCGCCCTCGTCCGCGTTGGATTTTGTGATAATAAATTCAATTTCCGGAAACCTGCGTATCGCATCCAGGAAATGGGTGATTTGCTGAGCAACCGGATTTTCCTCCAGCGTTACCGGATGATATGTACAGACGGCATATCTGCAGTCTGCAAGCCCGATGCGCTGCAATGCCTCCCTTTTGCCCATCATCGCAATATTTCTTATATTATCAATGCTGGTAGAACCATAGTTATATACGCGGTCCGGATCTTCTCCCATCCGGATGACGCGCCTGCGGCTGTCTTCATTTGTCACAAAATGGAGATAGCTCATCTTTGTAATCGAATGCCGGATCCATTCATCCATTGCGCCCTGCGTTGTATCGCCGCCGCATAAGTGGAATATCGCGGTGCGCGTATTTCCCGCTGCAATGGCAATCGCCAGCGTCTCATACCGATCGCCCAAAAGCGCCACAGCCTGGTATTTTTCCTCCATAAAAACCTGTGTAAATTTTAAAAGGATATCCGCCTGGTTGCTCGATATATCCGCTGCGTTTTCTGAGCGGACGGAAACGGGTATCCTGTAATCAATGCGAAGGCCGTCATTTTCTATTTCCCGAACCGTATTTCCATATTGGCTGCTCAGATGGGTTCCTGTGACTATCAGATCCACCTTCAGCGTATTGCTCTCATATGACCGGAGTTCCCTGATAACCGGGGCCAGAAGCCCGTATTCAGCCCGTGTGGCTGTAACTACTGCAATTTTTTTCATAACTCAATCAACTCATCTTCCTTAAAATCCCGAATCGCCTTTGTCCCTGTCACCTCATACCACCTCATAGGGCTTATCCCATTTCCCGGCCGTTTTGTGGTCAGGTTCTGGTCCGTCAGGATTTCTCCCCTGGCAATATCGCGCGCGGCTATAATACTTTTTCTGGCGGCCGTCTGATTCGCCAATTCCGGTTCAGCCGGTTTTTTTTCGCCGTCTCCCATGGCCGATTCGACATTCCGTATTGCCTGAACCATAGCCGCCATCTCCTTTGGACTCAGGCTTGCCCTGTGATCCGGCCCATCCATAAGCGGATCCAGGGTAAAATGCTTCTCAATCACAGACGCGCCCATGGCAACCGCGGCGGCGGGAATCTCCAGCCCTTTTGTGTGATCCGAATAGCCGACCCTGCAGCCAAACTGATTTTTCAGCGTTATCATTGCTCTCAGATTCACATCCCCATACGCCGCCGGATACTCGGTTGTACAGTGCAAAAGCGTAAGCTCTCCGGCCCCGCGCTCCTTTAAAACGCAGACCGCCTCCTCCACTTCCCGAAGGCTGCTCATACCTGTTGAGAGTATAACCGGCTGATTCGTCTTCGCTATCCGTTCCAGACAGGGACGATTCGTTATCTCTCCTGAGGGGATTTTCCACAAATCACAGCCCAGCTCCTCCAAAAACCCGATACTGTCCAGATCAAACGGGGCAGACAAAAAGCGAATGCCGATTTCCTTACAGTATGCGGACAGGCTCCGAAACTCCTCATATGTCAGAAGAAGCTTTTTAAGCATTTCCTTCTGGCTCATCTCCCGCCCTATATTTTTCTTCTGATATCCTGCCATAGCCGCGTATTTTGAAACAAGGGAATCTAATTTAGCTGTCTGGAATTTTACGATATCCGCCCCGCATTCCTTTGCCGCCAGAGCCAGTTGCTTCGCCAGATCCAGGCTGCCATTATGATTTACGCCTGCTTCCGCTATAATCAGTGTATGTCTCATTTCTCTGTCCTCTCCAATTCTGATTTTACGTGATATTTCCGCCTGCGCCCCTGATTGTCATACCAGCGGGAACCACCTCCCGTTCTCCTATCGTCTGGCACTGTATGATCGTTGCATTCGCTCCCACAAAAGCCGCCCCGCCGATCTTTACCTGGCCGCACAGTACCGCTCCGACAGAGATGTGTGAAAAGTCCCCTATCTGACACTCATGCTCAATCACCGCGGCTGTGTTGATAATGCACATCTTTCCTATCACAGCTTCCGCGTTAACCACCGCCCCTTTTCCAATAAAGGTTCCCTCGCCGATCACAACCCGTTCCGATATAGCTGCGGAAGGGTCAGCCACAACCGGGAATGAAAAACCCTGCTCTTTTAAATTCCGATACAGGCGTTCCCGGATATTGCCCTTCCCCAGATACCCGATGCAGAGCGCCAGGTTGTGAATTCCTTTCTCCAAATAGATTCCCAGCGCCTCATCCGTGCCTAAATAAACATATGCCGAATCACGTTCCCTGCTGTCTGTATATCCTGCGATATGAAACCGCCCGCTTCTCTCTATCGTATCAGCCACGCTCTTCGCATGGCCTCCGTATCCGACTAATATAATTTCCTCCATCGCTCATATCCCCCGTCTTTCTTAATCCAGCTTATACACCCGGAAACCCGGATTCTCAAATACACATGTCCCGTATTCCTCCTCTAAATTAAAATCCGGATTTACAAGAAGATTCTGCATAAAATAGGTCACGCCATTTTCTTTTAATTCCCTTGCCGCGCTGCCATCGCCGTTCAGCAATCGTTCGATGATCCCCTTTCTCCGTTCGATTTCAGGCGTATTGACTGAATATTTTCCGTCATTCCAGATATATCTCTCCGAAAAAACACCCGCTACCATCTGCTGGGTTTGATTATTTGCGTCAAACAGATAATCTGCAGCGATTATAGCTTCCTTATCCGTGTGATTCTTAATCCATTCATACGCCTCATAGTCCGCATTTGTGGCGTAATATATGGAAAAATCTGCAGCCTCCTGCTGATTTCTTATACACAGTAATCCCTGCCTGCTTTTAAAATAAGCATTATACAGAAAGCTGCTAAAATTCAGGTACATCGCTGTTACTACAACTGACAGCATCATATTCAGATATAAATATTTTACTTTATGCATTCTTTCAATGGCATAAAAGCCCGCGGCAGCTCCATAGGGAATGACAGACATCATAAAATACATCTCACTGCCGCCCTGCTGGGCGGTCGTGATTGTCAAAGCCATTCCCCATGGGCAAATGACGCAAAAAATCAGCAAAACCAAATCAATGTGTTTATGAACCCATGCGTACAAAAGATATAAAATGCCTACGATAAAAAGCAGAACAGCCGCCTTATTAAGGTTATAAAGATACAGCAAAATAGTCAGGATTTTCATAACTCTGCCGGCTGAAAAACCATACCCTTCTGTTAAACCGGAATAAATTTTTTTCATATACGGGTTCACTTTAAAAGCTCCCCTGATACCCAAAAATTTCAGGCTTGCCTCAGAAGCTGTGACGTCTCCGGAAATAAAAACAAAGTATGTCAGTAAAAATGCCCCCAGCCATACCGCCCCTAGCAGAATTCCCTTTTTATATTGCTTTTGCAGGATATAATACAGTGAAACCGCGCCAAATCCCATAAGTATCACAATGCCTACCGGCCCCTTACATCCTGTTGTCATTGAGATCAAAATGGCTGACAGCGAGATCATCCTGACGCCTGTATCTCTCTTTTTGACAAGCTCTGACAGCACATATACGGAAAGCATTCCAAAAATATAGCCGTAATCATATCCAAACGGACAAAAATAAATGTGCCATATAAATGTTAAAGACGAGCCTTCCGCAAACAGAGAAATAATCATTGCCAGAACGATATATTCCCGTTTCTTTAAAACTGATGAAAAGAATGTATAAGAAACCGTCGCCAATAAAACAGCCGGTATCATAAAGGAAAAATAAAAGCTTAAAACTACTGTATCAATTCCTGTCACAAAATGGGACTGCGCGATTATGATACTGGAAAAAGTAATGATAATTGAAAATTTCCCCACACAGCCTGTAATCCTGCGGCGGAAAACCTTTTGTGAACGATAGATTATTGCCTGTCCAGAACAGCCAGTCCACATAGTAACCATTTCCGTTTATCTCGCCGGGAATCGTATTTACAAAGGATACAGAAAACAAATCCAGCAGAAAGATAAGCAGAATAAAAATCATGCATAATATACAGCCAGAACCGTTCCATCCGCCTTCTGTCCGGCCGCGTTTTTTGGCAATATAAATAATAGAGAAAACGGCAATTACAAATGATAAAAAAGAGGAGTATTCCTGAATTCCCACAGCGCTGACGATGAGATACTCTATTATGAGAACAACCAGCCCAAGAGCATAGCTGATCCCAGCTACCGAGGCCGCGCTGCGGTTTTTTATATCAAAAAAAAGAAATGCTGCCAGTCCCGGCAGCATAACACCGGCCAATTGAAACAGGACGTATCCTGCCCCAATTGCCGGAGAGAGTCCGTGATACCGGCAGTTTACCAGCGAAAAAAGTAAGATGGTAAGCTGCAGTACAGCGAACCAGATAATATGTTTCGTTTTCATACTTCACCTGGCTCCATCCAAAACAGAGTCTGTGGATGAAGCGCTAACCTTTCCTGAGCAAAACCTCAATCAGTTTTTCTCTCATCTTTCTGTCATGCTCTGCGCGATAAATATCCGCGATCAGGGACTCTGGCTCAAATGGAATGGAACGGAATGAAAAGGAACGCAGAGCCGTATCAAACAGAACATAAGAGCACCCTTTCCCGTCCCTCTGCTGGCCGGCGGAGCCGGGATTGACGATGGTACATCCATTCATTAGTGGCCTTACCATTTTATGATGCGTATGCCCTGCAAACACAAAATCTATTCCCTCGTAATCCCTGTCGTCTCCTATCACTGTATCCGGATATATGCGTCCGTTCAGCGGTTCCGATACGGAGCCGTGCACAAAAACCAGCCTAAGCCCGTCTGTCTCCATATCAAGCCTGCTTTTAAGAGTATACAAAAAGTCCACATTTTCCTTTGATACTCTGGACGCAGCGTTTTGATACGAACTGCCATATCGTTTTATTAGCTCACGTTCATCCTCTTTGCCCTCCAGGACATTTAAAAACATTCTGTCATGGTTCCCCAAAAGACAATACGCCCTTTTTTCCCGAAGAAGCGAAATAATACAATCCGGTTCATAGTAATATCCCAGGACATCTCCCCCAAATATCAGTTTATCATACGATATGCTCTGAATCTCTTTAAAAAATTGTCCGGCCGCATAATGATTTCCATGGATATCCGAAAAAAATAGGATTTTCATATATCAGTTTTCCAATCTCTCTTTTATATCATTTGCGATATCTCTCAGTGAGTCTCTGACGGCATGATTCGTAAAGTTTCCGATCGCAGCTTTTAATTTTGAGGTATCTGCATCCCACGCCCAGTTATCGCATGGATCCGCTTCCGCAGAGAAACAGATCCTTGATTTGCTGTCCGCTACATACAAACACATGTTTGCTATTTCGTAATTGGATATCGTTTCATCAGACGCCAGATTATATGTCCCGCCCGGAACCTCTTCGCGGATGATCCGCCTGACAGCAAAGGCAATATCCCTGACATCTATATAATTCTGCCGGCGCGTCCCTCTGCCAAGCAGCGTCAGCTTTTTGCCCCGGATAGCCTGTTCCAGAAAGACCGGGACGATCGTTCCTGACGGCATACCGGGCCCTATGGGAGAAGGAATTCTCAGATTAAAAACATCGATCCCTTCCTTTTCAAGCTGGGCCAGGATAAGTTCTCCGGCCGCTTTGGCCGCATGGTACATGGTAATTGGTTTTATTGCAGATTCCTCGGTGATCGGAGTGGGGAAAGGGACGCCAACAACCGGCAGGCTAGAGAGATAAATCACCTTTTTCACATGTTTTCTGGCTGCAAGCGCATAAACCCGGTGCGTGCCCAGACAATTTGTGGCAATCAGTTCTTCCTTTTTGTCATCCTTATCAAGCGATGCCGCTGCATGAACGATTATGTCAAATTTTCTGTCGTGCAGCTCGTCCGGGCATGTCTCACTGGCCATATCCCATCTGACATATCCATTGATGTCTATAAGAGAATTTTCCTTCCTGCCACATCCAATGACACAATCGTTTTTCATCAGTTCTTTCACGATATTCCTGCCGATAAATCCGTTAGAGCCTGTCACCAGTATATTCATAATTTCTCATTATCCCTCATTTTTTGTATAATGTACTCTCGGAATCTCGCTGTGCCTGATTTTGTGAGATGATTTTTTGTCAGATGTGCACAAATTTATGAGGCGTACGTGGAGCGTACGTTGATTAAATTTGGGTGCATCTGGCGGAAAAGCAGGCGCAGAGAGATTCCGAGAGTACATTATAGTGAACGACAAAAATTTTTGTTTTTGTCGTTCACTGCGCCGATTTTGCGCTGCGCGAAACGCAGCATCTACCTTTGCAAAATCGTGCGCATCCCCCGTAGTAAACGACAAATTATTTTGTCGTTTACTATATATTGCCTTCCATCCGGCCTGTTGTCCCTGGCGGCAGATATAGTTCTTCATCATATCGATAGGCTTCCCCCGGCACAACATGGAAACAGTTTTCAATCGGTTCTCCCAATATATATTCCCTGACCATGGCTTCAACATCGCAGAAACCAAAATTTGCGCGCATTGCCGTTGTCCCGGAAAAACGGACATTCATCTCAAAACAGACGGCTTCTCCCTCTCCGTTTAATCTCATCTGCAGGTTTAAGGGCCCCTTGGGGCCAAAGGCTTTGCAAATTTTTTCGGCCTCTCTGCGGATCGCTTCGTTTTCAACAACTTCTGCCCAGACGGTTGTCCCGTTTTTTAAACGGCGGCGCATTATGATCACATCCATCAGCGCGCCGTTTTTGCTGCAGTAACAGCCCACCGTATATTCATGGTCGCTGCTTCCGACATATTCCTCTAAGACATAATTTTCTAAACGGCCAAGCCGTTTTAATTCCTTTTCGTCATGCAGCACATAGATACCATGAGAGCCTTTTCCCCTCCTCGGCTTGGCCAGCAATGGAAAACCGGCTTTCCTGACAAGCTCCTCTATCCCGCCTGTATCGCCCGCATCACACCAGGCAGGATAATGGCGCCCGTTTTCTTTTAGCCACCGGGCGGTCAACAGTTTATCCTGTCCTATTTTTAGCTGCTCATAAGAGGATGCGGCAAACACTGCGCCCGCGCGGCTCTCCAGATATTGCTTCTGTCTCACAATTTCCCTAATATTTTCTTCCACGCCCGTTAATATCATATCAATCTTCTGCCGGTTGCAGATCTCCACAAGCCAGCTCATAAAGCGTTCTTCCTTTGCATACGGTGAAAGATACGCTTCATCGCACATATATAATCCGGCCGACACAGGAGAAACGCAGGCGCCCGTTATATGTATATCCAAACCTGTTTTCCTGAGCGCCTTCACAATCCCCTGGCTCACGTTGCCGCCAACTCCCAACACTAATATACGAATCATTTTTATCCCCTGCTCAGAGCTTAAAATCAAGGCTGCTCTTTCCTTTCAATTGATAGGATCTGGGAGGTGTATACACACTCCACTCCTCGGTTGAATGCGCAATATAAGCGCCTGCGCCTGCCAATGTGCCATTTTTTATCTCAATTCCGTTTTTGACTGTGCAATTGGCGCCAAAAACACAGAAATCATGTATCCGTATATTCCCCGCAATTGCCGTGGAAATCGTAAAGAAATTATAATTCCCCACCCATGTATGATGCGCAATATGCGCCGCAGGCCAGAAAATGTTTCCGTCCCCAATCTTTACGCCCTGGCCTATCACAACGCCTTCCATAAAAATATTGCCGACGCCAATGTCTTCTGACTGGATCAGGGCGGTGGGATGGCGGTAATCCGCGATGGAATATCCCCGCGCCATGGCCTCCTCCATCCTTTCTTTCCGGATCTGGTTCATCTGTGTATAACCAATGCAGAACAGAATGCTGTGTTTGTCCGGCGCAAAATACTTTTCCAAATCTTCAAAGGCAACAATCTGTCCCCCCCCATTCACTTTTTTCCGGTAAATACGACCTGTCAGCGCAAAATGCCTTCACATTCATCTCCGCTTCCCTTTTCAACAGCTCAAACATCTGCCCGGCAAATTGCTCCATTCCAAAGATTATAATATCCGCCATATGTCACAGCTTCCTTTCCACATTGATTGTCTCTTTTATAACAAACTGCGGCGAATGATTGATGCATATAAAAATACGGCCTACATATTCGCCAATCATCCCCAGCACCAGCATGATCAGGCCGCTGGAAAAAAGCATGACCGCCATAAGCGAGCTGTAGCCCACCGGCACTTCCGGAATCAGTATTTTCTTTATGACAATATACATGCCAAATAAAAAGCCAAACAGCGCAAACAGGAATCCCAGAACCGTCGCGATCCGCAGCGGCTTAACGGAAAATGAAGTAAAGCCATTTACAAAAAGCGAGAGGGACTTTCTAAAAGAAAACCCGGACGTCTGATCATCCGCGCGCTCCCGGTTTTCCATGGGAACCGCCTGAATCCGCTTTGTTACCCTTACGATCAGACCCTCAAGATACGGATACGGGTTCTGGTATTTTATGACTTCATCACGGACAAACCGTTTCATAACGCTTAAATTTTCAAACCGCAGCCCCTTAGGCTTATCAAGCATCATCTCCGATATCCACAGATTAAAATTGCTTCCGAACCGTTTCAGCATGGATTCCTTCTTTTTTCTGTACTTCGCGGTTGTCACATCGCATTCATCCCTCTCGATCGGTCCCAACATGTTCCAGAGCTCGTACACCGGGCTCTGAAAATCGTCGTCAAGGTTCACAATGTAATCGCCCTCTGCGATCGAATATCCGGCCAGCACCGCCGAATGCTTACCCATATTTCTGGCGAGATCCACCACTTTGATTTTAGGGTTCTGATGCGCCAGCCTGCGAAGCGTGTCATATACGTGATCCGGGGAAGCGTCATTTACGGCAATAATCTCATAATCATATCCATCCCGCCCTGATACAACATCCATAATTTCATCCGTCACTTTTTCAATCGTATGTTCGCTCCTGTAACACGGTATTACAAAGCTTAACAGTTTCATCCGAACATCCCCCAGTTAAACACAATCATTCCTGTAATAATCAGCATAAGCCCTATCAGCTTCTGCCGGTTCAGCTTCTCTTTTAAAAAAACGGCCCCCAATCCTGCAACCCACACATAACCTGTCGCTTCCAGTATAGGGCCCATTGAGAGCGGAACATATTTATAAGCGGTCAGTGTCAGCAGGGTTGACAGAAAAAACAGGCTGTAAGCCGCTGCCACCGGAAGATTCATGTACTCTCTGATTCTGTTTTTATATTCTTTTCCCGCATTTTTCTTTAAAATGATCTGGCAGACGGAAGACAGAAACACCGCAGCCAGAAAGAAAAAACGATAAATTCCTTTATTGCCCATCTGATTTTACCACTATATAAATGCCAAACATAATGAACATCGCGCCCAGCATGCTTTTTACTGTAATTGCCTCTCCAAAAAACAGCCGGCCCCATAATAAGCCCCAAACCACTGTAACGGCCTTATTGGCATATCCTGTAACCAGCGGGATTTTTTTTAATAACTGCTGCCATACGATTGCATAGACAACCAGAACAGCAACGGCAAGCCCATAATAAAAACAAAAACCCGCAGAAAAAAAACGATATCGGGACGCAAATTTTGAACATACCGCCCCGAATGAATATAAAAGCATCAGGCCGTGCAGACTGATATAATTTCTAAGCATCTTTATCCCTCAACCTGTCAAGCCGCCTGGTCAGCGGAATCTCTGCCGCAACATACAGAATCGCGGATAAAATAAAGACCAAAACTGTAAATACAGCCATCCATATCCTCTCCTCCATGCAAACCCTGTCCTTTACAAAATCCCACAAAATCAGCATGGGGAAATGCCACAGATACATTTCAAAAGAAATCCCGCCCAGCGCGTTACACCATTTTCCCGCTGCACAATCCTTCAGGCAGAGCGCAGACAGCAGGACACAGGGAAAAATAATAAAAGTAAGTATTCCCCACTGATCGTCAAAAAGCTCCGCCCCGCCTGTGAAACCAGCCGCCCCGCACAGGATCAGCGTGAACACAGACGCTGCCAGCAGCCTGCCGCGCGCTGCCGTTTGCCAGGCATACCACAGCAGCGCTCCCAGAAAAAACGCTGCATATCCTCTTCCGGTATAATAATTCACAAACGGAAGCCGGATGCCATATTTAACGATACCCACGCCTGCGGCCGATGCAGCGGCAAACCAATAAAACGGATTGACTTTCATCCTCCTGCATACCCATACAATCTGCCAGAGTAACACATAGCAGATAAGCAGGACACAGAGATACCATGTGGGATTATTAACCGCCAGGCCCAGATCAGAAATCCCCCCCCCGTGTGTGTCAGGAGCATACTGTTTAGCATTCTCCACAATCCGGGGGCGATATCCAGAAACCATCCCCCTCTGACCGTCCTGTAAATCACCATCAGACCGGCTGTCGCAAGGACACTGAGTACCGTCATCGGATACAGCCGTACCGCCTTCCTCATAAAGTAGCTCTTAAAGCGCTCGTCCGGATGGGCCAGGATTCCCGATACAGAGAAAAATCCTGATATAATAAAAAAGAATTCTACCGCATAGCCAAAATAAATGGTTCCGCCGTAGAAATTCCATCCTGAAAATCGTACTCCTGTCACCTGCTGGTAATGATGCAACACAATCACGACTGCAAGCACAAATTTCAGCAAATCAATTGTGCCAATCCGTTTCATACTGACTGATAGAACTCCTTAACCTTATCACAGACTCTTTGATGATCCTCCCGCGCCATGCCATAATACAGCGGAAGCCGCAGCAGCCGCTCGCTTTCTCTGGTTGTATATTGATCGCTTCCGCTGAAACGCCCGTACTTTTTCCCTGCCGGAGCGCTGTGCAGCGGAATATAATGAAATACGGAAGACACCCCCCCCTGACTTCAGAAAATCGATCAGCTCCGTCCGTTCCTTCAGATCCCTGCATTTGATCCAGAACATATGCGCATTATGTACACACCCGTCCGGAACCGTCGGGAGTGCCATTTTTCCTTGCTCTGCCAGGGGGCTTAACTCCTCATAGTACCGATTCCAGGAATCCATGCGGTTTTCATTGATCTCATCCGCCTTAAGAAGCTGCGCCCACAAATACGCCGCATTCAGCTCACTGGGCAGATAACTGTCCCCTATGTCCACCCAGGTGTACTTATCAATCTGCCCGCGGTAAAATTTGGATCGGTCCGTTCCCTTTTCGCGCAGGATTTCCGCGCGTTCATTATACATTTTGTCGCGGATGACAAGAGCCCCACCTTCGCCCATCGAATAGTTCTTTGTCTCATGAAAGCTGTAACAGCCAAAATCCCCGATTGTCCCCAGCGCCTTTCCCTTATACGTGCTCATAACCCCCTGAGCCGCGTCTTCCACGACGATCAGATGATGGCGCTTCGCAATATCCATGATCGTATCCATTTCACATGCCACGCCCGCATAATGCATAACGATAACTGCCTTTGTCTTATCCGTTATCGCCGCCTCCAGTTTTGTCTCATCCATATTCATGGTATCCGGACGGATATCCACAAAAACAAGATTCGCGCCGGCTAAAACCGGCGCGGTCGCTGTACTCGAAAATGTATAGCTTGGAAGTATCACCTCATCCCCGGGCTTTAAATCGCATAATAAAAGCGCCATATCCAGCGCCGTTGTCCCGCTGGTCGTCAGCAGCGCCTTCTGAGCGGAAAATTGTTGTTCCAGCCAGGCATTGCACTTTTTCGTAAAAGGCCCGTCGCCGCAGATTTTATGGTTCTGAATTGCCTGCCCGATAAACTCCATCTCATCTCCCGTACAGGGAGGAACATTAAAATATACCATACCTTATCCTTTCCTGAGTCTTATCTGTCTGCCGCATACCGGCCCGCCGCCTGGATGCGTCCTGCCTGGGCCATCACTTCTGCAAGCTCTGAATCCTGTTTCCCGAAATAATCCATCATGAATTCCATTTGCCGAAAATCCTCCTCTGAATCAATATCCAGCACCAGATAATCCGGCATTATGGCGATCGTTCCGTTGTAATCCAGTATACTTTTCTCAATCCTGCCCGCTAAAAATGCCGGACGGTATACATAGATACTGGCATTCAGCTCATAGGTACGCGGAGCCTGCTGCCTGGCCGTATATGCGGCGGCGCATACCTTTCTAAAATAACCGTTTCTTTCCTCGACCATATTAAAATAGGGATTCCGTCTCCCGGCCACTGCGCTGAATACGAGATCCGCATTCTCATCGTCAATCAGAGCCTGAATCGCCGCCTCAATATCCTTTACTCTGCGCATCGGCGAGGTTACATCCAGATCCACTACCGCGTCATAAGCCGTTTTCCCTCCGCACTGCTCCATGCAGTCCCGTATCACATCCACCTTCGCCGTCTCATCCCCTGCCAGGCTCTCTTTCCTGGGAACAAAGAGGATATCGCGTACCGCATCCTGAGACTGTATCTGTTCCTGAAGCTCTCTGCTGTCTGTATTGACTGCCACAGAAACCGTGACCCCGGGATGTTTTCTTTTGTACAATTCGATTGCCGCCAGCGTGTAATATGACAGCGGAATTCCCTTCATACATCTTATATTCTTGTTTTTCACGCCCTTTGATCCGGCCCGTGCACAGATCGTAAATAACACGCGCATGTTACCATTCTCCCCCCGCAATCTGTAATGTGCGGCAGGCCCGGCCAATCGGATTTGGATTTGCCGCCGCCTGCCCGAGCAGCTTAAAGAAATATTCCATCTCTCTCTTCTGATAGGCGTCCCTCTCCTCAGCCAGCTCTATCGTTCTTCCCGATTTCCGATACCAGACTCTTTCCTGAATCAGATCCGCCTCTATGACTTCCTCACGGCCAAATAATTCCATCTTTCTTACCGGAACCCGGCCAAAATAGTCCAGATGGAGTTCCACAAGCTTATCCCTGTACTCTGCCACATATACGGCAATATCGTCGCTGTCAATCTCCAAATCTGATTTCTTAGCTATCATACTTTTCACGCGCTCCGGTTCCCCCAGCAGATAGCACAGGTAATCCCACTCATGGATCAGATCAATCGAAACCCCTCCGCCCAGTTCCCTCTTTGCGCTGTAAGAATCCCTGTAATCGGTTCCGGGGCGCCAGTCCGGAAGATAGCTGGAAGAAATACAGCGGACGCTGTAAATCTCTGAAAAGTCCACATGTTTTTTCAAATACTGTATCACATTCGTATATCTGAGCGGACATGCCACATAATATACGCTTTCCGGCCGAAGCCCTAAGTGTTTTATGTCCTCTCTCCCTGTCTCAAATACCGGCTTTTCAATAAAAAAATGGCGTCCATGGCTGTGGAACGCCTCCAGTGTGTTGTAATGCAGTCTTGTCGGGTTGGTAATAAATATCACATCATAATCACAGGGGAGTCTGTCCCTGTCATAATAAACCGCATGGATCATTTCTCCCGCAGAATTTCCATCCTGCTCTCCCCGTTTGCTCCGGAACAGATCGATCTGCACGCTTTCTCTGTACAGCTCTTTTATATTTTTGATATGCCTTTTGGCGATTGAGCCAAATCCGATAAAGCAGACCTTCATTTTATCCCCTCAATCCTGTCTATCCAGGATAATATCTCCTGATCCCGCTCAAAGGAATACCGCGGCTTTCCGGTCCCCTTTACTGCTTCCAGAAAACTGACAAGCTCATCATAATAGGCATTTTCCACGACAAAGCCGGAATAGCCCTCCATATGGTCAATATGTTCATACAGGCGCACGGGAAGAATCTCCTTCGTACGCTTATCGTATATCTTAAGACTGTCCGGCGTCCCCTTCCACTCAATATAAAACATCTCATCCCACAGCTCCAGATCACGCCCGGTTTTGGGACACACCACATCAACGGCCAGATTTCCTGTCACGCCGGATTCATGCTCCAGCAGCAGATGGTACATATCATCATATGGAATATTCAGCTTCGATGCTTTTTTATGCACGGTATGGATGTGCTTTATACCGCCGAATACATCTGTCAGCCATGGAAGCTCAATAGCCAAAATTTCCCGGCAGCCATTTGTCCTTTTCTTGCTGATAAAAAATTTTTGATAATCCTCCCATGGATGCCAGTCCGGCAGATACTGTCCGATATGGTAACGGTAACAGCCGCAAAATGTCTGACTGGCAACCGCATCTTTTATATATTCCATCTCTTTTCGGTATAAAAAAGTGGACGATAAAAAAAGAATACGATTTTTGCCTCTGGCTAACGCTGTATTTTCTTCGTATCCATCCATAACCAGATTCAGTTCTGTAAAAACATGAAGATTCTTTTCAAGACACTCCCGAATCAGGCCGGCATGGGACAATGGGGATGTGGAAATCACGGAACAGTCAAACCGCCTTTCCTCCATTGCTGTCTCTATATCACGATATGTTTCGATTCCATATATCTCCTGAGCCTCCTGACAGCGCTGCGGACTGGAGTCAACACCCGCCAGCCGCCATTCCCCTTGTTCCAGGCCATTCTCTTCTATGTATCGTTTTAACAGGCGGATTCTCCGTTTCCCCATCGAACCCAGGCCAATTACGACAATATTCATATCATGCATCTCTCCATTTCTTCCCGCCCGGCCCTTCTACTGGCACAGCCGTTTCTTCATTCTCTCCAGCTCGTCCATCTGCCCCATATCCAGCCATCGTTCTTCCGCAATGGGATATACCCCGATCTGTTTTCCCCCATCAATGTATTTCTGCATGATATCCGTGATATGAATAAATGTATCAGCCGGTATCCCCTCCAGAAAGTCCGGTTCCAGTACATAGAAGCCTGTATTGGTAATAAATGAAAGCTCCGGTTTCTCCTTCAGGCGCTGCGCCCGGCCCTCGGACGAAACCTCAACCGTCCCATACGGAATCGTCACATGTTTCATAGCGCAGACCATAGTGGCCAGATTTTTATTTTCCCTGTGAAACCGCACAATCTCCCCGTAATCCGCTTCGATCAGAATATCACAATTGCTCATGAAAAAAGTGGAGGCATATCTTCCTTCCAGAAGCTTTAAACCTCCGCCTGTTCCCATAAATTTCTTTTCTTCAATAAACACGACATCCCTCGATATCTCATTGTCCAGGAAATAGGATTTTATAAAGTTTTTCTTGTAATTAATAATCATATCAAAATGAGTGCATCCATACTCACTGAAGCGATCCATGATATGCTCTGTTATTGTCTTTTCACCAATCGGGATCAGAGGCTTGGGCAGTATCTGCGTATACGGATAAAGCCTTGCTCCTTTTCCGCCCGCCATAATCGCCACCGGAAGGCCCAGTTGTTCCATATGAGCCGCCGGCTTTTGCTGAAAATGAATTTCTATCACTTCCATCTGCCGGTTTACGATCGGAAGAGAGCGGATCCGATACCTGGCCATCACCAAATCCGCTCTTTGCCGCTCCTCTGACATGATATATTTAGGGCTTTTATTGGCCATCTCCCACACACGTTCCTGTAAATCTCCGCCCTTCAGGATATAACGCCGGATATCCCCGTCCGTTACCACGCCCACGAGACGGCCGGCTTCGCACAGATAAACAATGCCCTGAGAATTGCGGTTAATCTGCTCGATTGCTTTAATCACCGGAAGATCTGGAGTTATAATATAGTCAGCATTTTTCATGGTAGTCTCCTGTTATTATGTGTATGCATCAGACAGGGCGGATAATTTAAGCTTCATAGTCTTTTATTGCCTTAGATACATAAGCTACCTCCTCCTCCGTCAGACTGGTACTACATGGAATATTTACCACCCGATCATAGTACCACAAAGCCTTTTCTATCTGGTAAGCCTGATTGTTTCTATAAGGTTTCAATGTGTGAATCAGCATCCATATCGGCCGGCTCTGAATACCATTATCATTCAGAAATCCTATCAGGCCATCCCGCTTTTTTGTCAGGTAACTGTAAAACCAGTAATTGCTTCTTATCTCCTCTTTAAACGGAAGGAGCTGCACTCCCGATGAGCAATAGGCGTCATAATTTTTCTTTTTTACCTTAATAAAAGCTTCCAATTGCTCCATCTGCGCAAGCCCCAAAGCGGCCTGAAGGTTTGTCATACGATAATTATATCCGATCTCTTCATGTACAAAATACAATAGATCCTTTTTCGCCTGAGTGGATAAAAAGCGGCTTCGTTCTACCAGCTCCTCCTGATGAGAAACTATCATTCCGCCTCCCCCAGTTGTAATAATTTTATTCCCGTTAAAGGAATATACTCCCATATCCCCTATAGTACCGGCATAATACCCTTTGTATTTTCCCGACAAATAGTAACTCCCTAATGCTTCTGTCGCATCTTCCAGCACCTTAAGATGATAGGTATTTGCAATCTCCATAACGTTTTCCATATCTGCCAGATTGCCAAATACATGAACTACGATTATAGAAGATATTTTTCTTCCACTTGTTTTATTTATTAAGGTTTCACCGTCAAATAAGCATTCCTCTTTGCAGAATTTCCTGAGCTTATTAACATCTATAGTCAGTGAATCATCACAATCCATAAAAACCGGCTCTGCTCCAATATAATGAACCGGATTTACAGCAGCGATAAACGTTACAGTGGGAACAATCACTTCCTCTCCCGCCTGTACTCCTAAAGCCATCAGAGCCAGATGCAGGCCGGCAGTACCGCTTTGACAGGCGGCGGCTGTCGGAACCTTTACATATTTTGCAACCGTCCTTTCAAAATCCGCGATATAAGGGCCTGCAGTTGAGACCCACTCTGCCCGTACTGCGCTTGTTACATACTCCAATTCCCTCCCTGTAAGGTTTGGAACAGAAAGAGGTATTTTTACATCCGCCATTTTTCTCTCCCCCTTTATTCTGTCTCTTTCCACACCGGGCATTTCAGAACCCATTGGCCATATTCATCTTTTATAAACAACTCCCGATTGTACAAAGAATCAATTATCTTCCAAAATTCCGACTCACTATAACCGCAGAAATCGCAAAATTCCCTTACGCATTTCGGATCCAGATTATGATCCTTTTCCTTCACGATCTGAATTGCTTTATCCCGGCTCATCATTCCATAACGGACAAAACGCGACGTATAATCCGTAGCGCAGGCGTGCCCGAACTTTGGATATTTCAGCCATGCATGAACCAGGTACGCAGCGCTGTCCACCTGATCAAAATTCTCGGCCATCATGCTCCTGTCCCACTCTCCGTTCAAATCGTGAAATCCTCTTTTCCTGGCAAATATATAATTTTTGTAGCTGTTCCACTCAACAAAATAACTTAAGTATATAGGTTCCAGCCTTTCAAGCTCTTTTTCTGTCGGCGCAACCGTCATACATAAATCCTGTTCCGTTATTCCTTCATCCAGGAGTTCCTCCATTGGAATGTCAGAAGCCACTCCATTCAAAAGAATTTCCTTTGCTGACCACGTATCCTTTGCATCTGCTCCGCCGTATTCATAACTGACATTCTCGCCATATATCAGAAATGGAGTATTAAACTTTAATGCCATTAATAAAGGATATGTATAAATTAAGCGATCTACCAGCCATGTGGGTTTTCCATACTTTTCAAATGTCTTTCTCATGATTCTCTTCTGGAGCCTGCGGTTTGGTTTCAGAGAAATAATCGGACAGCCAAATTCCTCCGAAATATTTTGCAGATTATGTCTTCCCGCTTCTGTCATAGGAAAGTTATCCTCAACAGAAAACAGGATGGGATTCATTCCCATAACCTCCTTCATAATATGAACCTGAAAATGGCTGTCCTTTCCCCCGCTCACTGCAATAGCGCAATCATAGCCATTACCATTCATACCACGATATTTATCACATAACTTTTTCAGTTCACCCATACGCGCTTCATAATCAATACCTGCTTTTTTGGCATGGTTAATACAGCCGCAGCATATCCCATTTTCATCAAATGATATTCCCGGCCTGGTATCAGGCATTACACATTTTTTACAATATTTCATTTCTAATCCTCCTCTTATTAAATATTATATATATCTGTCTTATACTTGTCTAAGTTATCTCTGATAAACTTAATTGTTTCTTCTAATCCCTCCTCAAAACTATACCTGGGACTCCATGCAGTCAATTCCTTTATTTTAATATTTGATCCTAATAACCGGTTTACCTCACTTTTTTCCGGCCGCAAGCGCTGTTCATCGCAAACGATCGTAGCGCATGGATTTATTCGCTTGATTAATTCTTCTGCTAATTGGCCAATCGATACTTCACTTTGTGTTGCTATATTAATTTCCTCTCCAACGGCCCTTTCTGATTTGTATATGGCGATAAAACCATTTACTGTATCTTTTACATAATTAAAGTCTCTGGTAGGTGTCAGGGAGCCTAACCGGATTTCTTTCATTCCTGAAAGTAATTGCATTATAATAGTAGGTATAACTGCCCTGGCCGACTGTCTTGGCCCATACGTATTAAAGGGGCGCACAATTGTTACAGGAAGATTAAACGAACGATAAAAAGCCTCCGCGAGCCTGTCTGCTCCTATTTTTGTTGCTGAATATGGAGACTGGCCCTGATAAGGATGCTTTTCATCAATTGGTACGTATTGTGCTGTACCGTACACTTCTGAGGTTGAAGTGACCAGAACCCGTTCGATTTCCAATTCTCTGGCGGCCTGAAGAACATTTAAAGTCCCCTTTATATTTGTCTCCACATATGCATCCGGAGAATGGTAACTAAAAGGAATAGCGATTAATGCAGCCAAATGGAATACGGCGTTACATCCTTTCATCGCTTCCTTCACACCATGCGGATCTCTTACATCTCCCTGGAACACTTCTATATGCCGCATAATTTCTTTTGGTAATGTATCCAGCCATCCCCACTGATTAAAGGAATTATAATATACAAATGCTTTTACCTCATATCCCAGCCTTACCATTTCCTCTGTTAAATGACTGCCAATAAAACCATCTGAACCTGTTATCAATATTTTACACATTTTACTCCCGCTCCTGTTTTCAATACAATTTATTAGATTTACATCTATTAAAAAATAGAATGCCTTTTTAACATACGTGTTATCTCAAAAATTCCAATTAAAATCCCTGTCCCCCAACGGAACTTCCATGATACCTCACCATAACTGCATAAGATTGAAACTATTAAAAATATGACAAAATATGGTGTAAACATTTTCAAATCAAACGGATAATCCTTTCTTATAACATATCTTGCAATTATATGATGAAAACCAAACTGCATTCCGTGAGCAATTACTGTAGCAGCCGCAGCCCCTGCCATTCCCCATTGCTTTATCATAAAATAATTTAGTACAATATTACAAACCGCAGCCCCAATTGTACCTGCTGCTATTGTCTTAGAACGCTTATGATAAAACTCAAAATTGACAGGAAAACTATACATAAAAACCAAATAATATCCGACGGCAAAAAGTGGTATTAAATTTGTTCCTGCCCAATACATCCGATGCGAATAAATATGATATACCTCGGTCCCCAGTAAAACAAAGCCTGTTGCCAAAACAGTAAAAAGCTCAATATAATTTTGAGCCCGTCTTTTTGTCTCCTTATATAATTTTTCTTTTGACAATTCATAATAAAATGCTACCCAGCTATTGTTAAGGGCATTCCAAATGGTTGAAATCACCCCACTAAAGCTACATGCCAGGCTATATATTCCGACATTTGATGTACTTGTCATCATTTGCAGCATCAGTTTATCGCTATGATTTAAAAGTATATTTGATAAACTATGAAAAATCATAGGAAGCGCCAGAGGAAGACAATATCTATAATACTCCTTATTTATAAAAGTCTTACCCTTCCTAAAAATGAAAGAACATATTACCAATGCAAAGAGCAAATACGCAATAGCTTGTCCCCAAACCCTTCCAAGATAATTTATATCGGAAGGCGTCAGTTGAATTAAAATAAATGATAAAATAATATTAAACAAAGAAAAGGCCGTTGAAAGTAAAAAATTTTTTCCTGCTTTGAATTCACACACAAATTTTGCATTAATAAAATTGGTGCAAAAAATGCCAAATGCCTGTATTGTAATTAAATATATTAATATAACTGGAAGATCCATCAGTTCCGCCAATCTATTTGAAAATACTGCGGCCCCAGCTATACAAATCACAAAAAACAACACAGATAGTGACAGCACACTCGATTGGTATCTAATGTGTTGTTCCTCTAAAAAATCAATTCGCGCAACCGATAATGTGGACTCTGTTTTCAGCCCGAATATAGTTGCTGTTATTATCGCCCAAGTATAACATAACGAAGCAATTCCATAATTTTCTGTGCCCAGCATTCTCGAAAAAACAGGCGTTGTAAAGAAGGTTAATCCTTGTAAGATTATCGTACTCGCTACATTTAGCGAAATAATTGCATTCTGATTCTTCTCCAAGTCTATCCCCCTCTTAATTTTATTGATTTATTTTTTGCTTGCTCTTTAATTCCTTTAAAATATGAACCATTTCATTTAGATCATGAGGAATAAATACTCTTCCTGAATATAAAGGCAGACTTGTTAAACAGCCTATAAATTCCTGTGTTTTTGAATCAAGTGGTATTTCAGGAAAAAGTTTATAAAGGAAAACAATATATGGCTTCCTCTTATATAATAGGCCCGGAGTAATTGCAGCCGTGCTCAGGATTGAAATTATAATTTTATTATCAAGTTCTTCCGATGTCAGCAAACACTCAAATGGAACCGATGTTTTTATAATATACTTGCTATTAACGCTGTGATTCCGTGTTCTTGGGTGCAACTTAACTGTAAATTCAGATTCACCAGCTAATGCCTGACAGATTTCTACTACTCTCTTTTCCTCTGTACTCTTTTTCTGATTGAGATCTTCAACAAATGGTTCCTGCAAATATACAACCCTTCCTATTTTGTCTTTCCTTCTTTCCGGCCAAAGTATATCCAAATATTCCTCAAAATCCAAACACGGCGGCAGGGAAATCAACCGTATCTGTTTATTAAAATTAATCTGCAACAATTTAGGCTCTAATACATAAATATTATGAATTTCATCAAGCCATTTTATCCTCCCCGTATTTTTGAGTAACAACTCTGTTTTACGAGACGGAGAATATACACTGCGATCCATGTATGTTCCAATTCCATCCTCCCCATATGAAAATGTACATTTCAAATCCCGTCTATTATACTCTCCAATAATATAAGAGGCATTGAGAAAATCCATTGCAAAAAATACAATTTCATTATAAGCACATCGTTTTGCAATTCTATTGACTACACGATCCGGAACAACGATATGTAATGCCCGTTTTAGCTTGTTAAACAGCGTATAGTTATTCTCGTTGATAAAATAAACATTTGAAAACAGAGTGGTTCGTTTCAGATTTTCATATAAAGCATATGCATCTTTAAAATGATTATATAAAACCAAATCTGCCGTTTCCTCTTTTAAACTCGTTATTTTCATTATAGTCGCCAACAATACATGATACGGGGTCGCACAAAAAAAGCATGTCATTATTTTAAATCCTTTTTTTTAATATTACATATTGAAACCACATAACCCGAACAAAGCCAAAATGCAGCCTGAAATGAGTTTGCTCCCATCAATGCCATGTTTGTCTCAAAAAGATTATTTATTAAAATATACAGTACAATCGTAAACAGGCAAACACATTCATTGCGATGATGCATGCACGGTCTGCTTCTAAAAAATTTGATTATTTTATAAAGCGACAAAATTAAAAAAAGAATATAAAGTAAAAACGCCGCTACTCCGCAGCAGACAAAAATTTGCAAATACCCATTATGTATTTCTCCTTTAGACCACTCAATCATAATTCGTTCATTTGGTAAAAACATAGACTTTACTTCTTCAGGCATATTATTAAATTTATAATAACTGTTGCCCACGCCTGTGACTGGCGTCTGCAATGCTAATTTAACCGATGCCTGCCAAATCCCAAACCTTTTATTTGAAATATCAATTCCTGATGTGACTTCATTACCGGGAGAAATATTCTCATTACCGGAGTTACTTTCACTGGCCGCGCTCTCATCCCTATATTCGATCCTCTGGGATACAACCTCATGGGCATTCTTTATGTTCACTATGTATATCGAACCAGCTTTTAATATTTTGCAGCACAGAACTATTACCACAGCCGCTGTCAAAAACAAACCTGTTTTCTTTAAAAAACGATTAAACATTGATTCATGCCTTTGAGATGGAACTTTATATAACATAAATGCAATGGCTGACGATACACAGAAAGAAAGCCATGTTCCTCTTGAAAGAGAAAGGGTTATATACCATATTGCCCCCAACTGATTCAGCCAGCAGACGAATTTCCAGTATCCTGAAACTATGTGGAGCTGTTTAATACAATACAACACATAAACACTTAAAAAAATGCCAATTGCAAAAAATGTCCCGCCGACATTGGGACTGGAAAATAAGCCAAATAATCGATTCTCCCAAACCCCTATATGAATTGTCCTCCCATTACGCCCATTTAAATCCAAATTCATTTGAACCAGAAATGTATAAACGCAAATATAAGAAATTACCATAGATAACAACACATATAATTTAGCTGCTAAAACTATTTCATTCCGATTATGCCAGGAATTTACTTCATGATCATTTATATATAAAACCATTATACATATACAATAATAAAACAACGCCATTATATTATACGGACCTCTGCTGTCCCAATTATATACAAATGAACATGCACAGCAAAATAAAAAGCAAAGTAAGATTCCTATATGATTATGAAAATAATTACTATTCCGTTTTACCAGGCATTCCTGGAGAACAATTATCATTCCCCATACAGAAAAAAGCGCCAGAAAAAATCTCGAAAAAATTGAAATATTAAATATCTGTACCATGTTAAGGCTCAAAAAAATAAAGTATGTAACTTTGAATGCAGAGCGTCTTTTTAAAAAATTTCTTAATCTTGTTGACATGCCAAAGTTTCCTTTTCTATCTGTTTGTTTTCAAAATCACAAATAGCCTCAACAACCTTTTCTTAACGAATGATATCACTTTTGCTTCCGCAATAACGCCATCGGTTTTTTTCATTTTAACGGGCAAATACATTATTCGTGTATATATGGACTTAGGCCTGGCCACCCGTATACATTTTTGTGTTCTCTTGCTGTTAAGCATCTCTTTGATCTGTTCTTCCTTTTGTATTTTTGTTAAAGCACATTTCGGATTCATCATATTCTCAACACATCCAATCAGACGATCTATATATCTGCGCGCGATCATCTCTTTGCTCGCAGTATCCTGTACCCTCCAGTAACGATACAGTTCTAATATCCAGTCATGTTCCTCTTCCCTCTTTTCATACATCTGGGGTATATATTTCGCAGTCTCTGATTCAGATCTTGCGCGGAGAAAGTGATAATACTGCTCAGATGTCACGACCACACGCTCAATATCCCGTATAATACGTAAATTAAACGGAAAATCATCCCACAGGGTGTCCGGAAAATAAAATTTGTTTTCCTTTATATAACTGGCCAAATATAATTTATTCCACGGCGAATATAGCATATTTTTATCAAAAAGTTTATAAGCATCCTTACGAAACTCCTCTTTTGATTTATAGACATTATTTTGCGGAATATAGTTTGTTGTTATAAATTTATTGGGTTTATAATAAGTATCAATATAAAAACCGGCTATCACAAGCTGAGCTTTCTCCCTCTCAGCCAGATTATACATTTTCTTCAACATCATAGGCTCTGTCCAGTCATCCGCATCAAGAAAATAAATATATTTTCCTGTTGCCATATCAATCGCAATGTTACGCGCGCCTGGAGCGCCCCCGTTTTCTTTATGAATAACTTTTATTCTCGGATCCCGCCTTGCATATTGATCACATATAGCGCCACTTTTATCCGGAGAACCGTCATCCACGATCAAAAATTCAAATTCATGCAATGTTTGGGCCTGTATACTCCTAATAGCCTTAGCCACATATTTTTCAACTTTATATACAGGCATAATAATACTGATTTTTATATTTTCCATCTATAACCGTCCTTTACTTCATACCGTCACATTTATTTTCACATATAGTGACTATCCTTTTTACTGGTTCTTCCTCACCTCTGGCTGTAAATTGCCCTTCTGCCATTCCCTCTGTGCTTTCCTTCATAAACAAAATCTGTACAGTCCGTAACATAATTTCAAAATCCAGACGCAGACTATAGCTCTGAATATACATTAAGTCCAATTTAAGCTTATCATAAGCGGTCGTATTATATTTTCCATAAACTTGTGCGTACCCTGTCAGGCCGGCTTTTACCTTCAATCGATAAATAAACTCCGGTATCGCCTTTTCATATTCAGCTGCGATCTCCGGGCGTTCCGGCCTTGGCCCAACAATGCTCATGTCGCCTTTTATTATATTAAAAAGCTGAGGTAACTCATCAAACCGAATAGCCCGTATTACTCTTCCAGTTTTTGTTATACGATCGTCCTTTTCGCCTGCCAGCCTGGCAACTCCATCAATTTCCGCATCCTCCCGCATACTTCGGAATTTATACACAAAAAACTCCTTTCCACACATGGTGAGCCGTCTCTGCTTATAAATAATGCTGCCGCCATCTTCTAACTTAATACACAAAGCAACAATTCCCATAACCGGAAGAGCCGGAATCAGTGCAAGCCCGGAAAGAACAATATCTATGAAACGTTTAACAAATCTCTGTTCTATCGTAAGACCAGTGTTTCTCGAAAGAAGGAGGGGTGTATCAAACATATGTTGACTTTCCGCACTCCTGATAATTAAATCTGATATCTTAGGAGTCGTATAACTTCTGATCCCTCTTCCATAGCAATATTTCAGGACGGCATTCCTTTCCTGGCTTGCTATATCACAGATAACAACACCCTGATAATTATTGATTCTTTCCTTAACTTTGTTCAGCCCCTCTGAAATATGTATTGTTTCACCAACAACAAATCTATCAGAACGCGTACTTATTTTTTTCATCAGCCCTATAGCCGGCCGGCCTCCATATACTAAAAGAACAGAACGTGGAGGATAGATATAAATGTACATTTTTGTACACGCTGCACCCCACAAAAGCGCGGATACAAGCTGAAGCACATACATCAATAATAATGGTCCCGGATTTACAAAATGTTTGGTCAGCAATACGATCAGGCAGTAAATCAGTATATCCGCCATTGCAGCTCCAAGGCTCTGGGAATATACGATATGGAAAATTTTCAGATATCCCACTCTCCAGCCCCCATATATCCTGGGCAGCAAAAAAACCCAGAACAGATAGAAGGCAAGAATCATAAGATGCCCCCTCATCCAATACTGGATTTCCATCATTGGACTGTAAAATTGCCTCCACACATTCCAAAACATCCCACCATGGAATAAAAGCAGTATAAAACAAAAAGCAGCCCGTATGAGCCGCTTAAATTGTTCCTGATTTCTCATTAGTGACAACTCCTATTTTTATTTTTCTACTCATTTAACTTCTATTTCGTATATTTTTTATATTCCGTACATATAATTCCTGGTAGCAGTCATAGCAAAGCTGCCCTGCTCCCTCTATATAAAACGGCCTGAACTCAATTTCCACATCCAACGGTATATTCAATGTTTTATGGCAACAAATACATTGCTCATACTTTTTGTCACTACACTGGCTATTTTCCCTGTTTCTATTTTTTTCTATCATCGTTGTTTGTTTAAACCTATATTTTATTTTTGTTTCCTCCACCTCATTTTCTCCCTCTATTTACGGTCTTTGTTCCATACATTGTCCTTCTCCAGCCGTATCCCCAGCATCGCCGTCCCCTTTTCCCCGCGCATGCTGATTTCAATAATCGCATACCGCTTCCTTAAATTGACCCGCAAAATCCTGTCCTTAAATTCCTCCAGCGGCCCTTCCAGCCTTGTAATCCCTTTGTCCTCATCCAGATAAACCGTTGTATTTTTTACCAGATACCCCGTCTCTCCTCTGCAAAGCTTTCTAAAGAACAGCTCTTCCTCCCTCTCCAGCGGAATAATCTCCCCCTCCTTATCTCCCAAAAGCCTTGTAAACTCCGGAATCCCCTTCAGCCCATAAAATATCTCCTCCACGGAATCCGTCTCTAAAAAAACATAGGCCGGAAATAACGTCTCCGTTACTTCCAGCCATTCGCCTCCCAGCCGTTTCATAAGCTGGCGCTTCATAAAAAAGCATCTCTCATACACAGAAGCCGGCAGCGTCTTATGAATCATCGCCACCAGCTCCTGTTCTTTTCCTGTCGTCGTCTGTATGACATACCACATATCCCGATTCTCCTTAGGAACTGTCCCGAAATAACTTCCCATTAGTCCGCAGGATTTTTCTTCGAGAGTGCTACTCAAAAATCAGGCGCATAGCGGGCTATGTAACTGATTTTTGAGCAGTGCTGTCGGAGAAAAAGACAAGGAATATGGGAAGTTATTTCGAGACAGTTCCTTACTGTTCCCATCCCCGCCGGGCCGCGCCCGGTAAGGAACTGTCACGCTTCGCGATACATACAAACCGCAAAGAAGGCAGTCTGGAGCCGTCTAAACTAAAACAAACAGGGATCATGAATTCTGTTTTTTCGCATGCTTCGCTATATTCACAGCAAACGAACGCTCTGAACCCATCCTTATACCCTATGTCCTTACCTCGCCCTCATATGCCCCACTAGCTTTATGAACGCTGCGTAATTTTTTTAAGCACACAATCACTTTTTACCCAATGTCAATCCCGGCCCACGCCGGCAGGCCGCTTTCTGCCAGCCGCAGATTAAGAACCGCCACCCGTTTATGGAGATCCACCCTCGCTATCAGGTTCTCCCGCCCGGCCAACGGCCCGGAAACGGCAAAAAACCTTCCGTCCCTCACATTCCCGCGCGATAACGCCATATGGCGGCACTCCCCGCACAGCGCCCGGATCTGCTTTTTTGTCCCTTCTTCCACGGGAATAAGCTGCATCCCGCGCCCGGAAATAAAAGACATCCGTTGGAGGTGAACCACCGCCTCCGGGAGGAGCTCCGGACAACTGCTTTGAAGGAACACATATCCCGGAAACATCCGGCATGTATCCGCATGCCACTGTCCCAGATATTTCTTCATTCTTTCGTAAGAAAACAGGAACGCATCTTCAAGAGCCGGCGCTGGCAAATGCCGTTTGCAGGAGTCCTTCACCCACTCCTCCCGCCCCGGTTCACAGGTGAGCGCGTACCAGCTCACTTAAAACGCCCCTTTCTTTTACAACATAATAAGTATTATGTTGTAGAAAAACTCGGATCATCCGAAAGCCCTTTTCCCGGCTCTTTCCCATGGCCAAACCATTCCCGGCATATGTTATTCAGTTTGATCATCTTTCTCAGGGACATGGAAATACGATGGGATAATGGGACATGATAAAAAGAACTGCCTGCCCTTTTCAGAATCTATTTTTGGCTTTCTTCCTTTTAATTAAGATTTTTGTAAAAAATTCCGGTTGAAAGCCCCTAAAACATGTGGTAAGATGGTTACAGCCTTGAGTGGCATGTGAGATTTGTACAACATAATACTTATTATGTTGTATTTTTTATGCACACGGACGCCCATAGTAACTATGTCAGCCAGAGCTGACGGGCGCGCGGGCAGGGGGCGAAATCTCTCCTGCCCGATTGTACAGGCCCGCATGAGGAGGTTTGCAGCCCTCCTCAGAGCACCAGCCCCAGGGCTTCGATCTTCCTCCTGCATTCTCTCACCGACGCGGCGGTATAAATCCTCGTCGTCTCAATGCTGCTGTGCCCCATGATGTCAGCCAGCCTCACCACATCCTTTTGCGCCGCATAAAAGGTTCTCGCAAACAGGTGGCGCAGATTATGGGGAAATATCTTACCCCAGGAAACCTCCGCCTTTTCGCAGAGCGCTTTCATCTCCCTCCAAAGATTACTCCTGTTGATTCCTTTTCCGGATCGCGTGGTAAAGACCTCGCCTGCTTTGATCCGCCTTTTTTTCATATACCCCAGGAGCTGCTTCTGGAGTTTTTTCCCCATAAATACCGTCCTGTTTTTCCCTTTATTCCAAATGCGGATCCGCCCGGCGCGGACGGCTTCCGCGGTCACGGCCTTAAGCTCGCTGATCCGAAGACCCAGGCCGCACAGCGTCTGGATCGCCAGAGAGAGCCGTTCCTTTCCGCATTTTCCGGCTGTGTTCACAAGACGGTAATATTCCTCCCTCGAAAGCTCCTTCTCCTCCTCGCAGAACATCTGCCGCTGTATTTTCATCAGCTTCACCCGCAAATCGCTCCAGCCCATGCAGGAAAAAAAGCTGTTGAGCGCGGCCAGCATGGAATTGACGCTCTGAGGCTGATAGTCCCGGATCAGAAATGCCTTAAAGCCCAGCGCATCCTCCTTTGAGACCGGTTCCGCGCAGGAATACGGATTTTGCCCTAAGCGGTACCGCATAAAGCTGCGGATATCGTGCAGATACTTGGAAATTGTCGCGGGGGCGCGCTCCATTTCTTTTAGATATTTCTCAAATCTTTTTACTTCCTCTTCTCTCAGCAGCCTGATTTCATCCATAAATCCTCTCTCCTTCCTGTCATATGTCAAAAATTTCAGGCGGATAAAACGCCAAAAAGCAGGAAAACGATCAGGTCCTCCGTCATTTTCCTGCTTCTTCTTTACTCTGTGAGTATGATTGATAATTTGTATTCATTTTATAAATCGCCTGATTTGAAGGCGTTGTACCCTTCATAAAAATAGCTTGCGTCTATGCCCTTCATATAAATTTCTCTGTCATTGATTTTATCGGTCAGCGCATTTTTAAGAAGAACCTTAATTTCAACATCCCTGATCGGGCTTCTCTCCATGGCAAGAAGATAATCTTCCTTATCAACTCTCCCCCAGTCTACTACAAGCTTTAATTCTTTTTTCAAAATAAAATCAAGCCATATACGGGCGCTTCTCCCATTCCCCTCCCTGAAAGGATGAGCACTATTCATTTCCACATATTTTTCTACAATTTCATCATAGGCCGCCTGGGGCATCTGATCTATATGCCGCAAAGCGGCTTCCAGATACATGACAGGAGCAAACCTGAAATTTCCTTTTGCGAGGTTCACATCTCTGAGTTTTCCCGCAAAATCATAAATATCCTCAAAAAGGTACTTATGAATTTTTGCAAGTCCTGAAAATGTACCCGCCTCCCAATCATTCAAAAGGCTTTTTTCATATAATTCGACAGCCTTTTTTTTACTTATCTGTTCCTCTGCCCTTGCAAGCTCCGCGGATTCAGTGATATTTAATTTATTTTTCAATGTCATGTCTGTTCTCTCCTGCGCGCCGGCGGCGTCCCAAAACCCTGCATCCTTCTCCGTCCGCCGTATGGTCTTTCATGAGTTCTCCTCTATCATAACACAAACCAGTGAAATGATCCATCGCCGCGCCTCACATCCCCTGCCGGATTTTCCATGCTATATCCGGCGCGGCGCACTGCAGATACTCCGACAACCGCCTGTCATTATCATAGTAATGTTCCACCAGGCGCAGTATCATACCCGCAATGCGCTCCTCTGCCTCTCTGCCCGGCATTTTTCCCAAAACCGTTCTGATACGCTCTGTCTCCTCCGGACGGAATCCTCCAGAGCTTACCGGCCTGCCGGCAAGCCTGTGCATGATGATATTTTGAAGGATGATACTGCTGATATTTTCAAAGAGAAGACGATAGTCATGGCAGTACATCTGAAGGGTCTCTATGACGTATTCGCGGGCAAATTTTTTTAAAAAACGCTGCTCCAGTTCCACGCGCCTGACGTACTCCAAAACCGCGCCGATGCCGCACAATATCCCTGTATTTCCAAGAACCGGATAATCAAAGGTCAGAAGCGTCTCCTGCGGGGCATATATAAAATCGTATTTTGACAGAAACCGGGGAATTTCCCTGGCAACCGTCCGCCGCAGGCATTCGCAGTTATAATCCTCGAAGTCAGGTATGAGCCGGTTGTAAACCTCCCGGAGTTCCCTGACTTTTTCTTCCACGATATTCCGGCCGGACAGATACGCGTCCTTAGCGGAAATATCCTTTATCCAAAGCGCGGCGCCGTCACAGCAGTCATGGTTTTGTCCGTTTATGCCTTCATTTATGCAATACAGAACCGCGTCCATCAGCCTCTGGGCCGTTTCATATGTCACAGAGGTATGCTCATATCCGGAATACCGGGATGCAAGTTCGGCTGCGAGCGGGATGAGCTCCTCTAACGGATAATCCATATGCTCCATTTCAATCACCTCCAGGCCAGTTCTCTCAGGACTTCCAGATATAATTCCCTGTCCCAGCGCGTTACAATGTCGAATTTTTCAAATTCTCCCCTTCCCCCTGTCCCCGTATACCCCGAATAGCCTGCCCGGATCGCCTGGGCAAACAGATCCAGACACGTCCCCTCCAGATAATCAAAATCCCCGCAGCACGCGCCGTCAAACTGCTCCCGCATATATTCCAGGAGCTCGTCATCCGTAATCTCGTCCAACATTTCATTTTTGTACAGATAAAAAATATTCTGGAGACGGATCAGCGCGTCGCGATAATTTTCCTGCATGATATAGGGCGAATCACAGAATGCATAGATAACCGCAGGCAGTATACTCTGCCCAAACTCCACCCTGCGCTCCCGTTTCAGCGCGTCCGCCCGTTCCTGCGCTAAAACTTGTGCGTCCTCCCTGCTCAATACAAGGCCGTATGCTTCCGTATAGCGGTTTGTTTCCAAGAATCTGCGCTGTCTGCGTCTGCTTTGCCATCAGCTCTAACCAGTTTTTCTCTTCCATAAGCCCTCACCTCCTGGAAGACTGGTTACTTTTCACGGGATGGGGAAACTAACTGAATAATTAACTTGAGCGCTGTGATTTCATATTGGAACCATAGCGCTTTTTAAAATTAAATAGTGTGTTACTTTTCACGGGGTGGGGAAACTAACTGAATAATTAACTTGAGCGCTGTGATTTCGTAGTGAGACCATAGCGCTTTTTGAATTGAATGTGCCAAATATAAAGCGAACGGACATCTTATATACTTGACATCAAAGAAGCTAACTGATGAAAAAGATGGATAATATATGATTATCCACAATATATGGACTATATGGGGGATTAAATGAAAAAAGATAACTTTGAATATGAAGTAGCGCTTTCATTTGCGGGAGAACAACGCGATTATGTCAAAAAAGTATCGGAGGCGTTGACAAAGCTTAATGTCAGGCACTTTTATGATTATAATGAACAAGTTAATATATGGGGCAAAAACCTTACTCAGTATTTGGATAGTGTCTATTTTGAAAAAGCCATGTATTTCGTCCCGTTTATTTCAGAAGAATATGTTAAAAAAGTATGGACAAACCTGGAAGTCAAATCTGCTTTGGAAAGAAATATGCTCGAATCGCGTCCTGATTTCCAGCAATATATTCTTCCGGTTCGGTTTGATGACACGAGAGTCCCTGGCATTGCAGGAAGCATTGCTGATATTGACGCAAGAAAAAAGAAACCTCAGGAAATCGCACAGATGATATTTGAAAAGGTAAAGGGTGCCAAACATGTAACAGAGGCTTATAAGAAAAAAGAAATCCCTGAACCTCTTCCTGCAAACTATAATATTAAAATTAATGTGGAGAAGTTGGAAGCTATGGAAAACATTTATAAGCTTCAGACTAAATCGCATGTAGTTGTTGTTTATGGAGAAAAAGGATTGGGAAAGCGGAGCTGCACCCAATATTTTTTACAAAACAAGAAAAAAATAATAAAAATTTCTCCTGATACAGAAAATCGATTCCAACTTGAACCAGTATTACATGCGTTGCAGTTGGATATAGATTGTCTGTCCCTGGATTCCGATCTAAGTTTTGAAGAACAAACAAAAAGAGAATTTTTTGCTATTTGTAAAAAGGAGCCAATGATCATTTACGTTGAACAGTTTCAATATTTGGATTCTCAGACATCCACGTTTCTTCTTGAAACAACAGAAATGTTATTGAGTCGGTTCCCACATTGCCAGACCTTTATTATATTTGAATTTGATATTGAGGAAGATACAAATTTGCTTATTCCATTTTATAAACTGTCTCCAGGCCATACGGATTTCATATGTTTTAAAAGACTATTGTTTGATGAATTAAAATGTTATTTTTTTGATATTTTGGGCGACATAGAGATATCTAATGATAATCTTGCATATATTTTGGATTCTTCATTTGGAAATATTATGTATTTGAATATAGCAATAAACTTTTTGAAGGGCGAACATTATATCCGGTTTGAAAAGGGGAAATACATATGTGATAAGCTACCTTCCAGCATTTTGACAGACGTTTTAAAAGATTTTATTTTGCAGCGCTATAATCGGCTTGATAATACGCTCAAAGAAGTGCTTTCAAAATCATCTATTATAGGAAATGTCTTTAATGTTGAGCTGCTCTCTAAACCATTTCAAATTATTAACGCAGACGATATGTTGCAAAAAATAGGAAAGATCTCTCAGTTGATTATTCATCCGGACGATATATCTTACTCTTTTGAAAATGATGATGTATATCATTTTATAAAAGACAGTATATCACCAGAACTACAAAAGGAGTGGCACGAAGTTCTGGCAAATTATTATAAAAAGCTATTGAAAAAGGAACAGCGGCGCAAGGGTATAAAAGCAATTGACCGCGAAATTACTGCATTATATCCGATTGCGAAGCATTATAAATATGCGCAAAATTATGATACTGCAATAATTTACTATGTTGAATTAGTTGCAAAATATGAAAGAATATCGGACTATATACATGAGCTGGATGCAATTCAGAACATTAAATATATGCTGGAATATGTGGATTTGGATAAGCTGCATTTGGACTCTTTAGAATATGATATTTTTAAAGCAGAGGCTGATTGTTATAGAAATATGGGGAACTTTCCGAAAGCATGCAGGGCTTATGAAGAATGTTTAAGCTATTTTGACATTGGCAAATTTTCAGAACAGGTAGTAGAACTTCTTTACCAGCAGTCTTACTGCCTGTATATGAGCGGCGAGGTAGAAGGCGCATTAAAGATTCTAAACCGCATGAAAAAAGATTTTGAAAAAGAAAATGTCTGTAATTACTCGTATATAAAAATAGTATCTCTGCTGGCATCTGCCTGTGATGTAACAGGCGATGCAAAAAGCCAGGAAAAGTATTATATAAAGGCAATAGATTTTTACAAAAATAATAAATATGAACAGGAGTATTATGTTTTGCTCCGCATGGCAAGTATGATTTTTCCCGAGGAAATTGCAATCAGCATGGAAGAAAGAGCAGAGGCGTTTTTTCGGGAACGGCATTCCATAAAATATTTGGCAGAAGTTCTTCACAATATTGCTACGGATAATTTATATATTGACAAATTAGCAAATGTCTCTAAGCCGATAAATGAATCTATCGATTTGTTTGATTCTTTTGGAAGCCTTGCTGTTTATTATCCATTAAATACAAAGGGAATATTAAAAATGGTTTTGGATAGCGATTATGAATCTGCTATTACTATTTTTGAACAGGCGTTGCAGTACGAAATGGAGCCTTATTCGGAAATTACTATCCGGACAAACGTCCTAAACTGTATGAATGTTCTGGGTAAGCCTGGCGAAGCATTGAAGCAGTTGGAGCGGATCGATGAGTTAATTAAGCTACAGGAGCCGCAACATATCCCCACTTATGCTATATATCAAAATCTAAATTGGGCATTTTATTATTTTCATATGAAAGATCACAAAAAATGTCTGCAAAAGCTGAATGTATGTTCCAAACTGGACTATATGGAGCCACGCTTTAAGTATATATATAAGGCGTTAGCTTTTAGAACCAAAAAGGTAATGGGTCTTAAAACCCGTAACATGGCAGGAACAGCTCCTAAAAGGGTATATAAAAAGTGTGTGGAGAATGGATTTTATTTTACAACACTTCGTTTTTATGAAAGCCTTTAAACAGCAGGACCATTTATCGGTCCTGCCCGTTTTTATAGCGTTTCAAAGCATTATAGAGTATTTCTTCTAGCACTTTTCCAAGATTATATTTACTATATTCGCAGCATTTTGCAAATCCGCTTTCATAGTCTACATTCGGAAGTGGAGTGATTTCCAGAAAATAATACTGTCCGTTCATATCTACGCGATAATCTGTACGGCTATAGTCTTTACATCCTAAAAATTGATGAAGTTTTTGGGCGCTCTCTTGCATATCTTCTATAATTTTCCCAGGAAGTACAGCCGGGATTTTGGTACAAGTATCGGAATATTTATCTTCCGCACTAAAAATGCCAATCTGTGATTCCCCCTTTCGGATAATTTCAACTGTACCGAGTGTTTTTGTATTTTTGCCATCATACAACAGAGCAACTGTAAATTCTCTTCCTTCAATATAAGTCTCACACAATAACGGCTGCTGATATTCAGCGCTTAATTTCTGAAAAGTCTGCTTCAGCTCTTCCTCTGAATTTACAAACATTACACCAGAGCTGCTTCCTTCATAATTAGGCTTTAATATCCATGGGCCTTTTACAGATTTGACTGCTATTTTAATATCATCAATGCAATCTATCTTGCAGTATGAAGGTGTTGGAATATTCAGATATTCCGCTATGATTTTTGTATGTAATTTATTCAGTGTGAGATTTAATGCATATGCATCTGAACCTGAATAGGGAATATTATTTATTTCAAACAAAGAAGGAAGCCAGCCTTCTCTGTTTCGACTGAGTATTCCTTCCGCAGTGTTCATGACGATATCTATTTTCGGAAATTCTCCGTCCAATAACATTTTATTTATCTTTTGATAATTGCCTAATAGATATACAGAATGTCCCCGTTCTTCAAGAAGTTCCTTTATCATTTTAATTTCAAACAACATACTAAAATCACAATGCAGAAAGCCTTCTGCAGATATGCTATAATCCTCTTTCACATCATAAGCAATTCCAATACATAATTTTTTTCTCATAAATCCTCCTGTCGTAGTTTTTTGTGATTTATTTTATATTTTTATAAGAACACAGCCCGTTTCTGTTAGAAAGGTAAAAAATATCTCCGTCTGTTTTAACTATAGAACCTGGCGCTAATACCATTTTTCCCATTTCAGGTGTATCCACAACAAACTTTGGAACAGCAAAACCACTGATTTGATTGCATAATTTATTAATCATGCTAATACCTTTTCGGATATCGACCATAAAATTTTCGCATCCATGGACTTTATCACACTGGTACAAATAATATGGCTTTACTTTTAGCTGAATTAATTGAAGAAATAGTTTCTTTAAAACATCATAATCATCATTAATACCTTTTAGTAAAACTGACTGACTTCCCAATGGAATCCCGGCATTCGCCAGTGATAAAATAGCATTTTTACTTTCTGAAGTGAGCTCGTCAGGGTGATTTACGTGTATGTTTATGTACAAATGATTAACTGTTTTTAAAGCCCCAATTAATTCTTCATTAATTCTTTGAGGGAGAGTGACAGGAATTCTGGTTCCAATTCTTATGATTTTTACACTGTTTATTTTTTCTATTTCTTTTAACAGATTGATAATTTTTCTGGTACTCAAAATGAATGGGTCGCCGCCTGTTATCAGAACGTCCATTATCTCAGAGTGTTTTCTTATATAGTTCAGTATGTTTTTAAAATTATCAGGACTGTTATCATCTTTACGGGTAATACGCTGTCTTGTGCAGAACTGGCAATAACATGCACATTGATTTGTTGCTATTATGAGAGCCTTGCTTTCATATCTGTGAATAAGATTGGGAATAGGCATATATTCATCTTCACGCAGATAATCATCTGAAAACTGAAAATCGTACGACGAAAGCTGTGGGATAAATTGTTTTTGAAGAGCCGCGCTATGTGTTCTTTTTATTAATTCGTCCATGTACGGGGACAAATAGAGCTTTCGCTCGTAGATAGACGAACTATCTGTTATACTATTGCTACTTCATATTCAAAGTTATCTTTTTTCATTTAATCCCCCATATAGTCCATATATTGTGGATAATCATATATTATCCATCACAAATCCACCTATCCCCCGCTCCCCCTCTCACTCAATCGCCCCCAGCAGCCGCCTAACCATCAGCCTGTGATTCACATTATAAAACAGTCCCTCATTCAGCTCCTTCCCCCAGGGATTCAGATCCGACCATCCATTCCCGGTAATCCTCTCAAACGCGTACTCGCTGGAGCGCCCTCCCACCGTGCCGACCAGCGCCACCGGCACGTTTACATTCCTGGCCAGCGCTGCCTCCGCATCCACTCCCTGTTGTGTTTTATCGACTTTTATCTTCCCTCCCAGACAGATTAACAGCTCGCTTTTCTCCACACAAATCATCCGTTCCCGCATCTCCTGCAGCCCGTCTGATAATATAAGCGTGCATTGCTCCTGCAGCTCCTCCAAATCATAGCCTCCAGCGTACGCCCTGTCCATGTGCATCTCAATCGAATATTTCATGTCTGAAGCATATAATTTACCTATATCAAAAATCAGCTTCTGAAAAGTCGGATGCGCCCCAAATACCAGGGTATAACCGCCCTTTATAATTTCTCTGGCGTAGATCATCACAGCTTCTATCAGCGAATTTTTATATATCTCGTCGCCGTCCGGAAATGCGCCTGAGAGAATAATCCGTTTATTGCGCCTCTGCCTTTTTATCCCGGATACGTTTTCAAGGTTCGTAATATAATCGTCGAAATTTTCTTCTGTCACTTTACTGTCGCTGCATCGTTTTTCCCTCCGCCCATGGTTTGATAACAAAAACAGCCGGTCATTTTTTTCATAGGCGTCTTTTTTCCTAACCTTTTCCAGAAATGCCGCGACGTCCGCCTCTTTCGGATTTCTTCCAAAGCATTGGATGTAATGTTTTCTGATTCCGCTGGCGTAAATATCCTTCATCGTTTCTCTGTACTCTATTTCATACGCCAGTATGGAATCCCTGTCCGCCATCAGTTTGATTTTATTATCATATTTTAATTCATTTAAATATTCGACGTACGAAAATACCTGGTTTGATGAATGCATCATAAGCTGAAAGCATTTTTCCTCTATCTCATCCGCTATTTCGATCAGCCGTTCCTGGCAGTCGAATTCTTCACTTCTGTAATGCAGCGCCGGCTTCTCTCCCGGATGAATCGGCATATCCCTGTACGATGCATTGTCAATTTGAATCCACAAAACGGGGATGTCATTGATAAGGGCATAGCACAATTCTTTCATAATATAACAGGATTGATGCGCCTCTTCTGTCTGCAAAAATATCAGCACATCACTCAGTGATAATTTATTATCAATATCGTGCTGCGCGTCCTCCCCGACTTCGACATTGACGACATCCCTGTATACATTCCGTTCTCTTGTCAAAAGCTTCAGCTCATCGGCAAGCTTTGCCGTGATGTGCTCCCCGTCTGTGCGGCGGTGGCTGATGAAATACAGAACTTCATCGCGGTATAGCGGAGATAATGTCTGAGCGACAATCTTTCGCGCAAAGATCTGGGCGATTGCCCGCATATTGTTCTTCATCGGACTTCTGTTTTCATTGCGGCACGACACGTCAAAGCTCTGCCTGTCTGACACCGGCCCGGGGGGACGCCTGCACTCCGGATTCCTCTCCATTGCGATTGCCCACACTCTGCACTTCGCATCATTACATTTTTTTACCAACTTAAGAAACAGGTCGCAGTACCTGCCATCCAATGCGTTGAAAAATATAAGAATATCATTTCTGTCTATCTCTCCTGACAATAACCGATTGATATGAAACGATGTTGAAATATAGGTCATATCCGTGACATATTCATCTAAAATTTCGCGGCATGACTGAAAAAATCCGGCGGCATCCTTATGATTTCCTATTGTCAATTTTGGATCACAAAAAATAACGTTCATGATTTCTCCTCAGGTATATTACTCCTGCCCTAATAGAGCGCTCTGTTTTTCTGTCAAAAATGAAATGGGGGCTTATTGTTTTTATGCAACTGCACTAAAAATGCACAACCATTTGTTCCATTATAATACATATTCCGCCATATATCTACCTTTTATTTTCAAATATCAACGACAAAAAACAGTAACACAGTGACAGCAAAAGCCGCGGCCGCCGGTAACCGTCCCAATCATCTGAACGGTTATCGGCGGCCGCGGCGGTATCGTCAATGCGATATAAGCGTTCCGGACACTCTGTCCTGCCCCCATCCTATGTATCTCACATATCCCCCGGCACAGCATCCATCCCGCGCTGCATCCTACTTTACCGTATAATTTAAACGCACCGTAATAGACGCCGTCTTATCCTTTGCGCTGGTGTTAAACGTTCCCCCATAACTGTATTCCTCCGTGCTGGAATAAGCGCCTGTAATCTGAAATACACCCAGGTTTGCAGTCAGCAGTTCTCCTGCCTCGCACCCCGCATTCTGCGCCATGATGTCTATCCGCTCTTTTGCATTTTTCGTCGCTTCCTCAATAAGCTGCAGCTTCAGCTCATCCAGCTTCGTATAATAATATTCCGGCGCATCGGACATAATCTCCACTCCCGAATCGATCAGCTCCGTGCACTCATTGGATATAGCAGTAATCTTCTCCACATCCGGAGAACTCACCTCAAAGGACTGGGTCAGCTCATACCCGTCATCCTCGTAGCCTATGCATTCCCCTTCGGTATTATAGACTTCTTTGGTCAGTTCGCTGATATATATGGCGTAAAATGTCATTTCATCCCCGGATACGCCCTTTTCCTCAAAGTATTTTTTTACTATATCCGCATTTTTCTCAATTTCCCGGTACGCCTCCCTGGACGTATCTCCACGCACAGAAAAATTTCCCCGCCAAACTGCCAGATCAGATTCAAAATCCACACTGGCGGAGCCGGTAGCCGACAGGCCCTCTCCCGCTTTGCCAAGCTTTGCTTCTTTTAAGCCGTTTGTGCCGATCATCACGCAGATAATCGCGCAGATACCTGCAATGCAGGTGATAATCACGGATTTATATGCTTTCATTTTTAACGTTTACCTCCATTTACCGCTGACGTTTGCCTGTGATTTACCTTTTCCTTTATTTATGATATGGCTCTCCATATCATACCTAAGTGCGAAAAATCTCATAATATTATTTCAGGCAGAACGCAAAAAATGCTCTGCTTGAAATATTTAACATATTTCTTTTAAGTACGTTTCTGCTGTTTCTTCTGTCAGATCAAACTTTTCACAGATTTGTTTCAGAATAACGTCACTTGATATTTGTAGCTCTTTCAGTGTTAAAATCATAGCTGTTATTCCTTTATCAATTCCCTTTTGAATTCCTTTCTCCTCCACACCCTTACTTAAATTACACATAAGCGACACCTCACTTTCTGAGAATATCAGTTAAAAGATGAAGGCTACGCCTTTTCCACTTCTTTCAAGTATATTTTTGCTGCTTCTTCTGTTACTCGAAATTTTTCCTTTAACTTTTTTATTATTACATCTTCTGATAACATTACATCTTTGTAAGCAGTAATGGCTCCATAAATCTTCCCTTTCTCCTCCACACCCTTACTTAAATTACACATAAGCGACACCTCACTTTCCAATGTCTGAGTCATTCTGATATGAAAATCTTCCTCCAATATCTGGCACTTGTCCTGTGAAGCTGTCTCCGTGGACAGAAGCACATTCAACAATTTCAATAAATCCGTGCCCGAATCTCTCTCTTTCCCAAGACAAATCATGACAGCCGCCATCAAATCATAATCCGCTTTCTGTTCCTTTACACTGCCCACCAGATTTTCTTCCGCAATGTAATAACGGGTAATGCTGTTTTCACGGCTCTTTGGCGGATTCATACAAATCCATATGCTGTATACTTTTTTGATATTCTCATAGTGGGAATTTGTAAACTCTGTTCCATATTGGGCGGAAATCATCCGGCTGCAGTAATAGATTCCCCTTTTTATCAATGGATAACCCGGATAAAAATCATTTTGGGCTTCTATATTGATAATCAAACGAATCAATTCACCGGATACAGGAGCTATCGCGAAAAAGCGGATATCATAGGTAACAGTTCCCTCCGTCAGAGAAGTGTCCTCGTTTCCGGCTCCCTGTATCATAGAAACACGGTTGGTTTCATCCGCTGCAACTGCCACTTCGCCCACCTGCGGTGTACCTTCAATATATTTTTCCGCAATCTCTTCCACATCACAGTCACGGTATTCTTCCAGGCAGTTCTTCATAATCCATGCCAGAATAATCTTCTCCGAAAGCAGCCGCTTGCAGGCCGCATCATAGCTGGCTTTCTCATCAGCCACACGGATGTTTTTTGCTATGGTAGTATCTGTATTTATGGCCTCACCTCCTGCTTTTACTGATATTTTATCATATTTCATACGAACAGACCACAAAATTTTTCAGTCTTTTAAAATAACCAGCTTATTCTGATAGCACTCCACAGACACGCTGCAGCCAATTTCAAAGCCCCACTGCTCCACCCAGTTCCCCTGCAGGATAATCTGCGGCACATTTTTCCCATTCCTTGTTGTAAATGAGTATGCTTTCATCCTCCGTGTAGCCACGGTATAACCCGAACCCCCATCCTCTGCCACCATACAGTTATTTAACTGAAATCGTTCCATGACCTGGAACATTCTTGACAGCATGGTTTCCTTTCCAAATCTGCACGTTTCCGTGAAATTTTCCCTTCTTCCAGAATCACCATGGATGTTTCCGTCTGTTTTCCACGAAGTTCACATAGCTTCCGGTTTAATTCCTCCCTGCGTGTTAAAAATTCCTCCCTGGAAATCTCGCTGTCTTCGTAAAGTTCATGGTTTCTCTGTTGGCGAACCTTGATTTTTTGCAGGTTCTTTTCCTGGACTTCCCGTTCCTTTATGGCGTTTTCCTTTAAGATTCTATGCTCCCGGTTAACCCTGCCCACAACCTCTTTAAAGAATTTCTCGTCGCTTAACAGTTTATCCAGTTGATTGTACACAAACGTGTTCGCTTTTTCTACCCGTACCATATTGCTGTGGCATACGGTGGTTCCTTTATTTTTCCAGTTCCCACAGGCGTAATAGGTAAGCTTCTGTTTGCTGCCGTCTTTGTTTCGGTTCGTTGTCCTGGAAATCACCATGCCTGCGCCACATTGAGGACATTTTAGGATACCTGTCAGCGGATATTCCCCGTCGTAGATTCTGGCTGGCTTTCCATTCTTTTGGGAAATCATAAACTGAACCTGTTCCCATAACTCCTCCGGTATGATTGCTTCATGTTTTCCGTCTGCAACAATAGGATTGGGATTGATATTGTTCCTTCGTTTTTCATTCCAGTCTCTCCTTACGTCATAACGCACCTTCCCAATATATACCGGATTTGTGAGAATTGATTTTATCTATGCCACTGAAAAAGCGTTATCCAGCTTAGTTCGATAGCCTTCCCTGTTAATCCGTCCCACAATAGCCTTGTATCCCTTTCCGGAGGCATAGAGCTGGAACATAAGGCGCACTGCCTCCGCCTCTCGTTCCACCACCTCCAGTCTTGACTTTCTTCTTCCATGGTTTTCCGTACCCTCCATTGTCACCCAGCAATATCCAAATGGTGGAATCCCACCGCACCATTCCCCGGACATGGCTTTTGCTCTCATGCCCATTTTAACATTCTGGGCAATGGTATTTCGTTCAAATTCGCCAACCAACGCCATCATCTGAAACTGCATTTTCCCGGCTGGCGTGCTGGACTCAAAAGGTTCTGAATAAGATTGGTAGCCGATTCCATATTTCTCTAACGTTTCTACAATTTTAATGGCATCCGATAATTTCCGGCTGATTCGGTTTATCTTCCAGCTCATGACCAGATGGAACTTCTTTTTAGAGGCGTCCTCCAAAAGCTGCTGCATGGCCGGTCGGTGGCGGATATCCTTTCCACTGATTCCGGCGTCTTCATAAACCATTGCCACTTCATAATTCTTCTGCTGGCAGTATTCACGGATTAAACGCTGCTGTTCCTCAAGAGAATACCCTTCTTCTGCCTGTTCCTGTGTTGATACACGACAATAAATTGCTGCTTTTTTTATCATTGTGTCAGACATTTGTTGTCCCTGCCTTTCTATCTTATATTTCAAATCTATAATATATATTCTATCTATCCTTCCAGACCGGGAGCCTGAAACTCCCAGTCTGTATTTTTCTTATGTAATTACGATTCCTTCTCTTTTAAATAGAACTCAACAATAAGCTGTGACAGGATTGACATAAGCGTTTCCAGCCATTCCTCCTGTTTTAACTCATTCATCTTCCAGATTTCTCCAATATACAGGCATGATTTTTTTAAGCGGGACAATAAAGACGGTAAGGACGGTCTTTTATCAAAAAAAATTTTATATATTAAGTAATGCTGCTTTTTTTATCAACAGACTTCTCCACCTTTTTTCTGTTTTTTATCGTCCTTACTGTCCTTATCGTCTTATTCTGTGTTCTCTCTGCTGATTTTTACAAAACGTTTTCCGTTGTTCTTCCCTATCTCCACGGAAATCCCAACATTGTGCAGTCCGGCCTCCAGTTCTTTTAATCTCCTTGATAAGTGGTTTGCCTGTTTGATTTTATTGCTGGCATGCATTCCTTTTTCATAGAGCATATCAGACAATTTTGCGCTCAGTTCGCTCATTTCCCCTTCAAAATTCCCGGATTCCTCCAGATAATCCATGACCGCCCCGGCAACCTCATCTTCTTCCAAAAGCCCCTCGTTCAGACGGGTACGGTTTTTCTGATATGCCTCTAAAAATTTCTCCTGTCCATACCCCATAGCCTCTGCTACGGCACAGCCCCATTTTAAAAAATCAAGAAGTCGGTCGTCTATATTCACTTCTATCAAAGGCTGGGTTTCCATAGCTCTGGAAAGACACTCAAACATTCTATAAAGGATACAGGGCTTATCCGCTTCAAATTCTTCCATGACGTCTTTTTTGCTCCTGCGTTTTTCTGATGATATGGCTTTCATATTCAGAAATACACAGCGGTCAACGAAATCGGAACGGTCGGAAAGCAGATGGATTCCATTCATATACACAACAGACTTTATATTAATCTCGCACAATTCGCTGTCTGAATACTTCTTTCTCTTAACCGCTGTTGCCCCCGTCACTGCCTGGCAGAAAATATTTGCCTGGCTTTTTGTAATGGAATCCATGTTGTCCAGACAGACGATATCCTGTGATTCCAGAAGAAGCAGAAAGTCCTCCTCATTTTTCGGCATGACCGTTACATTGTTGCTGGATATATCCAGACAGCGTTTATCCATTTCCATGGAAGTGGTCTTTGAGGAGCCTTTGCCGCCTTTGTAGATAACGATAGGCTGCTCAATCCCTGTTATGAGCCTGACAACCAATATAACGTTATGAAGAATCCGGTCTGACTTACTGGCAAAATGGTAATATTTACTCATCAGTTTCCTAAACGATTCCCCTTTTGCGGCATAGGCTGTGGGCGTAAGGTTTTTCTTGTTATCAACCTGACCGGCGGCTCATTGCAGCATTTCGTTCCCGACTCGTCAATACAAAGCACAGCGGAATCTTCGTTCGCCAGGTTATAATACAGGCGGCCCTCATGGAAAGCAAACCGATTGTATACCGGATATTCCTTTCCCTGGCAGTGCGCTTTTGCCACAAGAGTTTCCATGACTGCCTGAATCATATCATTCCGGCCGCCCCGGTTGTAGGTCTGATAATACAAATTCCTCAGCCACATCTGGTAATATTCCGATTTAAGCGGATAATTCACAAAACCGCCCTTGTTTAGAATCTGGATAAAAGCCTCCCCTTCTGTGCTTCGGAACGGAATATGCCCCTGCTCCTCTATCAGTCTTAAAAGAACATCCACCGGGCTTTCTTTTTCTGCTGACGGAAGATTCTCTGTCTTTGCTTTTTTTGCTGACGGCATAGGCTTCTCACCCTCCAGCATACGCCAGAGGGTTTCCCAGTTTTCTTCCTTACAGCTATCATGGTGACAGCCAGCCGCAATCCCACCATCATCAAACTGTATGACATAAGCCCCATTGTCCTTGGAATGTTCCTGATTCCATGGGCAGGATTCCAAAACATAGCACATACCATTCTCTACCTGCTTTTCCCTTGCGACGGGAATCTCTTGGGATTCCAGCCATAAACGCAAATCAAACTCCATCCTGCTCCCTGATATGCTTCTGGCAGGCTCACGTTTCTCATTTCTATTCACTGTTTTCTTTTTATTCCCTTTCTCCACACACTGCGCCGCAATCTGCTGTAACAGCTCAATCGCTGCCGGCACTCGTTTCTTTGGTGCGTACAGGATTTTGGAACGCCTGTGTGGACGTTCTTCTGTGGAGTCTCCCTTGCAGGAAACTGTACCATAAAGCTTTGTAATTCTGGCCGCATTATAGGTTGTTGTATCGACCTTTACCTGCTCTGTAGAAAACCTTGAATCCAATGCGCCAAGAAAGCCCTTTGCCAGACTTGTCATTTCCGGTGTATTGGGAAGTTCCACAGGATATAAAAGATAAAAGCCGTTTCCGCTTAATGCGGTTACAGGCTCCGGGAATCCACAGTCTGTTAAATAACCCTGAATTTTCCTACCCAATTCCTCAGACAGCTTTAACTCCTGCTCTGTGCTGGAGATTCCGGCCGGACGTTCCGGGTCTAAGTCAATGAGAATCCATCTGCGGCAGCGGATTTCCTTGTCGCTGGTTGTATTCTTCGCATAACTTTTTAGATGGTTCTTGCCTCTGGCCTCAATTCCATCGCTTAAAGCGTTCATTGTGACGTAAATATTGTACTGCCTGTCATAACGCTGGATATGCTAAATCAGCTTATCTACATCATTGTAATAGCCTGAAAGAGTCCCTTGTTTGGTGTTTAATATTCTCACTTCTGTAAATACTCCTGACTCTATCAGGGTTTCAAATGTTTTTCTCACTTCGCTGTGAAGTATATTAGAATCTTTCATTATTTTCCTCCTGTTATTTTTTGTAGCTTTATTTTACAGCCTCCAAAGGCATAATACTCTACCCAAAAATCACTTTTTTATAGAAAAAAGGGGAAGGTTTGACTAACACGTTCTTTATTGTTCTTTATTCCATGTCATTTAACATTTAATTCTCATCTCAGAACAATACATTATAGCACCATTAACAATTTATCCATTTTTAAGGAGGAAGATTGAAGATGAACAATCCAAATGTAAAATTTATAAGTAAGGAAAAACTTCTTAACAGCCCAGAAATTTACCATAAAGTTAATAGTAGCAAAACTGCAGATGAAGGCTGCAATAATAAATGGAAACAAAGTTTATTCCAGTTGTTTTTTGAAATCACAAAAAAAGATAATGACAATTTATCCTTTTTACAGCCCCTGGAAAATTCCGCTATCAATGCCCACCATATTTTTGTAACATTTTTATCTTAACTGCCAATTATTATACTTCAGATAAAATTACCTATAATAAAATCAGAAACGTTTTAAAATATTATGACTCTTCATCGATTCAGGATGTGAAGTTTTTTTCGCCCAGATTATTCATGCCGGAATTTCTGACTTTCCATCGGCACAGCAAATGCGCATACTCCAGATTCGCAGTATTCTTTTAAAGCTATGTACACTTAGCACAAGAATCAATTTTCCATACATAATGAAAATGAAGCATATCGATTTTAAAAAATTAGCAAAAGAATTATTTCTATATATCTTAGATGAGAACAAAGAATCCATTGACTTTGACAATCTCAAGGTTTTTAAAAGTATAGATGATTTTGATACCAAATTAAATTTATGGTAATATTTTAAATCAACAAAAAAAGAATATGTGTTGATTGACCGCCAATCCCCACATATTCTTTTTGCCCCTACTTTCTCCGTGTTCTGCCGCTCTGCTTCGCACACTTTGACGCTGTATAGATGGAAATTCCCAGTCCAACGCCTGCCGTCACGGATTCAATAATAACGGTGGATGCTATGGTACTTCCCACAGCCGCTAAAAATCCTAAAATCATGCTTCGACTCCTTTCCGGTAAATCAATATGATTCCATAATCATTGTTGGTAAGATACAGGGCTTCTACCCACTCTGTGCCGCTGACCGTGACCGTATCAAGATATTCATACATAGATTCCTGGATATAATGCTTCTCCAGTATCTGCCGGCAGGCTTTCTTTGCGGCTTCATCCAGTTTCGGGATAACAGCGCAGAAGCCGCCCATGCCGCCCTGCACATCTCTGTCCGCTCCATAATTGCTGTCCAATATGGCAACCTGTGAAGCAAGGTATTCCAGTATCTTTTCCGGCAGATACGTTTGCAGAACCGGATAAGTTTCCCAGTAGTCCTGTTCCGTTCCAATATAATGATAATCCTTCTCCCTGTCCGATTCCTCCGGCATTGGCCTGAACCGGTTATTTTTGTCTTCTATATCTGATTCATCCACAATTCCATAACCTCCGCACAGATAGCCGCCGTCTCCGTCTTCTTCGCCAACCGCATAGAAAATCATCCGTCCACTTTCTTCCGGCATACGGAATGACCTCACCTCTATGGTATGTTTCTTCCCTGTCAATTCTTCGTAATCGGCAGCAGACAGCATCTTCTGAAGCCCTTCCCATTCATCTGCCTCCAGATAGTCTGCGTCAGACAGTATGGAAACATTGCTCCATCCTGCCCCCGGTGCAATGCCTTCTCTGTTCTGCACATAGTACAGAAAATGTTCCCAACTATGAAATCGAATCCCTGTCACGCTTCATTCCTCCTGTAATCGCTCTGTTTTTTTGTTGTATAGATTAACGGAATCTTCTGGCTGCCTATTTTTATGTATGACACATACCAGCTTCGGAACTTTCCCCTTTTGCTTCTTGTCCGTATCTCATCGATATCTTCCTTCATTTTTATCTTGTTGGGGTACATTCCGACCGCCTCTTCTATTCCATACCAATCGTCTTTGAGCTTATCCAGGCACAGAACGAGAAAACCTTTTTTCCCCAGTTCCTTAGAACAAAGGATATGATAAATCTTCCTCATCACTTCTTCCGGGACTTTCCGTTTTCCTAAATAATCATTCAGTTGCTTCAGCAGGCGCCACTGGCTCACTGTTCTGATTCGAATCGCTTTCTTCATCTGTTTTCTTTTCTCCTTCCTCTTTTATGGGTTTTCTTATTTTCTCTGACTGCTTTCCATCTCTGGCCTTTGCTGTTTTTTCCGGCACTTTTTCTCCATCCGCTTTTTTCATGCCGTCTGGCATCTTTTCATCACTCGTTTTTTCCTTCTCAAATACAAACGAACGTAACTTCCATCTGCAGGAAAAATATCTTCCGGCCATCAGGGGATGGATTGCTGTCAGTCTCTCATATTCCCCCTTATCATCCACAATATCCACCACTTTATCTTTATAGCCGCTCAGAAGTTTCCTCAGATATGCCTTTTCCTCTTTCACAAATTTATTTGTCAGGAATGTATTGCCATATCCAAGCAGAATCGTGTCAAATCCACGCTTTAATACCTCTTCCAGATATTTCCTGTTCTCTGTATTGTTTGGCACCTCTGAGGGCTTTAGACGCTGCTTAAACAGTTCTCCGTAAAGATTGCAGATTGTTACGGTGGTGTAGCCCATAGGAATTAAATTATTCAGAATAAATGTGGTTGTGGTATCTATTATGCTGATGTCATCACTGGCCGGATTCAGACCGATTACCAGAATACTTTTCTTCTGTCTGCTGTCTTTGCAGGTGAAAGTCAGCTCAAACCGCTTTTTCCGGCTCTTGTCAAATACGCCTTTTCGTTCTACTGTCATTGTGTTGGTTGTATATCGTTCCATCTTATGCTCCTTCTTGCACAAAAATAAGGCAGATAACATTTCTGCTATCCGCCGTTTTCGGAAACTGCCACGCTTTTTCTGTTATGCCGACAGTGTTTCCAGTGCCGCCAGTATGCCCACTGTTATGACACATGCGCTCAAAAAGATTCCTGCGTGCATATCTATCACCTCCTGTCAGGTTTTATACATAGAGATAATATATATTTACACTATTTTATTTTCTTAAAATCCGCTTATCTGAAATTTATCTGCAGCATATAATCATAAAATGCACCCTGCAGGCTGTCCGGCATATATTCGTATCTTTCATCTGCCATATATTCATTGATTCGTTCTCTGGCCTCTTCAATCTCTCCGTCTTCTATCAGTTCCCCTACTGTTTCAGCCACTTTGGCTCCTTCATTTCCATATTCCTCTAAGGATTCCACCCTTTCTTTTAGATTTTCAACATCAGCTTTGAATCTATCATACTTTTTATAGCTCCCATTCATTTCATCCAAAATCGCCTTGATTTTTCCCAGGTTCATTTGGGAATACTTTTCCATTTCTTTTTCAGCGGCTTCATAAAGTTTGACATCTTCAATCAGTTTGGATATTTCCTTAGATATTTTTTCTCCCTTTAGCTCTATCTCATTTGCGTCCTGCAGTGCAGCATAGTAATTGCCCTGCTCCACCCGACTGACAATATCTTCTTCTAACTCACTGGCCTCTCCCGACATGATTATTTTTCCAATCAATAAAAGTATCACTACAACAACAGCAATGGGTAAAATCTTCTTCATATGAAATTCTCCTTTGGTTTTTTATCTACAATGTCCTTCTCTGTATTCATAGTATCTTTTGGCATATTTACAGTATGAAAGCGGCAAACGCCGCCACTTTCATACTGATTTTTCACTTTTTCGTAGTTCTATATGTATCACTTCCGGCAAAACAGATTACCCGAATTTCTTAACCATATATACAATGCCGGAAATTGCTGCCACCACCCAGAACAATTCCCATAAAAATCCAATCACATAAGATAACAGCCATACAAGAACCACTATTCCGACGACTGCCGCAAGAATCAACAGTATCTTCTTCATGATTTCTCCTTTTGTCCGCAAGTTTATTTTTTGAACAGCTTTCCAAGCCCTTTTATCATATCCATTCCACTTTTCGGGTTTAAGACTTTATCCTTCTGCTTTTCCAGATATTGAACTGCTTCGGCTGTATCCTCCTGGACTAACCCAAGTTTCGGCAATAGCTCCTCCATACTCTTTCTGACCTCCTCAATTTTTTCCAGAGATGAAGTGTCCGCTTTTTTCATTGCTTTTAACAATCTGTCTTTTCCGGCCTGCTTGCGGTCTACTTTTTTCAGCAGTCCTGTCGTACAGAATTTTTTGTCAAAATCAGATAAGTATCCGTTTATCTTATCTAAATACTTCTGCTTCAATTCTGACTGGAACTGTTCTTCAAACTCCGCTTTCTTTTCCAACAAATCAGCCTCATAGTCAAGCAACGACTCTGATGTAGGCGGCACAATTTCTCTAAAGAAAGACTGTATTTCCTGTAACTCTTTACGAGCAAAATCAGCAGAGTCTCTGGTCGTACAGACAACGCCATCCACTGTCCGGTACTGCTGATCAAAGTCTTCCAGTCTTTGATTGATATATTTCATGCAATCCAGTTCTTCTGTAACAGGCAGACTTAAAGTCCCGCAATATTCAATCAGTTTCTCCTTTGCTTTTACGGAATCTTCTTCAGTTTCTCCCTGAATATCTTTTACATATCGGAGTGCCTGACGGTCTTTGGAATCCTGCAGAGCAACACCATAATAATCTGCCAATGCTCCCAGTTCTCCGTTCTCATCTCCAAACACTGCAAGCATATTTTCAAACAGTTCTAGATTGTACGGATTTAATATCAGAATTTTCTGATATATTTGATTTACTTTCTCTTTGGGAACTGCACCGCTTTTTATATTATTCAATAGCCGCTGTGCCGTTGTCATATCGCTTTCAGATGGAACATTCCATACTATCTCTTGTTTAGCGTCAGAGATAAGCTGTATCAGTACATAATGCAAGGCAAAAGCTGCTTCAAGGACTCCTTTCTCCATAATCTCTCTCGTCTTTGAATCTGAAAATATCTGTTTCAGTTCTGAATTTGCCATCATTTTGCTGACTGAATTTGCTCCGGCGTTCCATATACTGTGTCCTATACCTTCTGCAATGTTCATCATTCCCAGTTCTGCCTGATGTGCATAGTTGTCTACAACCGTACCGCCAAAACTGCCACCTTCCCATCTGGCACGATTATCCTTCCGCTCCTGACGATATTGTTTCTGTGCCTCCAGATCTTCATTTACAGAAATGATTTTATCACAGACAGAATCAGAAGCCTCATAAAAAGAATTCAGATATCCATGTTCATTTGCATACTGATAAATCGTGTCATAATCCCAATCATAGCGTTCGATACTGATAAGCTCTTTCTTGATTTCATCTATCACAGAACTGATGCTCTTTTGAAAATCAGAAGAAGATTTCCGTAGAATATCATTACAATTCGTATAGCCGTCATAAAATGCTGAAAACTGTGAAACAGCTTCTCTTGCCAGATTGCTGTATTTTCTCCGAAGAACCGTATAAAGATTCCTCTCTTTTGAAATATTGACTGCTCCAATGGAACAGGGATATTCCACGGAATGGCTTTCCTTTTCCAACAACTCATTCATTAACATACTCAAATCTCCTTTATCTTTTTATTTATGTATGAAATCTTTTATTGAGCATATATATACCCCATATATAAATATACCATACAACTCATAATCTTACAATGAAATTATGGATGAAATATAATGATATTGGAGGTGTCAACATGCCCAAGAAAGAAAACCCTTTACGCCAGCTTCCTGTCAGTTCGGATGGTTATGGCGATATTAAAATTCATTTAGCTGAAATATTAGAAGAAAAAAACATTTCTCTCAATCAGTTGTCTTTCCGCACAGAAATGCAGAGAACCCAATTAAGAAATTACAGGGATAACAAGATACAGCGATTGGATATCGACATTCTGAAACGCCTGTGCTATGTGTTAGAGTGCAGTTTGACTGATTTGATAGAGTATATACCTCCAGAAGAAATATAAAATCTGCAATAAAATCCTTGCTTCGCAAAATTCTATTGCCATGAATAAAACCCCATGGAAGCCGCACACTCCCATGGGGTTAAAAATACAACTCTTATTCTCTTTTATTTCCAGGAACTCCCATGCCCTTTCGCCCTTACTTATGATATGGTTCTCCATAACACACCTAAGTGCGAAAATTTTCATAGTATTATCTTAAAACAACTTTTGCCAGCTCTCTATTTCCCGCCTAAATCTTAGCTTTCCTGCACTTTCTGGCCTTCCTGAAAACTTCGCCTTTACTTATGGTACGGCTGTCCATAACATACCTAAATGCGAAAAATCTCGTAATATTATTTCAGACAGAACACCAAAAATGCTCTGTCTGAAATATTTAACTTATTTCTTTCAAGTAAGTTTCTGCAGTTTCTTCTGTCAGACCAAATTTCTCTCGAATCTTACTCAAGATAATTTCATCCGCTATCTGTAACTCTTTTAATGTAGATACCATAGCTACTATCCCTTTCCGAATTCCTTTCTCCTCCACACCCTTACTTAAATTACACATAAGCGACACCTCACTTTCCAATGTCTGAGTCATTCTGATATGAAAATCTTCCTCCAATATCTGGCACTTGTCCTGTGAACCTGTCTCCGTGGACAGAAGCACATTCAACAATTTCAATAAATCTGTACCCGAATCTCCCTCTTTCCCAAGACAAATCATGACAGCCGCCATCAAATCATAATCCGCTTTCCGTTCCTTTACACTGCCCACCAGATTTTCTTCCGCAATGTAATAACGGGTAATGCTGTTTTCACGGCTCTTTGGCGGATTCATGCAAATCCATATGCTGTATACTTTTTTGATATTCTCATAGTGGGAATTTGTAAACTCTGTTCCATATTGGGCGGAAATCATCCGGCTGCAGTAATAGATTCCCCTCTTTATCAGCGGATAACCCGGATAAAAATCATTTTGGGCTTCTATATTGATAATCAAACGAATCAATTCACCGGATACAGGAGCTATCGCAAAAAAGCGGATATCATAGGTAACAGTTCCCTCCGTCAGAGAAGTGTCTTCGTTTCCAGCTCCCTGTATCATAGAAACACGGTTGGTTTCATCCGCTGCAACTGCCACTTCGCCCACCTGCGGTGTACCTTCAATATATTTTTCCGCAATCTCTTCCACATCACAGTCACGGTATTCTTCCAGGCAGTTCTTCATAATCCATGCCAGAATAATCTTCTCCGAAAGCAGCCGCTTGCAGGCCGCATCATAGCTGGCTTTCTCATCAGCCACACGGATGTTTTTCGCTATGGTAGTATCTGTATTCATGGCCTCACCTCCTGCTTTTACTGATATTTTATCATATTTCATACGAACAGACCACAAAATTTTTCAATCTTTTAAAATAACCAGCTTATTCTGGTAACACTCCACAGACACGCTGCAGCCAATCTCAAAGCCCCACTGCTCCACCCAGTTCCCCTGCAGGATAATCTGCGGCACATTTTTCCCATTCCTTGTTGTAAATGAGTATGCTTTCATCCTCCGGGTAGCCACAGTATAACCCGAACCCGCATCCTCTGCCACCATACAGTTATTTAACTGAAATCTTTCCATGACCTGGAACATTCTTGACAGCATGGTTTCTTTTCCAAATCTGCACGTTTCCGTGAAATCCGGACTTTTCAGGCCGTTCATGCTACTTCGGACTTCCTGGAACAAGACCTGTCTGTTCTGACGAATAAATCCTGATAACATCCACAGATTATTCATTCCATATAAAGTATCCAGGACTGAATAAAATTCTGCTTTTGTCAGGCTATGGGTGGAATAATAATCTGTAAAATCTTTATCCTTTGCCATCATCAGGAACCTTATTTTTTCCACAAACTCCCTCTGCTCCAGCTCCGATTTTAAATTTTCATATTCTGCCGCAATATACCGGTTCAAATTGTTTTTCATCACCTTTTCATCCTTCTTTCTGATTAAATTTATTTATGATAACACAAGCTCCAAATCCATGGTCTTAATCCCCAGTTCCCGGAACATAAAAACAGACGGCGCACCGTCTGGTGGTGTGCCGCCATAGCCCTGCAGAAACTGAATCAGCTCATCTGATAGCTTCAATTTAATGGAATCAATGTTCCGGTACTGGTCGATTGTAATCTCTGAAATCAAAAGATGTAACAGACGTTTCCGAATGGTACGGTCAATGTCGCTGGACAAAATCCTGCTGAAATTTTTTAATATCTCCCGGATGGTTTCTTTGGGAATTTCTTTTTTCCCTTCTTCCAGAATCACCATGGATGTTTCCGTCTGTTTTTCACGGAGTTCACATAGCTGCCGGTTTAATTCCTCCCTGCGTGTTAAAAATTCCTCCCTGGAAATCTCACTGTCTTCGTAGAGTTCATGGTTTCTCTGCTGGCGAACCTTGATTTTTTCCAGGCTCTTTTCCTGGACTCCCCGTTCCTTTATGGCGTTTTCCTTTAAGATTCTATGCTCCCGGTTAACCCTGCCCACAACCTCTTTAAAAAATTTCTCGTCGCTTAACAGTTTATCCAGTTGATTGTACACAAACGCGTTCGCTTTTTCTACCCGGACCATATTGCTGTGGCATACGGTGGTTCCTTTATTTTTCCAGTTCCCACAGGCGTAATAGGTAAGCTTCTGTTTGCTGCCGTCTTTGTTTCGGTTCGTTGTCCTGGAAATCACCATGCCTGCGCCACATTGAGGGCATTTTAGGATACCTGTCAGCGGATATTCACCGTCGTAGATTCTGGCTGGCTTTCCATTCTTCTGCGAAATCATAAACTGAACCTGTTCCCATAACTCCTCCGGTATGATTGCTTCATGTTTTCCGTCTGCAACAATAGGATTGGGATTGATATTGTTCCTTCGTTTTTCATTCCAGTCTCTCCTTACGTCATAACGCACCTTCCCAATATATACCGGATTTGTGAGAATTGATTTTATCTGTGCCACTGAAAAAGCGTTATCCAACTTAGTTCGGTAGCCTTCCCTGTTAATCCGTCCCACAATAGCCTTGTATCCCTTTCCGGAGGCATAGAGCTGGAACATAAGGCGCACTGCCTCCGCCTCTCGTTCCACCACCTCCAGTCTTGACTTTCTTCTTCCATGGTTTTCCGTCCCCTCCATTGTCACCCAGCAATATCCAAATGGTGGAATCCCACCGCACCATTCCCCGGACATGGCTTTTGCTCTCATGCCCATTTTAACATTCTGGGCAATGGTGTTTCGTTCAAATTCACCAACCAACGCCATCATCTGAAACTGCATTTTCCCCGCTGGTGTGCTGGACTCAAAAGGTTCTGAATAAGATTGGTAGCCAATTCCATATTTCTCTAACGTTTCTACAATTTTAATGGCATCTGATAATTTCCGGCTGATTCGGTTTATCTTCCAGCTCATGACCAGATGGAACTTCTTTTTAGAGGCGTCCTCCAAAAGCTGCTGCATGGCCGGTCGGTGGCGGATATCCTTTCCACTGATTCCGGCGTCTTCATAAACCATTGCCACTTCATAATTCTTCTGCTGGCAATATTCACGGATTAAACGCTGCTGTTCCTCAAGAGAATACCCTTCCTCTGCCTGTTCCTGTGTTGATACACGACAATAAATTGCTACTTTTTTTATCATTGTGTCAGACATTTGTTGTCCCTGCCTTTCTATCTTATATTTCAAATCTATAATATATATTCTATCTATCCTTCCAGACCGGGAGCCTGAAACTCCCAGTCTGTATTTTTCTTATGTAATTACGATTCCTTCTCTTTTAAATAGAACTCAACAATAAGCTGTGACAGGATTGACATAAGCGTTTCCAGCCATTCCTCTTGTTTTAACTCATTCATCTTCCAGATTCCTCCAATATACAGGCATGATTTTTTTAAGCAGGACAATAAAGACGGTAAGGACGGTTTTTTTATCAAAAAAATTTTTTATATATTAAGTAATGCTTTTTTTATCAATAGACTTCTCCACCTTTTTTCTGTTTTTTATCGTCCTTACTGTCCTTATCGTCTTATTCTGTATTCTCTCTGCTGATTTTTACAAAACGTTTTCCGTTGTTTTTCCCTATCTCCACGCAAATCCCAACATTGTGCAGTCCGGCCTCCAGTTCTTTTAATCTCCTTGATAAGTGGTTCGCCTGTTTGATTTTATTGCTGGCGTACATTCCTTTTTCATAGAGCATATCAGACAATTCTGCGCTTAGTTCGCTCATTGCCCCTTCAAAATTCCCGGATTCCTCCAGATAATCCATGACCGCCCCGGCAACCTCATCTTCTTCCAAAAGCTCCTCGTTCAGACGGGTACGGTTTTTCTGATATGCCTCTAAAAATTTCTCCTGTCCATACCCCATAGCCTCTGCTACGGCACACCCCCATTTTAAAAAATCAAGAAGTCGGTCGTCTATATCTACTTCTATCGAAGGCTCTATTTCCATAGCTCTGGAAAGACACTCAAACATTCTATAAAGGATACAGGGCTTATCCGCTTCAAATTCTTCCATAACCTCTTTTTTGCTCCTGCGTTTTTCTGATGATATGGCTTTCATATTCAGAAATACACAGCGGTCAAGGAAATCGGAACGGTCGGAAAGCAGATGGATTCCATTCATATACACAACAGACTTTATATTAATCTCGCACAATTCGCTGTCTGAATACTTCTTTCTCTTAACCGCTGTTGCCCCCGTCACTACCTGGCAGAAAATATTTGCCTGACTTTTTGTAATGGAATCCATGTTGTCCAGACAGACAATATCCTGTGATTCCAGAAGAAGCAGAAAGTCCTCCTCATTTTTCGGCATGACCGTTACATTGTTGCTGGATATATCCAGACAGCGTTTATCCATTTCCATGGAAGTGGTCTTTGAGGAGCCTCTGCTGCCTTTGTAGATAACGATAGGCTGCTCAATCCCTGTTATGAGTCTGACAATCAAAATAACATTATGGAGAATACGGTCTGACATACTGGCAAAATGGTAGTATTTATTCATCAGCTTCCTGAATGACTTTCCCTTTTGCGGCATGGGCTGAGGACGTATATTTTTTCTGGTTATCAGTCTGACAGGCGGCTCACTGCAGCACTTTATCCCTGATTCGTCAACGCAAAGCACTGTGGAATCTCTGTCCGCCAGGTTATAATACAGGCGGCCCTCATGGAAAGCGAACCGATTGTATACCGGGTATTCTTTCCCTTGGCAGTGCGCTTTTGCCACAAGAGTTTCCATGACTGCCTGAATCATATCATTCCGGCTGCCCCGGTTGTAGGTCTGATAATACAAATTCCTCAGCCACATCTGATAATATTCCGATTTAAGCGGATAATTCACAAAACTGCCCTTGTTTGGAATCTGGATAAAAGCCTCCCCTTCTGTGCTTCGGAACGGAATATGACCCTGCTCCTCTATCAGTCTTAAAAGAACATCCACCGGGCTTTCTTTTTCTGCTGACGGAAGATTCTCTGTCTTTGCTTTTTTCACTGACGGCATAGGCTTCTCACCCTCCAGCATACGCCAGAGGGTTTCCCAGTTTTCTTCCTTACAGCTATCATGGTGACAGCCAGCCGCAATCCCACCATCATCAAACTGTATAACATAAGCCCCATTGTCCTTGGAATGTTCCTGATTCCATGGGCAGGACTCCAAAACATAGCACATGCCATTCTCTACCTGCTTTTCCCTTGCGACGGGAATCTCATGGGATTCCAGCCATAAACGCAAATCAAACTCCATCTTGCTCCCTGATATGCTTCTGGCAGGCTCACGTTTCTCATTTCTATTCACTGTTTTCTTTTTATTCCCTTTCTCCACACACTGCGCCGCAATCTGCTGTAACAGCTCAATCGTTACCGGCACTCGTTTCTTTGGTGCATACAGGATTTTGGAACGCCTGTGTGGACGTTCTTCTGTGGAGTCTCCCTTGCAGGAAACTGTACCATAAAGCTTTGTAATTCTGGCCGCATTATAGGTTGTTGTATCGACCTTTACCTGCTCTGTAGAAAACCTTGAATCCAATGCGCCAAGAAAGCCCCTTACCAGACTTGTCATTTCCGGTGTATTGGGAAGTTCCACAGGATATAAAAGATGAAAGCCGTTTCCGCTTAATGCGGTTACAGGCTCTGGGAATCCACAGTCTGTTAAATAACCCTGAATTTTCCTGCCCAATTCCTCAGACAGCTTTAACTCCTGCTCTGTGCTGGAGATTCCGGCCGGACGTTCCGGGTCTAAGTCAATGAGAATCCATCTACGGCAGCGGATTTCCTTGTCGCTGGTTGTATTCTTCGCATAACTCTTTAGATGGTTCTTGCCTCTGGCCTCGATTCCTTCGCTTAAAGCGTTCATTGTGATGTAAATATTGTACTGCCCGTCATAACGCTGGATATGCTCAATCAGCTTATCTACATCATTGTAATAGCCTGAAAGAGTCCCTTGTTTGGTGTTTAATATTCTAGCTTCTGTAAATACTCCTGACTCTATCAGGGTTTCAAATGTTTTTCTCACTTCGCTGTGAAGTATAATAGAATCTTTCATTATTTTCCTCCTGTTATTTTTTGTAGCTTTATTTTACAGCCTCCAAAGGCATAATACTCTACCCAAAAATCACTTTTTTATAGAAAAAAGGGAAGGGTTTGACTAACACATTCTTTATTGTTCTTTATTCCATGTCATTTAACATTTAATTCTCATCTCAGAACAATACATTATAGCACCATTAACAATTTATCCATTTTTAAGGAGGAAGATTGAAGATGAACAATCCAAATGTAAAATTTATAAGTAAGGAAAAACTTCTTAACAGCCCAGAAATTTACCATAAAGTTAATAGTAGCAAAACTGCAGATGAAGGCTGCAATAATAAATGGAAACAAAGTTTATTCCAGTTGTTTTTTGAAATCACAAAAAAAGATAATGACAATTTATCCTTTTTACAGCCCCCTGGAAAATTCCGCTATCAATGCCCACCATATTTTTGTAACATTTTTATCTTAACTGCCAATTATTATACTTCAGATAAAATTACCTATAATAAAATCAGAAACGTTTTAAAATATTATGACTCTTCATCGATTCAGGATGTGGAGTTTTTTTTCGCCCAGATTATTCATGCCGGAATTTCTGACCTTCCATCGGCACAGCAAATGCGCATACTCCAGATTCGCAGTATTCTTTTAAAGCTATGTACACTTAGCACAAGAAGCAATTTGCCATACATAATGAAAATGAAGCATATCGATTTTAAAAAATTAGCAAAAGAATTATTTCTATATATCTTAGATGAGAACAAAGAATCCATTGACTTTGACAATCTCAAGGTTTTTAAAAGTATAGATGATTTTGATACCAAATTAAATTTATGGTAATATTTTAAATCAACAAAAAAAGAATATGTGTTGATTGACCGCCAATCCCCACATATTCTTTTTGCCCCTACTTTCTCCGTGTTCTGCCGCTCTGCTTCGCACACTTTGACGCTGTATAGATGGAAATTCCCAGTCCAACGCCTGCTGTCACGGATTCAATAATAACGGTGGATGCTATGGTACTTCCCACAGCCGCTAAAAATCCTAAAATCATGCTTCGACTCCTTTCTGGTAAATCAATATGATTCCATAGTCATTGTTGGTAAGATACAGGGCTTCTACCCAGTCTGTGCCGCCGACCGTGACCGTATCAAGATATTCATACATAGATTCCTGGATATAATGCTTCTCCAGTATCTGCCGGTAGGCTTTCTTTGCGGCTTCATCCAGTTTCGGGATAACAGCGCAGAAGCCGCCCATGCCGCCCTGCACATCTCTGTCCGCTCCATAATTGCTGTCCAATATGGCAACCTGTGAAGCAAGGTATTCCAGTATCTTTTCCGGCAGATACGTTTGCAGAACCGGATAAGTTTCCCAGTAGTCCCGTTCCGTTCCAATATAATAATAATCCTTCTCCCTGTTCGATTCCTCCGGCATTGGCCTAAACCGGTTATTTTTGTCTTCTATATCTGATTCATTCACAATTCCATAGCCCATACAGAAATAACCTCCGTCGCCTTCTTCTTTCCCTGCGGCATAGAAAATCATTCCGTCTGATTCAAAAGGCAACCGGAATGACCTTACTTCCACAGTCCCCAAACGCATTGCTAATTCCTCATAGTTAGAGGGTGACAATATCTTTTCCATGCCCTTCCACTCTCCCGGTTCCAGGTCGTCCATATCCCATAATTCTACGGCTTTTCTCCATTCTTCCTTATGCTTCATCTTCTCCTGACTCCCAACATATCTTAAAAATGTTTCCCAGTCTTTAAATCTTACACCCGTCATATAATCCCTCCTAATTATGCCGTTCCTTTGGTTGATAAAGAACATAAATCCTCTGGCCGTTTACTTTCGCATAGGCTATGTACCAGTCGGCTTTCTTCCGGCAGCCACTTTTTACCTCTATAGTTCCCATATTCTCATCCAGCCACATCCGGCCTGGATACATACCAACGGCCTCCTCTATGCCATAATAATCATCTTCTATCTTATTCAGGCACAAAACCAAAAAGCCCTTTTTTCCAAGTTTCCCTGAATGGACAATGCGGAACATTCTGTGAATAACCTCTTTGGGAATTTCCCGTTTTCCTAAGTAGGAATTAATCTGCTTTAGCAGGTACAACTGGCTGATGTTCCTGATTCTCACCGTCTTTATCTGTTCCACCTGGAGCCTCCTCTTTTGCTTCTTTTTTCACTTCCTCAAATTGATATGGCCTTAATTTCCATTGTCCCGGATAATACCTTCCAGCCATTAACGGATGTGTTGCCTTTAATCTTGCATATTTTCCAGCTTCATCCACCAAATCCATGCTGCAGTCCTTGTAATCCTTTAAAAGTTCTTTTAAATAACATTTTTCCTCTGACACAAATTTATTTCCGGTGAATGTATTTCCAAAGCCGATAAGGATTGTGTCAAATTTGCGCTTTAACACATCCCGAAGATATGCCCGGTTTTCACTGTTATTGGCAATCTCGGAGGGTTTCAGTTTCTTGCACAGGTCTGCATACAGGTTGCATATGGTAATCGTTGTGTAACCCATGGGCAGCAGATTATTTAAAATAAATGTGGTTGTGGTATCCAACACTTTTATATCCGTACTGGCCGGATTCAAGCCGATTACCAGAATTTTTTTCTGCTCTTTCTCTCCCTGAATCTGAAAAGTAAGCTCAAACCGCTTTTTTCTTGTCTTGTCGAAAATAGTTTTTCGTTCCATTACAAACTTATCTATTACGTTTTTCTCCATCTGACTGCTCCTTTGCATAAAAAATAAGGGCAATCAACTGTTACGCTGATTGCCCTTATTCCATTGTGTGGTTCTGTTGTCATGCGGTTACATGCTCTAATGCCACCAGTACGCCTACTGTTATGACACATGCACTGATAAAGATTCCTGCCTGCATATATATCACCCCTTTCTACATGATTTCAGGGTAATAATATGTATTTCAAAATGTCATTAAGCCTTCACCCAAACATGCTGTTTCACATTTCCGTTTTTATCTTTTTTGCAAATTCCATTAGTCGGTTTTGCACTTTCCGAATTTGTTACAGCCGTTTTTCCACAATTTTTACATTTCCAACGCATGACCTTCACCTCCTTTCCAAATATTTATTTCTCTGTACTGACATACATATAAATTCTTTTATCCGAATTTCTTAACCATATATACAATGCCGGAAATTGCTGCCACCACCCAAAACAGTTCCCATAAAAATCCAATCACATAAGATAACAGCCATACAAGAACCACTATTCCGACGACTGCCGCAAGAATCAACAGTATCTTCTTCATGATTTCTCCTTTTGTCCGCAAGTTTATTTTTTGAACAGCTTTCCAAGCCCTTTTATCATATCCATTCCGCTTTTCGGGTTTAAGATTTTATCCTTCTGCTTTTCCAGATATTGAACTGCTTCGGCTGTATCCTCCTGGACTAACCCAAGTTTCGGCAATAGCTCCTCCATACTCTTTCTGACCTCCTCAATTTTTTCCAGAGATGAAGTGTCCGCTTTTTTCATTGCCTTTAACAGTCTGTCTTTTCCGGCCTGCTTGCGGTCTACTTTTCTCAGCAGTCCTGTCGTACAGAATTTTTTGTCAAAATCAGATAAGTATCCGTTTATCTTGTCTAAATACTTCTGCTTTAATTCGGAACAAAACCGCTCTTCAAACTCTGTTCTTCTTTCCAATAAATCAGCCTCGTAGTCAAGCAGCGATTCAGACGTAGGTGGCGCAATCTCGCCAAAGAAAGCCTGTAATGCCTGTAACTCTTCACGGGCGAAATCAGCAGAGTCTCTGGTAGAACAGACAACGCCATCCACTGTCCGATACTGCAGGTCAAAGTCTTCCAGTCTTTGATTGATATATTTCATGCAATCCAGTTCGTCTGTAACAGGCAGACTTAAAGTCCCGCAATATTCAATCAGCTTTTCCTTTGCTTTTACGGAATCTTCTTCGGTTTCTCCCTGAATATCTTTTACATATCGGAGTGCCTGACGGTCTTTGGAATCCTGCAGGGCAACGCCATAATAATCTGCCAGTGTTCCCAGTTCTCCGCTTTCATCTCCGAATACAGAAAGCATATTTTCAAACAGTTCCAGATTATATGGATTCAGTGCCAAAATTTCCTGATAGATTTGATTTACTTTCTCTTTTGGAACTGCGCCGCTTTTTATGTTATTCAAAAGTCTTTGTGCTGTCGCTATATCGTTTTCAGACGGTATACTCCAAAGCGTTTCCTGCCTTGCGTCTGAAATAAGTTTTATCAATACATGATGCAGAGCAAATGCCGCTTCAAAAACGCCCTTCTCAATAACTGTCCTTGTTTTCGTGTCTGCAAATATCTGTTTCAGTTCTGAATTTGCCACCATTTTGCTGACGGAATTTGCTCCGGCGTTCCATATACTGTGTCCTATACCTTCTGCAATGTTCATCATTCCCAATTCTGCCTGATGTGCATAGTTGTCTACAACCGTACCGCCAAAACTGCCGCCTTCCCATCTGGCACGATTATCTTTCCGCTCCTGACGATATTGTTTCTGTGCCTCCAGGTCTTCATTTACAGAAATGATTTTATCACAGACAGAATCCGAAGCCTCATAAAAGGGATTCAGATATCCATGTTCATTTGCATACTGATAAATCGTGTCATAGTCCCAGTCATAACGTTCAATACTGATAAGCTCTTTCTTGATTTCATCAATCACAGGACAGATACTCTTTTGAAAGTCAGAAGAAGATTTCCGCAGAATATCATCGCAATTCGTATAGCTGTCATAAAGAGCAGAAAACTGTGAAACAGCTTCTTTTGCCAGATTGCTGTATTTTCTCCGAAGAACCGTATATAGATTTCTCTCTTTCGGAATATTGACAGCCCCAACAGAACATGAATATTCCACGGAATGACTTTCCTTTTCCAACAACTCATTCATTAACATACTCAAATCTCCTTTATCTTTTTCCTGTAAACCTCTTACTTTATATTGAGCATATATATACCCCATATATAAATATACCATACAACTCTCAATCTTACAATTAAATTCTGGTTAAAATATAATAAAAACCGGAGGTGCCGCCATGCCCAAGAAAGAAAACCCTTTACGCCAGCTTCCTGTCAGTTCAGATGGTTATGGCGATATAAAAATTCACTTAGCTGAAATATTAGAAGAAAAAAACATTTCTCTTAATCAGTTATCCTTTCGCACAGAAATGCAGAGAACACAATTAAGAAATTACAGGGATAACAAGATACAACGTCTGGATATTGACATTCTGAAACGCCTGTGTTATGTATTAGAGTGTAATCTGACTGATTTGATAGAATATATCCCGCCAGAAGAAACACAGACTCTGCAATAAAACCTACATTGTAAGAACTTTATTGTCACGAACAGTAAAAACCCCATGGAAGCCTCAAACTCCCATGGGGGTAAAAATATAACTCTTATTCTCTTTTATTCACAAGAACATCCGTTCCTTTTCGCCCTTACTTGTGATATGGTTCCCCGCTCATAATCCTGTAACTCCGGTAAATCTGCTCCAGCAGAATCACCCGCATCAACTGATGAGGAAACGTCATTCTGGAAAAGCTGAGCCTGTAATCCGCCCTTTTTAAAACCTCCGCAGAAAGCCCCAGGGATCCGCCGATTATAAACTGGATATGGCTCTCCCCCCGCACTCCCAGCCGTTCCACAAATCCGGCCAGTTCCACAGAGGACAGCATATTCCCCTCAATCGCCAATGCCACTACATATGCGTTTTCCTTCACATGCGCCAGAATCCGCGCGCCTTCTTTACTGCGTATCTGCTCCTCTAATGCCTCCCCCGCCCCGTCCGGCGTCTTCTCATCCGGCGTCTCCACAATTTCCAGCCTGCAGTAACGGCTCAGCCGCTTTTCATATTCCGCGACTGCTGCCGTTAAGTATTTCTCCTTGATTTTCCCCACGGTTATCAATGTAATTTTCATTTGGAAAGCTCCTGTTTCAGGAAGGACAGCAGCGTTTTTCTCGTGCGGTCCTCCGCTTCCTTGCGCCGGGTCTTTACTTTTTTCACAATCGTTCCCTCCGGCTCGCGGCGGATATTGTATACACGGCGCAGATATTCCTCTACCTCGTTCCACGCCTCGCGGCTCTCCGGAATCAGGTCAAGCCCCATCTGGAACACATGGAACATCCCGTCATAAACAGATAAACGCACTTTCACCCCGGCTTCCCTGGCCTTTGCGGCTGCCCCCGCCGTATCGTCCAAAAGCACCTCATAGCTCCCGACCTGCATCAGCATCGGCGGGAATCCGCTGAAATCGCCAAACAGGGGGGATAAGTACGGGTTCCTCGGATCTGCTCCGCCGATATAGCTGCACTGATACAGCATATTCTCCCTGGAATTTCCAAACAGGGGATCAATCTCATAGTTTGTCTCATACGAAGCGCCGCTGAGGCTGACGTCCGTCCAGGCAGACATGGTGATGATGCCTCCCGGCAGAGGCAGCCCGTGATCCTTTGCATACAGGCACAGAGCCAGCGCCAGGCCGCCCCCGGCCGAGTCCCCGGCCACCACGATGTGCTCCGGCTCATAGCCCTGCTCCTTCAAAAGCCACTCATAGGCGTGAACCGCGTCCTCCAGGGCCGCGGGAAACGGGTGCTCCGGCGCGACGCGGTAATCCGGCGTCAGGACATCCGCCCCGTAGCTGATCTTTGAATATTTGACTGCAAAACGCCGGTAAATATTTTTCATGGGGCCAATATAGCCGCCTCCGTGAAGCTGCAGGATCACGCGGCCTGTCACGGCCGTCACGGGTTTTAAGTATTCCATGACAAAGCCGTCCGACTCCACCAGCTCATAAAGATACCCAGCCGGACAGCGCCAGGCCGGCTCCTTTGGATTCCTGCGGAATTCACCTGTCTGTATGGGCTTTTTTAAGGCCGTTTCCATCACATCGCTCATCATATCCCGCGTTAAAATCCCAATTTTACTGACGTTCTTTTTGCTCATATTCATTCGCTCCCTGCTGTCATTATCGTTCGCCTTATTAAAAATAAAACCGCCGCTTCAGCTCCTTTTTTATGCTCCAGTCCCCCAGAATCACCGTGCCGGCCAGAACCGCCACAGACAGGATTACCACGATCACGGACAGAAGCGGCTTCGTGATCAGGCCTCCCCACCAGAGGAAAAGCGGGATAAAGCTGAATACTGTGATCGCAATCTGATACATAAAATAGCTCTGCCAGTTCAAACGGTTTAACAGGATCAGAAACACTATAGCGATCACATCAAACAGGATCAGGCACGGGATCGCATAGTTGACCGACCATCCCTTCATCCCGTACATATAGTCGATTAAAACGAGCAGCGCCTGCGCTCCCAGGGATTGGCGCACCAGTATCCCCGCTATGTTGGCCCTGCGCATCACCGAATACCGCACCGTCATAGCCGCATAGGCGATCCCTCCCATCACGAGCAGGGACCATCCCCGGTTCAGGCAGCCATAGGCTGCGTAATTTGTGATCCCCATCAGGGCCGCGGCTGTCAAAAGCGCCAGATAAAACAGATTGACGATCTTTTTAAGCTTTCCCCTGTCATGGCTGACCGACGGGTAATTTCCCTGATCATGCTCCCTATCCGCCACGCCGTTGCTCTCCAGCTCTGCCTCTACGCCTTTCTCTCTCAAAAAGCGGAAGAAATAATCCTGGAGATCCATATCTTCCATCGCGCTGTTAAACGTAATACACAGCTTTCCATTGCAGGCGATCACGCCGCATTTCATCCGCTGCCTTCCCGACACGCCCAAAAGAAGCTGAAAGCCCCTTACCATACCGGCCAGATCCTCTCTTAACGCCACCGGCCCCAGATTTGACAGCGTCATCGTATAGGCGCGGCTGGTCTTAAAGAAAATCGCGCTCAGCGCAATATTCTTGATCCAGAGCGGAATGATCCGCACATACCATTTCTTTTCATTTGAGACATTATAGGAAATCGTCTCCTCCAGCTTATCCTTTACGATCTTCTCGTCCATCTGCCGGCTGACGTGGCCGAGCAGTTCCTCAAAATCACGCGGCGCAGGCCCGGCCGGCCAGGAAATATTGACCACCGAGAAAAAATTGGCCATGGTATCCGATTCAAAAAAGGTCCGGAGATTGATGGGCAGATTCAGGGCCGCAGGCCGTTTCAGCGTGCGTCCGTCCGTATAAACCTGGATAACGGACCACAAAAGCGCCGCCGCCAGATATTTGGTGATACTGACCCCGGCATGCTTGCCAAGCGCCCTGATGTCATCCAGAGCGACCGTGCCGTGCAGCACGGACTGCCAGTCCAGGGGAAGGCAGTCTCCGGTAACGGCAAGCGCCCGCTCCGTCTCGTAGCGCTTGTGCGGCCGTTCCCTGTAATACGTGAGATAGCTGTCTGCGGACACGGCCCGTTCCCGGATGCGCCGATCCGCCTCCTGACGCGTCCTCTGCCCGCTAAAGGCCGCATGCCCTCTCCCCGCCGGCGGCGTCCTGTCCGCAGCCTCTTTCGCTTCCCCGGGGGCATGCCGTTTCCCGCCGGATAAGCCTGCCTGCCCCTCTCCGCTTTCCCGCTCTTTTTTATACTGTTCCCCCGCCGCCAGCTCCAGATACCGCTCGGTCAGATACTTCATAAAATTCAGCGCTCCCAGCCCGTCGGTCAGACCGTGGAACACTTCAAAATTGATACGGCGTCCGTAAAAGCTTACTCGGAACGGAAAACGCCCGCTGACGTGCGGATCAATAAATTTGCAGGGATACGTCTCCTCATGCTCAACGACCGGATCCCGGTTGTTCGTCTCAAAATAATTCCAGAAAAACCCCTTCCGGAGCTTTACGCGGAAATTTTCAAATTCCGGCAGCGTCGTGTCAAGCGCCTGCTTTAAAAGCTCCGGCGAAACCTCATCCTCAAGCGCCGCCGAAATCCGGAATACCTGGCCAAAATCCTCTCCCGCCACCGCGGCAAACAGCTTTGCCGTATTATCCAGCTTCCTCCATTTTGCACCCTGAGCATGAACTCTCTTTTTTTCTCTCTTCATCTGACCTTCTTCCAGCGCGCCGGGCAGAATTCGCAGCATCCCGTCTGTCCGGCCCGGCCGCCTGATTAAATAAATAACATGATACCAGGGTCAAAAGGTCTAAAATCCGATGCTGGCTCGCTTGCAGGAGGATTTTTGAACCTGAGACCCGCCAAAAACATGAAAAAGGAGCCCGATCAGGGCGAATTTTGAATGTTTTTGAGGATTGCGGGAGCACAAAGTGCGGAGCAATCCGATATCAAAGGGGGCAAAAGATCTTTTGGCCCCGACATCATAACATGTCCCGCGGGAATAACAGCCGTCTAAACAACCCTGAAATAATACCCCACCCCCCATTTTGTATGCACATATCTCGGATCACTGGGACTCGGCTCGATCTTTTCCCGCAGGCGCCGCACATGCACATCCACTGTGCGCACATCGCCCCCGGCCGCCGCCCGGTTGCCCCACACGCTTCGGAGCAGTTCCTCTCTGCTGTACACCTTGTTGGGATGGCACACCAGAAGCTCCAGAAGATCAAACTCCTTTGCTGTCAGATTGATCTCCTTCTGCGCGATAAACACCCGGCGGCTGTCGCGATCCAGCCTCAGCCCGCCCGCCTCAAACACCTTTGTCCTCTCCCTGTCTCCTTTTCCTGACTTCTTCGCATTCCTCCGCATGATAGCCTTGATTCTGGCCTTAAGCTCTAAAATATTGAACGGCTTTGTTATATAATCATCCGCGCCGTACTCCAGGCCCAGAATCTTGTCCATATCTCCGCCCTTTGCTGTCAGCATGATAATCGGCATCTCCGAAAACTCCCGGATCGCCTGGCAGACCTCAAGCCCGTCGCGCTTGGGAAGCATCACGTCCAGAAGCACGATATCATATTCTTTTTCCTTTGCCATCCGGATCGCCTCCTCCCCGTCGTAGGCGCAATCCACTTCCATATTATCCTGCTCTAAACTGAATCTGAGTCCTTTGACAATCAGCTTTTCATCATCCACAACCAAAACCTTCACCATGTCTCCACCTCAACCTCAAACTGTGATGTCCTCTTTTATCTTCTGAAATGCGGCTTCCTTAATGCCGGAAACCTTCATGATATCTTCAATTTTCTGAAACGGCCCCGCCTCGCGCCGGTAGGCCAGTATCGCGTCGGCCCTCGATGCGCCGATCCCCGTAAGGGTCATCAGCTCTTCCCGGGTCGCCGTATTGATATTGACCCGGCTTTTTTCCAAAGGGCCCGGAACAGCCGCAGCCGCAGCGCCCGGAATCAGGCCGCGGGAAAGAAAGCCTGCGCCCGCTTCCGTGACAGCGCCGGCTCCCAGCTCCTTTGCCTCCTCCTGATCCGGCACATAGACCTGCAGGCCGTCCTCGAGAGGAAGCGCCATATTCAGGCTCTCCTCCGACGCCTCGTCCGTCAGGCCCCCGGCAGCCTCCACCGCCTGATATACGCGGCTTCCCTCTGCCAGCCCATAGACGCCCGGATCCTTTACCTCGCCGCAGACGTGGACGTAGATCAGGCGCGAGCCTTCCGTTTTCTGAAACTGCTCTCCCGCCGCCCCGCCTCCTGCTTCCCCGGCCGGGCTGTAAACGCCCGGATTTTCTGAGCCGGCCGTATTTCCGGAAAGGCCCGCATTCAGCGCGCTGTCCAGATGAGCGCCCGCATCCGGATTCAGATTACTCCCCGGATGCGCTTCCTGCCCGCCGGCTGATACGCTCTCATCTGTCTCCAAATCTACCGCTTCCGCGCGCTCCGGGCCGAACACTCCGTAGTCTTTCGTCCTGTCCTGTTCTCTGCATCCCCCTGCAGAATAACATATGACGCAAACCAGCAAAACTATGCCGACCGCGCCTTTTTTCAGATGCTTTATCTCTCTTTGTTTCATATGTATGTACCTCCCGTAATCATCCGGAAGATACTGTTCTGCCTGTATTCTATTCTAACTAAATACCCGCCTAAAAACAAGCGCAAAATAAAATTAATATCGAAAAATGATGATTCCCGCGATTGCGATCAGAGCGCCGATGGCCTTTCTCCACTCAAAGCCTGTTTTCTCTACGCCGAACAGGCCCATCACCTCAATCGCATAGGCTACGACGATCTGCGAGACTACGATCAGAAGCGCTGATTTGGCCGGCCCTAAGGAAGCCACGCTGCGGATCACGGTATAGGTGATAAACGCCCCCAGAATACCCCCGGCCAGCATATATTTAGGCTCCACCTGGAACAGGGCGCCGATCTCCTGCCGTCCTGTTATAAGCCACATGATCAGGCAGGCCGCCAGGGCGCTGAGCTGGACCCAGCCGGCCGCAACCCATATGCTTGTCTGCTTGGTCACCGCTGTGTTAAAAACACCCTGCACGCTCATCAGAGCGCCGGATATCAGAGCAATCACAAATCCCCACATAATAAAAAAACCTCCGTTTCTTCTTCGTTCAACCTTAATCTTAGTATCCCGAAAAACGGAGGTTTTATTCTCTTTATTCGATTGCAAACTCTGCCGTAATAAACGCTTCTATTTCCAACTGCCCCGGCATCACGGCCATCGCCCCGGCGGCCATATCCATCGCCGCCTCTTCCTTTGCCGTGGAAAATCTTGTATTATACCGGGCTTCCTGGGAATCCGCGTACTCATCCAGCTTCACCAGCGCCCCCAGCTTACAGCCGCCCGCCTCTGCCATCGCCTGGGCCTTGATCCTCGCCGCTTCCACCGCGGCCGCCAGAGCCTCCTGATACGCCTCGTCGTACCTGCTGGACAGGTACGTAACCGAATCAATCGAATTGATCCCTGCATCTACGGACTGGGATAAAAGCTCTCCCACATCCGTCAGGGGAATATCGGACACAGTCACGCGCGTCGTCATCTCATACCCGCTGATTGTCTTCCCGTTCTCCCAGTCATAGATAGGATCCAGGCCGTAGCTGGAGGTCTGTACAGACGTGTCGCTCACGCCCTCCTGCTTTAACAGGGCCAGCACCTTCTCCAAATCCGTATTGTTCTGCGTCTGGCACGTCTGGGCGTCCGACGCCTGCGAATACACGCTGTATATCACCTGAGCCATGTCCGGCTCCACCTTTACCTGTTCCCTGGCCGTAACGCTGATCACCTTGCTGTCCGCGCTCTCTACCTGAATCTTATCCGGAACCCCTGTATTGCCCGCCGCGCACCCGCTGAGCGCAAGTGCCCCGCCTGCCAGAATGAGCGCCGCCAGCCCCGTCTTCCATCGTTTCATAATCATCCTCTCCTTTTCCCGGCATAACCGCCTTTCACCTTGACTGATAGAATCATTATACCGGAAAGGAACCCCGGATGCTTTTCTTTTCCCTTAACATTCCATATCTTATTTCTGAAAAAAGCGATTCAGGAACCGGGCAGGCTGCTGTTCAGGAAACGCTTCCTTACATGGCAAGCCCGCATTCAAACGCGAGAACCATATATTTTTCCGCATTGGTAAGGCCATAGGACATTAAATCTCGGATTTCCCATGTTTCCGAGCTGAGATTATCCGCTCCATATAAAAACTGAATAAACGGAATCCGCCTGTATCTTGAAACCGCCAGCATAGAAGCGCATTCCATTTCCACGGCCAGACACCCCTGCTGCCGGCGTTCGCGGATGGCGGACAGGGTTTCCCTGTAAATGGCGTCCGAAGTCCATGTTTTGCCTTTCACATAGGAGCAGCCGCAGTCTGTTAAAACACGCTCCAATATCTGCACAGAACGCGCGTCTGCTTCGATTTCCGGGGATGGCGCTATATAATGGTAGCTCGCGCCTTCATCACGGACAGCGGAAACAGGGATAATGACGCTGTCTTTTACCTTATCATCGTCCAATACCCCGCAGGAGCCGAATAAAACAAACTTTTTAGCCCCCATGGCAATGATTTCCTCAAAACATGAAACACAGGCAGGCGCGCCTACCATCGAACGGTAAAACGCAATCGCCGTATTCCTGTAATTGATTTTGTAGACAGGCAGTATGCCGTTAGCCGAGCAGAGTTCTCCTATCCTTTCCGCCTTATCCGAAGAGGCAAATTTTTGAATGATGCTGTCGGAAAATGTGGAAATACAGATTTCCGGAAAATTCTCGATCTTTTTTGTCGTGTCAGACGGGCCGAATAAGGCCGGTTCTGATATTTCTGTTCTCTGAAATATGGTATACAATTTACACGCCCCCATTCCTGCTCGTTTTTGTGTGCAAACCAGCGCCCGCCTCCTGCCGCGCCGCGGCCCGGACGAGATGGGCGGCCAGGACGGCCGTCGTCACAGCGCCGATCCCGCCCGGAACCGGTGTCGCGCAGGCCGCCGTATCTGCGATGTCCTCAAAATCCACATCGCCGCACAGACGCCCGTCCTCATCCACATTGATTCCCACATCCAGGACCACCGCCCCGTCCCTCACGAAACGCCTGTCAATCATTTTTGCGCGCCCCGCACAGACGGCCAGGATCTCTGCCTCCCGGCAGGTTTCCTCCAGATTGGCTGTCCGCGTATGGCATATGGTCACCGTCGCATTTTCCCTCAGAAGCAGCATGGCCAGAGGGCGGCCCACAACCATGCTCCGGCCCACAACCACGGCCCGTTTCCCCTCTGCCGCAATGCCTTCCGCCTTTAAGCAGGCGATCACCGCCTCCGCCGTGCAGGGCGCAAAACCCGTCTCGTCCCCGCAAAATACCTTTGCAATATTCACCGGCGATATCCCGTCCAGATCCTTTCCCGGATCAATCAGATGCTCGATCTCCTGCTGGCGGATCTGTTTCGGAAGCGGACGCATCAGCAGGATCCCGTGGATCGACGGATCCGCGTTGAGCCTCAGAAACTGCTCTTTAAACGCCTCATGCGCGATATCGGCCGGGTACACGAAGCTCTCTGCCTCAAGGCCAAAGGATCGCGTCTTCTTTAACGCGCCTGTCTCATAGGAAATATCCGCCGGATTGTCTCCCACGCGCACGATCGCAAGCTTTGGCGTCTGCCGAAGCGTTTTTACTGTTTTCTGCGCCTCTTCCTTTATCTTTGCCGAAACTCCGGCTCCGCGAAGTGTAATCATATGATTTTATTCCCCCTCGTTATATCATTTCCAGAACATATACGGTTAAAATAGCCGCCAGCGCCACAACCACCAGGCTCTTTCCCTTCCAGCCCAGCCACACGGCCACAAGCGTCCCGCCCGCGGCGGAGTACAGGTGTCCGGTTGAAAAAAACACATCCGGAAACGTCAGGGCTCCCAGCACTGCATAGGGCATGCAGTCTAAAAACGAACGGATAAACCGGGATTTGATCTGCTTCCTGAACACCGTCACCGGAAGGACTCTCGGAATATAGGTCACAAGCGCCATTAACGCCACGCAAATCAGCACCCTCTCAAGATCCATTGTCACTCTCTTCCTCCTTTGGAAATAACACCGCTCCCAGAGCCGAGGCCGCTATGGTCGCGGCGATCACCCTGAAGCCTGATGAAATAAAGCCAAACGCCGGGATATATTTTAACAGGCATACCATTGCCACCGCCGCAAGAATCACGCACAGTACGGCAAAGGACTGGCGCGCCGCCGGAATAATCAGCGCGATGAACATGGCGTACAGCGCAATCCCCATCGCATTTTGCAGCGCCTGCGGGAGCAGGGTGGAGATCGAGCCGCCAAACAGGGTGCCCAGATTCCAGCCCAGGATGGGCATCATCATCAGCCCTATCATATAAGAGGCGCGCAGGCTTCCCTTTTTCAGCGAACTGACCACAAAGGTTTCATCCGTGATCCCAAAGGCAAGCGCCATCCTCCCAAGCGTCCCTGTCGCTTTCTCAAGCCTCTGGGACAGGGAAAACGACATCAGCATATACCGCAGGTTGATGACAAAGGTCGCCAGCGCCACCTCAAGATACCCGGCCCCGGCCAGAATCAGGTTCGTTCCCGCAAACTGTCCGGCGCTGGTCAGATTCGTCAGAGAAATCAGACATGCCACCCACACAGGCAGCCCCCCTGACACCGCTAAAAAGCCAAACGTAAACGATACGGGAAAATATCCCAGACCGATGGGAATCCCGCTTTTCAGGCCCTCTGTAAAAGCATCTTTCCATCCCGCCTCATGCGTCATACTGTTCATTCAGCCATTCCACTCCGCTTACGATCCCATCCTCTGTAAACGGAAACTCCTTCCATGTTTTCTGCTCGTCCGGCGTCGCCAAAAAGGCATACGGCTCCGGCCACCACGTCACCCGGAGAACTGTCTCCTTCCCTCCCCCGTCCGCGGCTTCCTCTTCTTTCGCTTCGCGTTCCGCCTTTTCCATGCGGTAGCGCATCCCCTTATAGCTCCCGGTAAACCGTTCCTTTTTCAGGAAATTAATGGGCATCACGTCCCGGCGCTCAATCATTCCCACGCCCCCCTTTCCCTGTCTTTTTATTATCCGTGAAACCGAACCCGGCGCACCACGGCCTGCAGGGTCTTCCTGCCGTTATACTCGTTAATATCCGGATAATATACGATATCCATCACCCGGCGGCCGGCCCGTTCCTCCTCAAATGCGTCCCCGTCCCCGAAATAGATGGCTTCCACCGCGCGCCCCTGTTCCTCCTCAAGCGTCATGCGCACGACATTGCGGTTGCGCCCGATCACCCTGGCATTCCGCACGCGCAGGCCCTTTTCCGCAAAAAGAGGCTTTTCATTGCCCTGCCCGAACGGCTCTAAGCGATCGAATTCCCTCACGAGGCGCTCTGTCACATATCCCATGGGCATCGGCACGTCGATCCACACCTTTGCCTTAAAATCTTCCTCTGTGAGGCCGGAACAGGCGTTTAGCCGCCTGCGGAATTCATCGATATCTTCTTCCTTAAGGGAGAGGCCGGCCGCCATGGGATGCCCTCCGAACTTGAGCAGCAGATCCTTTACCTCCGACAGCTTCCGGAACATGTGGTACCCATCAATCGAGCGCCCGGAACCCTTCACCGCCCCTTCGCTCCTTGTCAGGATAATGGACGGTTTCTGATAGTATTCCCGCAGGCGTCCCGCAATAATACCGGCCAGGGATTCATGGCATTCCGGCAGGAACACCACCAGCACGGAATCGCCCTTATAAAAGGCGTCAACCAGGATCTTCGCCTCCTGCGTCCCCTGCTCGGTCATGTCCTTTCGCGTGTCATTCAATTCCTTTAACTCCACGGCCAGGCGGTCCGCCTCCTCCTCGTCCTCGGAAAGAAGCAGGGACAGGGCCAGCTTGGCTGTCTGAAGGCGTCCCCCGGCATTCAGGCACGGCCCGATCACAAAGCCGATATGGTAGGCTGTGATGCGGTCTATATCGAGATTATTCTTCTCCACCAGCTTGCGGAGTCCCACGCTGCGCGTCCTGGCAATGCGCTTTAAGCCGTATTTTACCAGAATCCGGTTCTCGTCCTGCAGCTTCATCACATCGCCCACCGTCGCAATCGCGGCAAATTCCAGAAGGGCCTCCCGCTCCTCACCGGGGATCCCGCATTCCCGGTAAAGGGCCTCTGCCAGCTTAAACGCCACCGCGCCGCCGCAGATCTCCGGAAACGGATACCCGCAGCCGGCCTGCTTGGGATTCACCACCGCGTCAGCCGGAGGCAGGATCTCTTCGTCCCCGTCCGTGGGAACCTCGTGGTGATCCGTCACCACTACGGTCATCCCGTACTGTTTTGCCAGCGAAATCTGGGAAAAAGCCGAGATCCCGTTATCGCACGTCAGAATCGTGTCCACACCGTCCTCATGGGCCTGCTCAATGATCGCCTCATTGATCCCGTATCCGTCCTTAATCCGGTCCGGTATCTCATAATCCACAAAAGCCCCCAGGCGACGGAACGCCTGATACAGGATATAGGTCGAGCAAACCCCGTCGATATCATAATCGCCCACAATCCGGATCCGGCTCCCGTCCGCCGCCTTTTTCTTTAAAATCCGCACTGCTTTATCCATGTCTTTTAACAGATACGGATCATAAAAATCCGCCGGCGTCCCGTCCAGATAGCGGCGGATCGCCTCATCTCCCTCGATCCCGCGGTTGCGTATGATCCGCGCCGTCACGGGATCGATCCCGAATTCCGCCGAAATCCGGTTAAAATCCGCCTTTTTTGTCTGAAGCATCCATATCTCTTCCGCCATTTCTCTTCCTTTCTTTTATGTACCGCTTGGGAACTGCGCTTCAAAATCTGTACTTCTTAAGCTCCTTCCTCCGCTCCCGGTAATCGGGCAGAATCCGCTCCACCTCCGCCCAAAAACGGTCAGAGTGGTTCATCTCGCGCCGGTGCGCCAGCTCATGCACCACCACATAATCCAGAAGCTCCTCTGAAACCAGGGCCAGCCTCCAGTTAAAATTCAGGTTCCCGGCCGCGCTGCAGCTTCCCCACCTGGTCTTCTGGCTACGGATCGTGATCCTTTTATAATCCACGCCCATCCTCCCGGCATAATAAGCAACCCGATGCATCAGCACCGGGCGCAGGCCGTCTATATATGTATGGATCTCCTCATCGGTAAAGACCGGCCTCTGCTCCTTTTGCTCCATCGCCTCACGGTAATGCGTTCCGATCCACCGCTCATGCTGCGCGGCAAACCGCATCGCCTCCTGTTCCGGCATACGGTATGGCATACGGAATATCAGCCTTCCGTCTGCCGAAACCTCCATGGCCATCGTCTTCCTCGATGAACGCGCCACCTCAAACGGAATCTCCATTGTCTCACCAGAGTCCCGGGGCATCCAGGGGTTCAAAATCCGCAAAAACCGCATATAGCTTCCCCTCCCTTTCTTCCGTCGTCTGAGCCGCGTCCTCCATCACCTTAGCCAGCCGTTTTCCAAACGCCCCCATCGGCGTGTCCGGATCCGCGCGGCGCGCCAGCTCCACACAGACATTCTCCTCAAGCTCTGAGCTCAGCATATCATAAAGAGCGTCCAGGTTCTTCCCGTAATGCTCCGGAAAATGAAGCTGTTCCATCAAGAACGCATGAACCTCCTGCTCTGTCTCCATCTCATTTAAATCAATTTTCAATAACCTCATACCATCCCGCCTCCTGCGGATCGTACGGAACGCGCTGCCGGACGCAGCCAAAAAGGGGACCGTAAGCGCTGTGCTAATACAGCTTTTCAAAGCTTTTATAGTGATCCTCCGTATAATAGATCAATCCGTCATTTGAAAAAACAATCCTCTTTGCGCCGCGGTACGTTCCGTCAAAGTCAATATCGCACTCAAACCACACGCGCCCCTTCTGGTCCGGCAAAAGCCCCTCATAGTTTCCAAACCTGCTTCCGCCGATACTCATGCCCGGAGCCACGTCCCAGAGGTTCCCCTCCCTGCTGACCCAACCGGCCGCTTCCGCCTCTTTTTTCGTGATAAAATTCTCCGGAAGCTGCCCGTATGTGTGGAGGTAAAGGGCCACCTCCTCCTTTGTGGTATAATGGCCATCCTCTGATACAGACAGGGACAGATGCCCGCCGTCCGCCTCCTCCGGCCCGGATTCGCCCGGCTGTGAAGCTTCCGCTCCAAAATCAGCTTCATTCTGCGCCTGCTGTTTACCGCTGCCTGAACCGCGTTCCCCCGCATCCGCCGCACGTTCCCCGGCATCAGTGTTCTCCGCCGCCGCGGACGCGCTCTTTGCCGCCGCTCCCGGCGGCGTCTGGTTTGCGGGACGGCACCCAAACAGAAGAAACACCGCCACGAAAAATGGAATCAGCCACTTCATGGCAGCCTCTGCTTTTTTCCAGTAATCCCTTAACATAACTATCCTCCCTGTGAGGCCGGGCGCCCTGTAAATTTTTGTCTCTTTGGCCATGCCCGGCCGCTTTTCCAAAAGCCTTACAGTCTATTTATTATATCGATCCCAGGGGGAAATGTCAATGTATGGAGCTATGGCCGCTGCACTATTTGCTGCGGCTCAGCCAGAAGGCTGAGCTGTAACCACTATTTTATATCCCTTCTCCTGAACACAGAAACAGACACAGCAAATGATATAGCAAGAAGCACGATAAGCAAAAGCGGCGCCGCGTGCGTAAGGCGGATCAGAAACTCCTTTTTGACAGGCAGCGGCCTCCCATCCCTCACCGCCATAAAAACAAGCAGCCACGGAAGCACCCACAGCAGCATATTGACATACCTTGCGCGATTCACTCCGATTGCATAAATCAGCGGAATTGAAATAATCTGCATCAAAAACAGCACTCCCATGATCGCCGCCACAGAAGCGGACAATTCCGGGAAAGCGCCGGCCCCCGCCCATCCCCATGCCCCTGCCAGTATCAGGGATACCGCCGCCAAAGCAATATCCAGCAGAATGATAAACAGATACTTTGCCAGAACCATCTGAAAACGGCTGACCGGCATGGCGGCAATATAATCATTGCAGCGATACTGCTTATCATAGTGAAACGAATTATAGCAGTTCATCAGTCCCATGATGGAAATCATCATAAAAGCAATGGAAATATTCCGGAAGATGCCTGTATACACGACAAAAAACGCCAACAGTACAAGCCAGCTCTTCATCTGCGACTTAAGGACCGCATATTCTTTATATAATAATCCTTTCATATCCCATCATCTCCTCTCCCCGCGCCCCGTTCGCGCACATCTCCCTTTGCCAGATACAATAAGATCTGCTCCAGCCCCGCCGGCTCCAGGATGATATCAAAAGGCGTTCCGCTTATCCCCCGTCTTCCCCGGTCCCACTGTGCATCTTTGTCCGCCAAACGCGCCAGCGCCTCAGCGCCGAAGCTGTTTTCACGAAGCCCCTCTGTTATAAACCGTCCCTCTGCCTCCAGCGCCCGGATCTCCTCGCGGCTTCCCTTAACAATCCGGTATTGCTCTAAAATCCGATCCTTTTCCCCGCAGAGCATCAGCCTTCCGCGGTGCAGGAAGGCCGCATAATCCGCTGTCTTTTCCAAATCACTGATAATGTGCGAGGAAATGAGTACGGAATGTGTCTCATCCATCACAAACTCCCGCAGCATGTCAAGCGCCTCCTCCCGCACCATCGGATCCAGCCCGCTTGTCGGCTCGTCCAGTATCAAAAGCCGCGCTCCGTGGGAAAGGGCCGTCGCCAGCGCCAGCTTCATGCGCATCCCCCGTGAATAATCCTTCAGCTTTTTCCCCGGCGCAATCGAAAACCGTTCCAGATATCTCCCGAACAAAGGCGCGTCCCAGTTCTTATAAAGGCCGCCCATCATTCTCCCAATCCCGCGCGCGTTTAAAAAATCCGGAAGATGCAGATCCTCCAAAACCAGGCCCACATATTCCTTGAGGGCAGGCTTATCCTCGCCCGCCTTCTCCCCGAACATCCTCACTTCCCCCTCGTCCGGGCGGATCAGCCCCATGACCGCCTTAATCGTCGTGCTCTTTCCCGCCCCGTTTTCCCCCATCAGCCCCAGAATGCTTCCGCCCGGCAGCGTCAGGTTTACATGATCCAGCGAAAAATCAGCGTAATGCTTCGTCAGATTCCTGATTTCAAGGACTGCGTCCCTCTCTCTGCATTCATTCATCTCTCTTCACATCCTCCGTTTCCATCATACAGCGCCTCCAGTACCTCCTCCAGCTCTTTCAGGGAGATCCCTGATATCTTTGCCATCTCCACAGCGCTCAGAAGGCTGGCCTCAATCTTTTTAAACTGCTCCTCCCGCATCAGCTCCCGGTTCCTGCCTGTGACAAAGCTTCCCTTGCCCTGAAAGGACTCAATATACCCCTCTTTTTCCAGCTCCTCATACGCGCGTTTCGTGGAAATAATGCTCACGCGCAGCTCCTTTGCCAGAAAGCGCAGAGACGGCAGCGCAGCGCCCTCCGCCAGCCCCCCTGACAGAATCGCATTCTTGATCTGGCCTGCAATCTGTTCATAAATCGGTTGATCACCCGAATTACTGATAATAATTTTCATGGTTTCACTCTTTCCTGCCTGTTATCGATCGAATCTTCTGCACTATGCGGACACCCGCTGACGGACTGAGGGATAAAGGCAAAACAACTGTATATATACTGTTTATATTGATTATATACAGTATATATACAGTTGTCAACTGCTTTTATTATGGTATTTTATGGCTTTAACCCAAAAGCTGCGCCAGGAAATTACAACCGCCCCTCCTGATCCAGAAAGTCCAGAAACGCCTGGCACCCCTCCAGAATATCCTCATACGCCGTGTCAAAATCACCGCTGTACCATGGATCATCGATATTGCGCGGACTCGACGAAAAATCCAGCAGGCGGCACACCTTATGCATCGGATCCCCGCCCAGAATCCGCTTCATATTCAAAATATTCCGCTCTTCCATTCCTAACAGATAATCATATTTCTCATAATCAGCCCTCGTCACCTGCCTCGCGCGCTTTCCTCCGCACGAAATCCCATGCTCCTGCAGCTTACGCCTGGCCGATGGGTACACCGGATTGCCGATCTCCTCGGTGCTTGTCGCGGCCGAGGCGATGTAAAAATGATCCTCTATTCCCTTTTTGGTTACGGTATCCCGAAAAATGAACTCAGCCATGGGGGAACGGCAGATATTGCCGTGGCAGACGAAAAGTATCTTAATCATAATAAAAATTCCTCCTGAAATGTATTGATTTGCTGTGTTTTGGCACGTTTTGCGAGATTTATTTTTTAAGTGTAACCGATAAAAAATCACAGAATGAGCCAAACGGGGCAGAATGTGGCAAGTTGAAGCCATGAAACGTAGTAAAAATTAGGGGTTTTTACTACTATGATATTTTAGCATAAATCTTGCCGCTTGTGATATAAATCATTAACTACCCATCCTCTGTTTCTTCCTCATCAATTGGTTTCTGCAATATCGCATACTCACAAACAATATGTACAAATTCATTAAAAAAATTTGTATATCCAAGATGTTCTTTTCCAAAAGAGTATCGAAATCTTCAAATAGTCTTGAAATGTTCGTAAGGTTAAATTTCAGCGTTTCATCATCCTGATGTGCTTGTTCACAAATTATTTCTGTCAAAGCATTTTTATGGCAACCGGGCATTTGCTCAAAAAGGCATTTAAGATTATGAATGCATTCATATGAACCCATTTCCTTAAATATCAGAAATTTAAGAGCTAATTCTACTGCCAGCGCCCCATTTACAACAAGCGGCGATGTGAGCGTTGGAATGCCTTCGCGCCGTTTTATATAATCATCAATAGTTTCTATATTTTTATCTTTATTTTCACTAAGTGTAGGTAATTTTTCGCATTCTTCCAGTTGCTTAAAGAAATAATAAAAGCTTTCTCATTCAAGCGCCATTCGTTTGATTGTCAGTGAGTTATCACTATTTCTACATTGTTCAAGGTGTTCACAGACAGCATATTTAGGTTTGGGAGTGAACGGAACACCGGTAAATACACGTTTTGAAGACATTATACACACCTCTCGAATTGCCTTTCATCAAATCCTAATCTCTCTTCCTTATACTAAAATTCACGAATAATGCTTCATCTTAATATTCTTTGATACAAAGTAATCAGCTCGATATACAAAATCAGGATACTTTGGATGTGCAGTTCCTTTGGGCCTATCTATTATGATTTAAGAATTATCTGACAATTAGTCTGACATTCTCCAAAAATCTTCATTACCATCGTTCATTGATTCTCCTCCAATGCAAAAATCGGATTTCTGCCATACGCTGCGCGTTCACTCCCGCCCAATTCCTGCTCTGTAATCCGCTTTCCAATATTCCAATAGGTAAGCGGCATTGCCTTACCGGAGGGGACAGACTTTACAAAAATCCTTTAGCCGTGACAGTCATATTCATATCCGAATCTCCCCCCTCATTTTATTTGCGGGCTGCCAGCCGTATCAGAGGGCCGTTTCCCTCTTAATAAATAACAGCATGTACGATCTTTTGGAATTGCAATATATTTTGATTTGCAGTCAGCCAGCAGCCTTTCCTCTTTTATCAGCCGATACTGCCAGTTTTCCATATGGGCAGGCTTTTTAAAGTCATCGATGATTTCATCATAGCTTTTAGCAATCAGTTGAATAACTAATTTTTTAAAATACTCCTTAAAATCTTTCAGGCCAATGAAATACTCAATTTCTCTGAATGAAGGAAATAATTTCCGTTTATCTGCTTCCCCGGCATACCAATATGAACACCAATAATTATAATACTGGTATTTTCCATCTGCCTCTATTGTGAGCATTGCCCGCCTGAGTTTATCAAAATCTAAAAAGCTGTTATCCAATTCCTTATTAAAATACTTTTCAAAAACCACCTGTATCTCTGCAAACAGGCCAAAATCGATTTCCTCCATACGGCTTTTATAATTCGCACATTCCAGCGCGAACATAATTTTCCCTCTCAAAAGCTCATTGTCCTCTGTCCTGAATATCAGTCCCTTTTGCTCAGGTTTCTTACAGATAATCTCTGCCTTAAGCATTTCTTCTTTTACCTGTTCACGCGCAAAGGAAGAGGTAAGCGATGTGGTATACAGGAAATGATAAATACTTCCGCATCCTTCTGCCAGCTCGCTAACCAAATTAATCGCTCCATAAAAAGCCTCCGGGCTTCTTACAATATCGTTTCTTTTTCCATCAACTGTAATATCCGCCCGCGACAAAATATTTCTTACAACCCTCATCCATTCCTCATAACGTTCCTGGATGATTTCGTCATTTCTAAGCAAATATTCTGTCTGGGCATAAAACAGGATTTTATGCGTGTAGGAGGTATTCGTCCCCAGCAAAATTTCATAAAGCAAATTTTTTTCCGGCTTATGTCTCCACAAATCCAGGTTTAACAAAGGCAGGCGGTCTGAAGCGACCAGAGCGCAGTATAATTCGTAGACTGTATAAATATAATGGAACGTCTCCCCATCAATATATTTTACAAGTTCGCGATCCGAATGGTTATCATTAAGCCTTCGTATCATTTCAATACGTTCCGCGCCTTTTAACAACTGTCCTGTAGATAATTTTGCCATAACAAGAGCTGTCAAAAGCCTCATATGCGCATTGTCAACCGAATTATCTTTTCTAAAATTGCGCCATAAAAAATGTGTCCATTCATTATCTATTTTGTAAGAAAATTTATCTATTTCGCTGCGTTCTTCCTCCCAGTTCTCTTTTGCTGACTTATCCTGAATCTCTGCCTTCAGGTTTTCAAAAGGCGTCAGCCCCCTGCCGCGCGCATTCATTTTTATGTACAAATCATCAGATAAGCCGAAGTTTTCAAGAATTAAAAGATGAAAAATAATATTTTTCTTATTAACCAGAGCATCCCAAACGGAATCCACATCCTTAAAGATTTTATGTATCTCATCTATCGTTTTCAGCATGGCCCTGATTGTGGCATCATATTTCCAGGAGATAAAAAACCACTTTGAATCAAGAATCTGTTCACTTATTACAGCCGAATCATCCACGGAAATAGCATTATTCAAAAGCGCATCGCAAAAACGCCGGGAAGACAGCCTTGTCTCATATGTAAATTTCTTCAAGGTTTCCCGAATCGAACTATCCATATTCATCTCTCTGGCAAAACTATACCAATGAAGCAGGAAAAGCGTAGTGAGGCGCTGCTGCCCGTCTAATGGAAGAAATACATCTTTCTCCACATTTCCGTATATAAAGTCCAAATTGATCGTTTTATTGTTTATAATATTTTCTTTTAATGTTTTGAGAAAATTTTTACAAATAGGCAGATTTCTTGTTCTTCCCTGGGCATAGTCTCTCTGGATAATTGGTATTTTCACTTTATAGGTCTGCATCAATTCATAAAACGAATATATATCATTATTCATTATTTATTCACCTCTAAATAATTCCCCAAAACTCTTATTAAATCCTGCTCATATTTCTCGCGATCTTCCTGTGTCCAAAATGAGACTGCCGGGGGATAATCACTAAAATATTTCAAAAACACATTCTTTGTACAAATTGGAACAAATCCTCCTGATTTATCCCGCTCTATTATTGTCCTGCGTTTTAATGGAAAGACAGCATTTTTGTATCCGCGGTTGGTTTTTTGTTCCAGCAGGGCCAGGTTTGTAATCCCGTCCACATCATCTAATTCGCTCATATATTGATTAAAATGAAATGTAATATCATCAAACAGCTCCGTAAATTTATCCTCTGCTTCATATGTGCCATTGGAAAGCATAATGTCCAGGCGCTGAATTAATTCAGGACCCTTTGTCTTTTTTATGTCTATGTAACATCTTACATCACCAAGCCAGTCTTTCCGATTCGCAAAAGGAATGGAGTCGGAGTCCTTGCGTGATGCGATATGTTCAATATCCCATTTATTCAATTTAAAATCATCAAATGGGAAGTAAGAAGAATCATGTTCATTTTGGAGCATTGTTAAGATATTATATAACAGCAAAATCTCCTTTGTATTTTTATTTTCATAATCCAAATCAAACAGGTTCAGATTCCTGTAATGATTTTTGATCACCTGATCAATATATGAAATAAACTCACTCTTTCTTAAAGCCGAAGATTTATGATATAATTCTTTTACCCCTGCTGCTTTAGCCGTCAAGATGAAACCTATTTTATGATACAATTCCCTCTCGCTGAACCATTCATTAAACCGCTGGTAATACGCCTGAATTTCTTCCCAGTAGCTGTTCATATCTGATTCTGTCTTCCCGGCCAGCCTGGCATAAAAGAAACGAAATGTTGAATATGGATCTGTATCCGCAGAATCATTCATTAAATTGAAAATATATTCTATCCTGTTATCCTCTTTCTGCTCGTCACTCAAAAAATACCACAGCTTATTGTTTTGAAGAGAGGTTTCAATATTATCCCATTCATTGGCAATTTCAATCTGCCGGAGCCTCATCCTGTCTTCATCTCCAACACGGAAGTTTGAGCTGTTCAAAAACAGCGCTTTTATAAGCTCCGCATTGGTAAGGCTGATTTTTCCAATATTAAGACGTGTAAATACTGTAATCGGATTGTCTTCTGTTGTTTCATACCAAATCACCTTTGTATGAAATTTTAATTTTGATCTGTATTCATTTTTATCAAATGTACTCTCCTCTTCCTTTTTTTCAAACCATCTCTCAATCGCTGTATAGGCCAGATGGATATAAAAAAAGTCTATATACTCATCATTTTCGTTTTCCGGATGCTCCAAAAAGGTTTTTGAATCTCCACGCGTCTCATAATCAATCGAGAATAATTTGTCACGGCGTTTTTCTACAAAATCCTGGTTCAAATAATATAATACCAGATATATGGTTGTCAGCCTCTGCTGCCCGTCGATTACTTCATACTCCTGATTAGCTCTGTTCTTTACCACAATTGGCTGGAGACAATACCATGTTTTATCTTCCGTTTCATTTATTTCACGCGGGATAAACTCATATATATCATTCAGCAAATCATTTACTTCCTGCCCCGTCCAACGGTAACCTCTCTGATACGCTGGTATATAAAACGCATACGGCTGTAATTCATTAAGAGTTTTTAATTCAATGCTGTTCATCTGCTCTCCTCTGTTATAAATGGAAACAATCATTATATGAATCTTCTGAATCTGCTGTATACTATATCACATTACTGGCAATAATTCTAATGATTTTATACGTTGTGTTCATATTTTGCCGATTTCTTACATTTTATGAAAGATAGCGCATCCGCTCTGTCCAGCGCCCGCATTTTCCGGTCTGCTGCTTCGATCATATCATCCGCGTTCATCTTATACATAAAAGCAGGGAAGCAAAGACGTTTCCTTTTGCCTACACAATCCATTTCGTCGTACCGAGTGCTCCATCCGGACAGTAATTGAACTGCCAGCACCGAATATTTTGTCAGCCTGCAAGGCGGAGGAAGGAGGCGATGCGGTGGCATCGTTGACTGACGACAACGCGGCAGATGGCAAAATAGGCGGCGCTGGCAGTTCAATTACTGTCCGGATGGAGCACGAGCCCCTTTGCCAGAATCGAAACACCATCCTTCATCACTTTAGCTATCAACCGTTTTTCCTTCCTGCTCCATTTCGGAATGTAATGCTTTTCGCCTTCATTTACCAGTATATTGCATCCGTAAAACAGCTTTTCATAAATAATCCGGATGGTTTCTTCTCTGCTGTCTCCTGCAAACGGGCAGTTGATTGAATGTGCTACATCTGAAAAAATATTCCAATAATTCAGAAATTGCCCGCAATCTATTTTTCTAAAATGTTCTATCTTTCTAAAATATTCCGGTGATATGAGATACTCCGTTTCCTCCCTGTTAAGCAGAAATCCCTTCTCTTTTGCAAAAGCTAACGCTTCTTCTTTTTCCGGAAAAAACCTTAGCTTCCTGTTCCTGTCAAGCAAAAATCCGTCAATATCATCTGAGTACCAAAATGTATAATATTCTTTCTCTGAAATCCTGAATGTAACCAAATAATACGTTTCCTGCACTTTTTCACCCATTGCCGCCTCTGTATGCCTCCAGCCTCCAAAGCAGCATCCTGTCATCCCTCTCAAAATATCGCGGCCGGACGCATCCTGCGCGCCCTATAACCACTCTGACGCCCACTCAGCCAGTTCCCTGCCTGATACACTGGCAGCAAACCGTTTTCCCGGCATTACCTTTGCCCCCGGCGCCAGGCTCTGCATATTCTTCCCGGAATCGCCTATCCCGCTTCCTCCGGACGTGGCAAAGGGGACAACCGTTTTTCCGCTGAAATCATATGCTTCCATAAAGGTGTCGATGATAGACGGCTCCCTGTACCACCATACCGGGAACCCGACAAAGATCACATCATACTGCCCGATATCCGCCGCAGCAGAACGAATCGCCGGGCGGCACGACCTGTCGTTCATCTCAACCGAGCTCCGGCTCTTCTTGTCCTGCCAGTCGAGATCCTGATTGGTATACGGGATTTCAGGTTCAATCTCAAATAATTCAGCTCCTGTTTCCTCTGCCAGCCGCTCTGCCACTTTTGATGTTACTCCGCTCGCACTGAAATACGCTACGAATGCTTTACTCATTGTTCAAATCCTCCCTGCACACTTTACATTTATTTTTATCTTACATTTCATATATGTAATATACAACTTAGAGTTGGCTTTAAGTCAAGAGGCCGCAGGCGGTTTACGAATGCCCGCAAGCTGATTTCTTATGCGCCTGACCTATTTTCAATAACTAACTCCTGCGCAATCCATAAAATTATCTGAAAGCTTACTTTTACATCAAAAAAGAGTATCTACCTTTCGATAAATACTCTTTTTCATACCCTTTAACGTGCGTGAGAAGATTCGAACTCCCGACACCTTGGTCCGTAGCCAAGTGCTCTATCCAGCTGAGCTACACGCACCCGTTAAGGATATTTCCTTAACAACGCTTTGTATTATACAACCATTTTCCCGTCCTGTCAACTACATTTTTAGAAATATCTCCGTTTTCTGGAAATCTCCACGAATTCCTTATTGCTGGAAGTATTCGCAAACTGATTCAGGATGCGCTCCACCGTCTCCTCCGGCCGCTGTACATTGGTCGCTTTGTGGATCAGATCCACCACCTCGGACTCTGCCTGGCTCAGCAGGAGGTCGTCGCGCCGTGTCCCGGATCCCAGGATATCAATCGCCGGGAAGATGCGCCGCTCGGAGAGCTTGCGATCCAGCACCAGCTCCATGTTTCCGGTTCCTTTAAACTCCTCGTAAATCACGTCATCCATGCGGCTTCCCGTGTCGATCAGGGCCGTGGCCAGAATGGTCAGGCTGCCGCCTTCCCTCATATTCCTGGCTGCTCCGAAGAAGCGCTTCGGCATATGGAGCGCAGCCGGGTCAAGGCCGCCGGACAGGGTCCGTCCGCTGGGCGGAACCACCAGATTGTACGCCCTGGCAAGGCGCGTAATGCTGTCCAGTAAAATCATAACGTCGCGCCCATGCTCTACCAGGCGCTTGGCGCGCTCAATCACCATCTCTGACACGCGCTTATGGCGATCCGGCAGCTCGTCAAAGGTGGAGTAAATCACCTCCACATTCGGTCCCCCGATGGCCTCCTTGATGTCCGTCACCTCCTCCGGGCGCTCGTCAATCAACAGAATGATCAGATGCATCTCCGGATGGTTCGCCGTCACCGCGCGGGCCACCTGCTTTAACAGAGTCGTCTTTCCTGCCTTCGGTGGGGAAACGATCATGCCTCGCTGTCCTTTTCCGATCGGGGACAGTAAATCCATCACACGCATGGCCGTCGAATTCTTCGTTCCCGGCATCTCAAGATGCAGGCGGCGGTTCGGGAAGATCGGCGTCAGATTTTCAAAATTGGGACGCCGCTCGATCACATTCGTTGGGTAATTATTAACGGAATTGATATAAAGCAGCGCGGCAAATTTCTCCGTCGCGGACTTGATCCGCCTGCTTCCGCGCACAATATCGCCGGTCTTTAAGTTGAAACGGCGGATCTGGGACGGGGCCACATACACGTCATTCTCCCCGGGAAGGAAATTTTCACACCGTATAAACCCAAAGCCGTCCGGCATAACCTCCAGAATGCCGTTCGCCTCAATACCGCTGTCCAGCTCCTGGAAATCAACCTTAATGTCATCCGGAGCCTGCGGCTCACTCCTGACCGGAAACTCCCTCGTCTGGGATTCAGTCCGTGAATAGCCGTCCTGACGCGCCGCAGGATCGCTGCCGCCCGTATTTTCACCCGAAGCCTGAGCTTCCTGGCGCGGCTGATAGCTCCTTGGCTGATTCTCACTCCTCTGCTGATAATCGCCCCGGCTCTGTCCGCCCCGGCCCTGATAATCATTTCTGCCCTGGTAATCGTTTCTGCCCTGATAATCACGCCTGCGGTAGCTGTTATCCTGGCTGCGCCCGCCTGCGCGCTGCGGCCTCTGATTCTCCTCCGGCCTTCTGGGCTCGGCCGCGAAATTTCTGCCCTCCGGACCGCCCGTCTTTGCTTCCGCGCCGCTCATCCGGCCCTCAGAGCCCGCCGGACCGCTCTCCGCCCCGGACGCCCTGTTCCCCTGCGCCGCTGCGGATGCCTCCCGGGATTCCATCGCGGGAGCTTCCTCAGAGCGCTTCTCCTCGCGCCTCCCTGAGTCCTCCTCCGCTCCAAAGCCCCCGGCATCCTGCTCTGCAAGCGCGCAAAGCCTGTCTATAATCTCTGCCTTCCTCAATGTTGTAATACCCTTTAACCCCTGTGCCTTTGCCAGTTCCCGTAGCTGTGCCAAAGGCAGAGTCTGCAATTTTTCCTTCATACATTTCTCCTCGCCTTGTTTGATTCATCGAACTCATTCATGGGAATTAATATCAGAAATAAGAATCGTCATGCGGCAGCCCGGAAATTCCATGCCAGCCGCCGCATCTCCATCCACAGAAGCCCCTGTCAGATACTCACTGCGAATTTAATATCTATATTATATACTATTTTTCAAAAAAAGCAAATTATTTTTAAGCTGCGAGCTTTTTTGCCAGGCTTCACAGCGACAGTCCAGACGGGCAGGGGGATGTCCCGTCTGAACCAATGGCATGATGTCGGGGGCAAAAGGTCTTCTGACCCCCTTGATACCGGATTGCTCCGCACTTTGTGCTCCCGCAATCCTCAAAAACATTCAAAATCCGCCCTGATCGGGCTCCTTTTTCATGTTCTTGGCGGGTCCCAGGTTCAAAAATCCTCCTCCAACCGGGCCTGCATCGGATTTCAGACCTTTTGACCCCGGTATCATGGGCATTTAATTAAGCGGAACCATTGCGGGCGTTATTTGTCGTGAGAGAGCCGCTGATAACGCAGACAGCGGCCCTCTCACAATGAACCATAGCTCACATACATCTTAACGAAATCAATACATGAACTTAAGAAATCTGATGATTCATACCCCTCTCTTCAAAAACGCCATCCACTCCCCAATCTTCTTCTCATACCCATTCTCCGTCGGATGATAAAACACGCTCCCCTCCACTTCATCTGGCAGATACTGCTGCTTTACATAGTGATTCGGGTAATCATGCGCATATTTATAATCAATCCCGCGCCCCAGCTTTTCCGCTCCGTTATAATGCCTGTCCTGCAGATGCGGCGGAACCCGGGCGACGCTTTTTTTCCGCACCGCTTCCTGGGCGGCCCCGATCGCCATGCAGCAGGCGTTGCTTTTGGGCGCGCTGGCCACATAGATGGCCGCCTGCGACAAAATCAGGTTTGCCTCCGGAAGCCCGACTCTCTCCACGGCCAGGGACGCGCTCACAGCCACCGTGAGCGCCTGGGGATCCGCGTTTCCCACATCCTCGGACGCGCAGATCATGATCCGGCGCGCAATAAACTTAATATCCTCTCCCGCATACAGCATCCGCGCCAGATAGTACACCGCTGCGTCCGGATCGGATCCGCGCATGCTTTTGATAAAGGCTGATATTGTGTCATAATGGTTGTCTCCGCCTTTGTCATAGCGGACCGCCCGCTTCTGGATGCACTCCTGCGCTACCTCCAGCGTAATGTGAATCCTCCCGTCCTCACTCCTGTCCGTTGTGAGAATGCCCAGCTCAATGGCGTTTAAGGCCGCCCTGGCGTCCCCGCCCGCCATCTCGGCCAGAAAGTCCAGCGCCTCCTCCGCAGCTTCGGCCCCGTAGCTTCCCATCCCTTTTTCCCTGTCGCAGACCGCCCGCCTTAAAAGCTCCTTTATGTCTTCGTTTTCCAGGGGCTTAAGCTCAAAGATCCGGGATCGCGAAATCAGGGCCCCGTTGACCTCAAAATACGGGTTCTCCGTTGTCGCCCCAATCAGAAGCAGAGTCCCGTCCTCCACAAAGGGGAGCAGATAATCCTGCTGGCTCTTGTTGAACCGGTGGATCTCGTCAATGAACAGAATCGTTTTCTGCCCGTACATCCCCAGAGCGTCCTTGGCTCCCTGTACGACCTGCTCCATATCCTTTTTTCCCGCCACGGTCGCATTGAGCTGTTCAAAACGGGCGCTGGTCGTATTTGCGATCACTTTGGCCAGCGTCGTCTTTCCCGTGCCGGGCGGGCCGTAAAATATCAGCGATCCGAGCTTATCCGCCTTAATCGCCCGGTACAGGAGCTTATCCTTTCCGATGATATGCCTCTGCCCCACCACCTCGTCAAGCGTTGCAGGACGAAGCCGGGAGGCCAGCGGCGCCTCCCGCTCCATGGTGTTGCTGCGCATGTAGTCAAATAAATCCATGTATGTTTATCCTCTAAAGCATTTTCTAACACGCTCTAATCAATCAGTAATTCGTCAACGGTTACAAACGTATAGCCCTGCGCCGCCAGCGTGTCAATGACTGTAAGGGCGGCCTCCACGGATGTGTCAAACACATCGTGCAAAAGGATCACCTGATGCTTTCCCACGTTCTTATAAATCTGGCGCTCCACCTTGGCGGCATTCTGGCTCTTCCAGTCCAGGGTGTCAATATCCCAGAATACGGGCGTCATGCCCACCGCCGCCTCCAGGTCGTCACTCCAGCGGCCATAGGGAGGGCGGATATGATCCGGGAGCTGGCCGGAAATATCGCGTATCATCTCATTCGTGCGCGTGATATCCTCTATGGCCTTCTGCGGCGCCATTTTCGTCAGATCTTCATGGCTGTAGCAATGGGTTCCCACCAGATGCCCGTCCTGCGCCATCTGCCTGACCAGCTCCTCATTGCCCGGAATACTCTCCCCTATCAGAAAAAAGGAAGCCTTTACATGGCGCTCCTTCAGTCCGTCCAGCAGCTTTTTCGTGTAAACCGGATGAGGCCCGTCGTCAAACGTCAGGGCAATCAGCTTTTCCCCGGAACCGCCGGGCGCTTCCTCAAGGCTGTCCGGCCCGGGCTCCGCCTCCTTAAGCCCGCTCTGCGCAGTCCCGGCCGCAGCCGGGGCTGACGCCAGGAAATCGGCCGCAGCGCCCGCGCAGATACATGCAAGAAGCACATCAAACGCCAGGACCGCAGCCAGAATTATCAGCTTTCGTTTCACTGTCCGCCTCTTTGCCGGCGTCTCTTCCGGATGCGCAGAGACCTGCCTCTTTCGCTGTCCCTGCGCATCTTTATTCAGCCGCCGGCACTGTTTCATGTCCTTTACATGATCATATGCTAACTGGCCATGACTAATGCGGAAATTCCAAAATAGGAGAGTACGATGATTCCCAGCACGATCCTGTAATACCCGAAAAACTTAAAATCATGTTTCCGGATGTATCCCATCAGGAACCGGATGGAATAGACAGATACGGCGAAGGCCACCAGCATCCCCAGTATCAGATAGAAAAACTCAGCTCCGCTGAATGCGCCGCCCTTTATGAAAAACTTAACAATCTTGAGCAGGCTGGCCCCGAACATAACCGGAATCCCCAGGAAGAATGAGAACTCCGCCGCCGCCTCCCTGGAGCACCCGATCAGCATGGCCCCCAGGATCGTCGCCCCGGACCGCGAGGTGCCGGGGATCAGGGCAAGCACCTGGCAGCACCCGATCAGCGCCGCGGTCTGATACGATATCTGCGTCACCCGCTGAATCGGGAACGACACATTCCGGTTGCGCTGCTCCAGAAAAATAAAGAATATGCCGTAAATAATCAGCGTGGCAGAAACGACATAGCCGTTCAGCAGCTTATCCATCACATTATCTAACGGCAGGCCCACCAGAGCCGCCGGGACGCAGGCCACAATAATCTTTTTCCACAGACGGATCGTCGCCCTCTTCTGCGCGGGATTTTTCCTCTGGGAAAATGGATTCAGTTTGTGAAAGTACAAAAGGAGAACCGCCAAAATAGCCCCAAGCTGTATCACCACCATAAAAACCTCGCGGAAGGCCCCGCTGACATCCAGATGAATGATCTCATCAACCAGGATCATATGGCCTGTGCTGCTGATCGGAAGCCATTCCGTAAAGCCCTCAACAATGCCCAGTACAATGACCTTTAAAATTTCTACAAAATTCATATTCCGTCCTTTCTGCCTGCCTCATTGCGAGCCAAACCGGCCCCATTTAACAATTTTCGATCTGCCAGTCAATCTCTTCCAGCCCATGTTCCCTCAGAAATGCATTGGTCCTGCTGAACGGGCGGCTGCCAAAAAAGCCTCTGGACGCCGAGTACGGGCTCGGATGGGACGCCTCCAGAATCAGATGGCCCGGATGCGTAAGCATCTCCCGTTTCGCCTGAGCCGGCCTTCCCCACAGGATAAATACCATCGGCCGATCCTGGCTGTTCAGAATCCGGATGGCCGCGTCCGTGAATTCCTCCCACCCAAGCCCGCGGTGCGAGTTGGGCTGATGCGCCCGCACGGTCAGAACGGTATTTAAAAGCAGCACGCCCTGATCCGCCCATTTCTTTAAGTAGCCGTTGTTTGGAATATAGCATCCCAGATCGTCGTGAAGCTCCTGGTAAATATTGACCAGCGACGGGGGGATCCCCACGTCCGGCTTCACGGAAAAGCACAGCCCGTGGGCCTGCCCTCTCCCGTGATACGGATCCTGACCCAGAATCACCACCTTCACGCGGTTTAACGGCGTAAAGGAAAAGGCGTTAAAGATATCGTCCGCATCCGGGTAAATGACCCGCGTCTGGTATTCCTTTTTTATCGTCTCATACAAATGTTTATAATATGGCTGCTTAAACTCCCCGCTCAAAGGCTCAAGCCAGTCATTACTTATTGCTCCCATATTCGTTTCCTCTCATTTATCGTACGCCCGCTGAACAGTTACCAGTTTATCATATGCCAGAGAGATTCTCAATCATTTCCCGACAGAATTCCACCGAATTTGCCTCTACTGCTTCCGCCCGCTCCCGTATCTGTTCGGATATCTGGTAAAATGTTTGATTTACACGATACATATGCGCTTTCCGGTTAAAAAATGCCGTCTTTTCAAACGGCCACCGAATCACGGTCGGCGTCCCAAAGCCCACGCCCAGCTCCAGAATCAAAAGCCTGCGGTTCAGCGTCCCGGCCAGCCATGCTTTATACGCGTTCCACTGAGGAAGATACCCTTCTTCAATGTACTCCTGCGCCGCGATCGTATTTTCCGTCAGCGGCGCGCCGCAATGCGGGCAGATTTCAGAGGGAAGCTCGCCCCGCTCCCATATATCTTTTGTGCAGGAGCAGGAGCACTGGAGCCAGTTCCGGTTGCCGCACGGCGCGGTAATACGCGTCCCGTCAAGCGGGGATTCAAAAATACGCCCATCCGTCACGGTAGTCACCACAAAATAATCTTTTCCCTGCGCGAGCCGGCGCAGCGACTCATACGCTCCCGGGATCTGCGCCGGCTCTAAGCGCTCCCACTCCTCTCCCAGGCCGATCAGAAGATATTCGCACTCCTTTAAATCAACGCAAAGCCGCATTCTGGTATCTGCAAGCCGTTCCATTTTCATCCTCCCATCTTCAGGCTGTAACGGTTAAGGCAGCCTGAACGGGCGCCTTACGTTCTCCCTGTACAGCAATTTCTTTTGCACCCCCGCGCAAAAAAAGCCTGCGGCACACCCTCGCGCGCCGCAGACTCCTTTTCTTTATGACACATTCATTATTTTAATGTAACCTTCGCGCCCTCGGCCTCCAGCTTGGTCTTTAACTCCTCTGCCTCTTCCTTGGAAACGCCGGTCTTTACTGCCTTCGGAGCGTTGTCTACCACTTCCTTGGCTTCCTTTAAGCCCAGGCCGGTTGCTTCGCGGACAACCTTGATAACCTTAACCTTGTTTGCGCCAACCTCGGTCAGCTCTACATCAAACTCGGTCTTCTCCTCTGCAGCCTCAGCCGGGCCGGCCGCTGCAACCACAACGCCTGCCGCTGCGGATACGCCGAACTCTTCCTCGCAGGCCTTTACCAGATCGTTTAACTCTAATACGGATAACTCTTTAATTGCTTCAATGAACTCAGCAGTTGTTAATTTTGCCATTTTATTTTCCTCCTATATATCTTTACATTGCATGACGGCAGTCTCCCTTGCCGACGCTTTTCAATCGAATCCTACGCCTCTCCCTGCTTTTCCGCGATCTGCTTAACCACACGGGCAAAGTTCGCAATCGGCGACTGCATGCTTCCAAGGAGCCTTCCAAGAAGAACCTCTCTGGACGGGATGGTTGCGATAACCTGCATGCCCTTGGCATCGTAGTAGGTGTCCTCCACGATACCGCCCTTGATCTCCAGCTTGTCTGCCTTTTTCGCAAATTCCGCGATGATTCTTGCCGGAGCCGTAGCGTCTTCTTTGGAAACAGCCAGCGCTGTGGGGCCTTCCAGATGCGGCTCTAACGCTTCAAATGCGGTTCCCTTTGCAGCGAAACGGATCATGGTATTCTTGTATACCTTATACGTAACGCCCGCTTCCCTGAACTGCTTGCGGAGCTGCGTATCCTGCTCCACGGTCAGTCCCCGGTAATCGACCACAACCGCACTCCTGGCGCCATTGAATAACTCGGAAATTTCAGCGACAATCGGCTGTTTTAATTCAACTTTTGCCATGAATAGTTTACCTCCTGTATTAATCTCTAACCGCCTGGTAAACGTCCGGGTAAAGAAAAAACCCCTCCGTCCCAAAGACAGAGAGGCATAAACTTACACTTTAGTTATGTTTCCCTCGGCAGGCGTTTTGAACCTTACGCCTTACGGCGCCTGCTGTCTTCGGCAGTTACACAGATGTAATTTAGCATAAAAATTGGGTGTTGTCAAGTTTTTTCTTTGCCGGTTTTCTACGGGTTCCTTATGGATATGAAAGCTATGCCTGGCTGCGCTGCCGGAATGCCATGAATTTATATAATCGGAGCTGTTTCTTGTTTATTCATATTCGCAGATATAGCCGACCTGCCCTTTATAACTGCTGACGGCCGCAATGATGTCGTTCGGCACATCATTCCAGACCCAGCGGTTTTCGGACTTGTAGTAGAAAATATTCATGTAACACTCGTCCAGATTGATGCCGGCGTCACGGAAACTGGGCTCGTCTTTCATCCAGGCCCATTCATACGGGCCGGAATTGAGGACGCTGGCGTCAAAGCTGCCGTCTGAATTAACCCAGTGGTACTCATACTCGCCTGGCAGCCTCTTGCCGCCGATCCACAGTTTCAGCTTTTCCGCGCCTTCCTGCGAGAGGAGCTCCTTGATCTGCTCGTATTCCTCCGGTGTGTCGAAGTGAACCAGATAACCGCCCCGGGCCTGCGCGTCGAGAAATGCCTCTTCCCATGTGCAGTCCGTTTTTACCACCTCATAGCGGTGCGGTTTTTCTTCTTCCTGCGCGGCGGCTGTGGTTTCCTGTGAAAGCGCGGCGGCTTCCCCGCCGTCTCCGCTCTCTGTGGGCGCGGTTTCTGCGGCGCTCTCTGCGCGCTGTCCCTCTGTCGGTTCAGCGGCGCCCGGTTCTTCAGGGGTTTCCTGGCCGGTTTCCTCCTCATCGTCAAAATCCATGCCCCATTCTTCGGCCTGCTTTTGCGGCTCCTTTTTCTGGAACTTCCAGGCTGCGGCGCCTCCGGCGGCTATCACTGCAATGCCTAACAGGACGGCGGCCAGAGCTTTATGATTCTTTTCAGGGGGCTGCGGCGCGCCGTTGTCTGGCTGGCCCGGGGGAACCTGGCTTTCAGGGATGCTCTCCGGCGGCGTATTTTCCACCTTTGTCCCGCATTTCGTACAAAATTTTGCTCCTTCTTTGAGTGTTTCTCCACATTTTCTGCATTTCATCAGTATTGTTCTCCATCCTGAGGCAAAACGCCGTGTTATCTATTCTGTCAGCTTCGTTCCGCATTTGCGGCAGAATTTTGCGGGGGGCGTATATGCCTGTCCGCAATTCGGGCAGAAGCTCTTTTCCTGCTTTGGGCTTTCGCTCTTACCAAGGATCTCTGCCTCCATGCGCGTCAGCTCCTCCGCCGATCGGGTCTGCTCTTCGATCACCTGCTTTTTCTGCCTGATCCCGGCAAGCTCCTCTGCCACGAGCTGCTCACTTATCTCCTCCCCGTTTTCCCACGCCTCATAAACCGCAGCGCCAATCTTTTTCTCCAGAAGCTCTGTCTCTGAATTGAGCTTTGCTATGTAGGTCTGGATCTTTTTTACTTCCAGAAAGGTGGAAGTCTTTACATTCAGTGTTGTGATTCCCTTTGAAAATATATCTGCCATCGCACGCTTCCTCCTTATCCATGCGCTATGCTTTTCGTGTGTGCTTTTGCCGCGTAAATTCCCCTAAACGCCCGGCTTTGCGGGGCGGTATCAGTCGCAGAATACAGCGCGCACATCCACGTCGATGGTTTCTGCCGTCTTTCCGTTATAGTATCTCAGATCGCCCCTGCTTCTGTCGTTATTGTACTCTGTCAGAAAAAGAACCGTATCCTCATCCATGACGCGCCAGTAACTGACGTCATCGGCAATCTTTGTCTTTTCAGAGCCTTCCAGCATGACCAGCGTCCCGTAATTTCTCTTATCGTCAAAATCTGTCATGCAGAGCACCGCGCCGCTCTCCGGATCCATTTCTGAGCGGTATACAGACACATCCGCCTGCGCCATTTCTCCGTTGCAGTACAGATCGCCTGTCATCCGGTCTGTGATATCCTTAAAATAATACACGCAGCCGTTCCCCGCTCCCTCAATATCATCCACATCATCATCCCTCTTCTGAACCGCTCCAAAGGACTTTTCGGATAAATCAACGGAGTACAGGGTGTAGGCGTCTTCCTCTGCCTCGCCCGTCAGAAAGTAGAGCTGATCCTTGTCCAGCGCGTATGTGTTATAGGTAAGCTGTTCCTCTTCCCCGATCGCAAGAACCGCCTCCCGGCCGCCGGAAGATACGCACTCTACAGCCGTATTATAAAGCGCTTTATAATACTCGCTGGTCACATCCGACACGTTCTCTATCTGGGACAGCCTCATTTTTTCCGGCGCTGCATCGGAACATTTATTATAGGTGACAAATGCCGCGGCGTCGCCGGCGTTCATTCTGTCATTGCTGTTCATGCTGCCTAAACAGTTGTCGGCGATGAGCTGCTTTTCACCGTTCACATAATAGTACAGCGAGTACAGATCCAGCGTCACCTTACGCCCGCGCAGCTCCTCCCGGAGATCGTCGCGCTGCAGTTTTTCGCGGTATTTTGCATAGTCCGCATTGTATTGATCCCGATCTGTCACAACACGTTCGGGAACCCAGCCATTTGCCGCTTCCCTGCGCTGATAATCTTTAATATCCGGCTCCGCCATCGCCGCGTCCGCAGACGCCATGTCGTCCTCTACCAGATCCATCACAGAAATCTCGCTCTCCTCTGACTGAAAGAAATAGAACGTGTTATTTACCCAGTCAATTCCCACCGTATCCTCGTCATTATAATCATTGAGTAATTTTTCTTCCTTCTGAAAATTCTTTATCAGATAAAGCGCCTCATTTTTCAGAAGATAGATCGAGGTCAGATCCTCGCTGCAGCCAAAGCCCTCCACACCTGCGCAGAGTTTCTTTTTTTCCATTTCCTTTGATGATAAGTCGCATATGTAGAGATCCTTTGTATACTCAGCCGGATCATAGGTCGTCCAGAACGCGAGTTTTCCCGCTTTATCCATACAGAAATCCCCTATGCCGGAGGCGAGTTTTTCCTTGTTATTCCGATCGGATACATACAGGTTCTCATCCTTGACATAAACGACTTTATTGTCAGCGGTCAGCTCATGCTGCGTGATTCTGCTGTCGATCTTGACGCCTTCATCCTTCTGTGACTTTTTGTAATACAGCGTATAGGTAATCTGGTAAGAATTATCGTCTCTTTCGATATCTTCCATGTAGAAACGGTGTTTCCCGTCCGCGCTGAGCAGGGGATAACCGCTGACCAGCCCGCTCATCACTCCCTCGTCTGAATTTCTGTACGAATCATCCGAGTATTCCACGGCTCCCTTTCCCGGCTTGTCGAGTGAAACGCCGTACATACCGCCGTCCTTTAAATACATCACGCTGCTTCCCTCTGCACCGCCGGATCGCAGAGCCGGGGCAATCATCGCTCCGGCCGCTACAGCCACTACGGCCGCCCCGATTCCGATCGCCAGGGTAAGATTCTTTTTCTTTGGCGGCCCGGCCTGCTCGGCGGGAGCCGCAGTTTGCGCCGCCTCCAGCTTAAAGCCGCATGCCTCGCAAAATACGGATCCCCCCTCTACCGCGCTCCCGCAGTTCGGGCAGAAATTCGTCTCCGGGCCGGCGGCGCCGCTCTCCACAGGATTTCCGCATTCGGGGCAAAACAGGCTCCCATCCTCAAATTCCGCTTTACACTTGCTGCATTTCATACACATCTCCTCCTTTGCCGCTTCCACAGGCGCGGCAGCGTCTCCCGGCCACCCCTGTCTGCGCATATCTGTTCTGAATCGTAACAGGTCAGGTTACCCTGTGCATTTCTCCGAATCAGATAAAATTCGTGCCGATTCTGGCCTCATACTGAGGCGGCGTGATTCCCTGTTTCTTTCCCGCCTCTGCATTTTTCAGCAGCCACGCCATATTCTGCGCCAGCGTCCGCATCGTCTGCAGTCCTTCTTCATCCCTGCGCACCTCGTCCGGCGCATTGCCATGAACCTGGTTCCAGTATTGGGAACCGACGATGTGCATATTGCTGATGCCAAAATACTTGTTTAAGCGGTCAAACGCGGCGCTGGCCCCTCCGCGGCGGCAGGAGACAACGGCCGCCGCCAGTTTCCCGGCCATACGCCCTCCCCCGCAGTAAAACAGCCGATCCAGAAACGCGCAGAGCTGTCCGGCCGGACCCGCATAATACACAGGCGAACCGACGATCACCGCGTCGTATTCATCCAGCTTTTCCAGAATCTCATTCACCTTGTCGTCAAAAACGCACCGCCCCGTCTCGCGGCACTTCCCGCAGGCGATACAGCCGGCGACCGGCTGCTTTCCCAGATATACCATCTCTGATTCTACGCCGTTTTCGGCTAATGTATCCGCAATCTCTGTCAATGCGGTATAAGTGCAGCCATTTTCATGAGGACTGCCGTTCATTAATAAAACCTTGCTCATGTCCTTTCCTCCGTTATACTGAATCAATTTCCCCAGGCCGTATTACTGACAGCCCCCAGCCCCATGGCACAGCGCTGCATCTGGACACAGGGCCGCCCGGCGAATCATCGAACATTGCCTGATACCCTATTTTACCATAATAATACCATTTTAGCAAAGAAATGACAGCCTTATTCCCTAAAAAGCGGCATACCATATTACTCCCCCCGCCGGGCTGCGGCCAGTAACACGCTTCACGATGCACACAAACCGAAAAAACGCGGTTTGGCGCCGCCGCCCCGGGTTTGACTCAAGAGGGCCCGCTGTCTGTGACTTCCGCTACGCTTCACTCACAAAAAACACCTCGCGGAATACTACCTGTGAACAGTAACCATACCATATAAGATCAGCAGGTGCAGCGGATACAAACCATACCAGGCGTATTTGTAGCGGATCCGCCCCCTCTCCCCACTGTAGAAATGGATGAGGAGAAGGCCCAATAAACCGCTTCCCAGATAATACTGAGACAGCAAAAGCGCCGTCGTCCCTGCCACAGCCCAGCCCGCGGGCTCTCTGCGGCAATGGCCATAATAGAACCCTCCGATTAGAATCATCCCGACAGCCCCGTAATCACACCGGACAGCCTCGGCCGCCGCGCAGAACACCCCCACAGCCGCCAGCCGCTCCCACTCATTCCCATTCATCCTCTCCAAAGCCGCCATCATGCACACGCCAAGAAACAGCGTCACATACACATTCTGGCTGCCGGCATACCAGACTTTCCCAAAAACGGCCAGATCAAACGGGATTTCCGACAAAAGCGCGAATATCAAAAGCAGCTTTCCGTATTTCTTCCTGTCCCTTGTGTACATAAATCCCTCTGCCAGCAAAAAGCAGTACAGCGGAAAGGACATTCTCCCAACCGCGCGGCAGGGCCAGTAAAGCCCGCTGTCTTTCAGAAGAACCAGGCCAATGTGATCGATCAGCATGGCTGCCGCTGCAATGAGTTTCAAATCTCTGCCTGTTACAGGCCGGTTTGTCCCGGAGCATGTCTGAAACATGCCTTCTGCCGGATGTGCGTTCCGCTTTGTGGGAGATTTGGGCCAACTGAACGCGGCGCAACGGGCTGCGTTAAGTAAATTGGGGCCAAATATGCCGCAGCGCGGGGCGCGCAGACAGCGGGAATGATGTTTCAGGCATGCTCTGGTAATCTCCATACTTTTTCCTCCAAATGCTCGGCCATGATTGAATGTATGTATATGGTAACGCCTTTTCATGTGTATTTCAAGCTAATTCACAGTAATGTCTTCTGCTGTGAACCGATCACATGATACGGTGGGAAAAGGCGACAATGCGAAGACAGCTTCAAATCTACATTTCCCCTCTTGACAGACCACATCTCATATGATATATTCTATTAACGGAAGTAGTTATAACTAACTTCTTACTTTTTTACACACCAGTTAGCTCTTTATAACTTTTATTAGCTAAAATTAACCCTGTAAGAAAGGAGTACACACAATGCCTTTATCAATGGCTAAAACAGGAGAAATGGTAACTATCCGCCGTATCACAGGCAGGGATGACATCCGCCAGCATCTGGCCGAGCTTGGCTTTGTTGCAGACACTACCATTACAGTTATAAACGAAATTGCCGGCAATCTGATCTTACAGGTCAAAAACAGCCGGATCGCGTTAGACCGCGCCATGGCCAGCCGGATTATGATTTAAAACAGGGAGGGAACAGTATGAGAACACTGAGGGACGTAAAGGTTGGGGAGACTGTGACGGTGGCGAGGCTGCACGGCGAAGGTCCTGTTAAACGCCGCATCATGGATATGGGCATCACAAAGGGTGTTGAAATCCTGGTGCGCAAGGTCGCCCCGCTGGGGGATCCCATGGAGCTGAACATCCGCGGGTATGAATTATCCGTGCGGAAGGCCGATGCAGAAATGGTTGAAATACAGGCTTAAGCCTGAGTGATGGAAAGGCATGCTTTTCATTGCGCAATGCTGCGGCGGTAATATGTTTTAAACATTAGTTAGTAGTAATTAACTATAATTAGAAGGAGCAAACAAAAATGGGAACAAACATTGCTTTAGCAGGTAATCCGAACTGCGGTAAGACGACCCTGTTTAACAGCCTTACCGGATCCAATCAGTATGTCGGCAACTGGCCCGGCGTTACAGTAGAAAAAAAGGAGGGACGCCTCATCGGGGATAAGACGGTTGTCATCCAGGATTTACCTGGTATCTATTCCTTATCTCCCTACACCCTGGAGGAGGTTGTGTCCAGAAACTATCTCGTAAACCAGAAACCGGACGCAATCCTGAATATCGTGGACGGAACGAATATTGAACGCAACCTGTATCTGACCACGCAGCTCATCGAGCTGGGGATTCCGGTCGTGGTAGCTGTGAATATGATGGATCTGACGCGCAAAAACGGGGTTCAGATTGATCTTGCGGCGCTGGGACGGGAGCTGGGATGCGAGGTCGTGGAAATGAGCGCTTTAAAGCGTCAGGGAAGCAGGGAAGCGGCCATGAAGGCCGTGGAAGCGGCGAAGACGGCCGCTGCGCCGGGACAGACGGAAAACGCCGGAGAAATACATCCGCTGCCGCAGGTATTTACCGGCAGCGTGGAAGACGCCATCCGCGGGATTGAAGAAATATTATCCGGAACGGTTGATTCCCGGTATCTGCGCTGGTATGCTGTAAAGGTATTTGAACGCGATAAAAAGGTACTGGAGGAGCTTAAGCTGGACGCCCGGGAAGCTTCCCGCCTGGAGGCCGGAATCGCGGCCTGCGAAGAGGAACTGGACGACGACGCGGAAAGTATTATCACCAGTCAGCGCTATACCTACATAACCGGTGTAGTGAAAAAGGCCGTGAAAAAGAAGGCGGCGGCCCACAGCCTGTCCGTCTCCGATAAAATCGACCGCATTGTCACCAACCGGATACTGGCTCTGCCGGTTTTTGCTGCCGTCATGTACTGCGTTTATGCCGTCGCCATGGGCGGATCCTCTATCGCCATCGGAACCATGGGCACGGACTGGGCCAATGATGTACTGTTCGGCGAAATCGTTCCGGGCGCGGCCGCCGCTGTCTTAAGCGTTCTCCATGTGGCTGAAGGCACGGTTCTCTATGGACTGATCCTGGATGGGATCCTGGGCGGCGTGGGCGCGGTTCTTGGCTTTGTGCCGCAGATGCTTGTTCTCTTCCTCCTTCTGGCCTTCCTGGAGGATGTGGGCTATATGGCGCGCATCGCCTTTATCATGGACCGCATTTTCCGCCGCTTCGGCCTGTCCGGCAAAAGCTTTATCCCCATGCTGGTAGCCACAGGCTGCGGCGTGCCGGGTATCATGGCGTCACGCACCATCGAGCAGGATCGGGATCGCAAGATGACCATTATGACCACAGGCTTCATCCCCTGCGGAGCGAAAATGCCTATCATCGGCCTGTTTGCAGGAGCAGTATTCGGCGGTTCCCCGCTGGTGGCGGCCTCCGCATTCTTCATCGGCATTGGGGCTGTCGTGATTTCCGGGATCATGCTCAGGAAATTGAAAGCCTTTGCAGGCGAGCCGGCTCCCTTTGTCATGGAACTCCCTGCCTACCACCTTCCGTCTGCCTCCAATGTGCTCCGCGCCACCTGGGAACGCGGCTGGTCCTTTATCAAACGGGCCGGAACCGTTATCCTCCTCTCCAGTGTCATTCTCTGGTTTTTACAGGGCTTCGGCATCTCTGACGGCGGCCTTGTCCAGGTAGAGGACAATAATACCTCCCTTCTGGCCTCCATCGGAAACAGCATCGCCTGGGTCTTTGCCCCTCTGGGCTGGGCGGGCGGCTGGGCCTGGAAGGCGGCCGTTGCCACCATCACCGGGCTCGTTGCAAAAGAAGAGGTGGTTTCCACCTTTGGCGTCCTCTACCAGTATGGCGGCGAGCTGTCTGAGTCCGGAGACGAAATCTGGGCCCTGATCCGCGCGGACTTCACGGGACTCACGGCCTGGAGCTTTATGATCTTCAACCTCCTGTGCGCCCCCTGCTTTGCCGCCATGGGAGCAATTAAGCGGGAGATGAACAACACAAAATGGACGCTTGCTGCGATTGGCTATATGTGCGCATTCGCCTATGCCGTCTCCCTGATCGTATATCAGGTAGGAGGCGTCATCACCGGAGAAGTTCCCTTCGGCATTGGTACTGTGGCAGGACTCGCCCTGCTCGCCGCCCTGATATGGATGCTTGTGCGAAAAGGCTATCAGCCGGGCGGCGCCAGACAAAACCTCTCTTATGCGGCTCCGGATCGCGCCTGATTTTGTGAGATGATTTTTTGTCAGATGTGCACAGATTTATGAGGCATAACGTGGAACATACGTTGATAAATTTGGGATCATCCGGCGGAAAATCACCCCACAGGCAGGGATGGGAAATCCGGGAATACATATCGCCAGAAAGGAGAAACGCTATGCCAGCCTGGCTTGGAAATGGAATTGTAATCGCAATACTGATATGCGCCTGCTGCCTGGCCGTCCGCTCGATATGGAAGGCCCGCAAAAACGGCGGCCATTGCAGCGGAAACTGCGGAAGCTGCAGCAAATGCGGCCGGCGGCCCGGGCGCTGATAAAATGATGTGAAAAGGACGGCTTGGTCTGTCTCCATCCGGATGAAAGAGGAGTCAGACAAGGCCGTCCTTTTATATCATTTCCCAGACGCATTCCCCCTTATCTCCGGCAGAACCGAATCAGATAAACGACCAGCAGCACCGCCCACGAAAACGCCTCCGCGTAGCCAATCACCATATTTCCAAACGGCTCTGCAAATGCATATGAAGCGGCGATCCGGACTCCCAGCGCAAAGAGGCCTGCGATTCCGGAAAACACCATATCACCCGCGCCCTCCAGGTACCCGCGCACGGCCATCGCCAGCCCAAAGACCACATAGCAGCTCGCGATCGAGCGGAAAAAGGCCGTTCCAATCGCGACCGTATCTCCGCTCAGACCGAACATGGCGATCAGCGGCCCGCCTGCCGCCAGGACGGATGCAGTCAGGCACAGGGAAACGGCTGCAATGAGAATAGCGCCTGTTTTTAAGACTTTCCCTGCCCGCTCCCGGTTCCCGGCTCCAATGTTCTGCGCTACGACTGTCGCAATTCCGGAGCCGAAGTTGACAATGGGCAGTGTGATCACCGTATCAATCCGGTAAGCGGTCGTGATTGCCGCCACCGTTTGTTCCCCAAAACCGTTCATAAACCGCTGCAGGAACAGATTCCCCACTGAACTGGTCCCGGATTGGATGGCAGGCGGCAGCCCAAATTTCATTCCTGACACGAGCGCCGCCCTGTCAAGCGCGGCCCGTCCAAAGCGAAACCTCAGCATCGGATAGCGCCGGAACGTGTACGCCGCCACAAATACAGCCATTGACGCCTGCGAAAGAGCCGTCGCAGCAGCGGCCCCTGCAGAACCATACCGGAATACAGCCACCAGAACAAGATCCAGAGCGATATTAACGCCCGAGCAGACAAGGACCGAGAAAAACGGAGCCCTGCTGTCCCCCATCCCCCTGAGCACAGCGGAATATGTATTATAAACCGCCAGAAAGGGGATCCCGATAAATAGGATCTGCATGTATTCCTTTCCCTCTGAAAAGATGGATGCCGGCGTATTTAATAGACGCAGAGCCGGCCCGGTAAACAGCATGCCCAGCCCTGCCGCCGTGCAAAACAGGGCGCCCAGCAGCATCACAAAGGAGGATAAGATACGCGTAAGCGCCTCCCTTTCCCCCTTCCCATATTTCTGCGCGGCCATCACGGAAACGCCGGAGGTAAAGCCGACGATTACTGTGACAAACAGGTTATAAATTGATCCGGCCGCGCCAATTCCCGCCAGGGCCGCCTCCCCTTCGACATTCCCCACAATAAATGCATCCACCCAGTTAAAGATCTGCTGGAACAGGCCGGAAAAAATCAGGGGAATCGTGAAGGAAGCCAGCGTTTTTACCAGGCTTCCTCCCGCCATATCCCGCTCTGTATTTTGTACTGTATTCTGTAGCGTATTGTCAGCTATACTCTGCGCTGTGTTATGCGCCGTATTACGTTCCGCGTTCTGTCCCATCACCTGTTCCCCCTGCCGGCCCGGAAAGCATCATGCGGCTAAAAGCCGTACCATAGGAATAACTTCTGTGGGCGCCTAATAATACGGATCCCACGTCACCTCCACATCATAAACCTTCCGTCTTTCACCCAACGCCAGATCCCCTGCATATTTAGAAAACTTCCATTTTCCGTCCGCGCCCTTTTTCAGCACATATTCCGGAATCTGCGTCACAACCGCCCAGATCCGGAGTTCTGCCTCGTCGCTCAGCTCCGTATAGCCCTGATGGATGCGCAGGTATTCCAGCGCATCCTGCGCCACGGTGCGGGAGCTGCCTTTCAGATCCCCATATACCTCGTCATAGAGCACATCATAGCTCTCGCTGGCCCTCAGATGGATCGTATTCTCATCTACCACAGTCACATCCGTCACATGGTATTCCATCAGCGTTTCCTGCGTCACATTGGAAAAGCCGCCTGTCACCTGTTTCTTCATCTGCCACTGAATGGACCATGTATCGTCCGCTGCCACCGTAGGATCCACATACCGCGCCAACTGCTCATAGCGGTGGTTATTCATATCCGTGATATAGCTCCGTAAGTAGCTCCCAAGCAAAGAATCAAACAGCTCTCTGCCCGCATTAGCCGCCATGACGGTCTCCCCGCCCTGATCCTGATTCTGGATATAAACGGAAATCTCTTTGTCCTGCGTAATGCCCATGGTCCCGTCCGCCTCATACTCCACCACATAATACTCTTTTAACTGCCGGTAGATCTGATCATAAAAACTGCTCATGTCAGAGCTGAACTGGGACAGATTCCGGAAGCTCCCGCCCGAAGCCTGGGCGATCCGCTGCAGCGAACTGTCCTCAGCAGAGGTGGAGCTGTCGCCGATCCGGACGATGAACACGGGTATATGGTATCTTGACACCAGATCCACCACATCCTGCGCGGAATTGTAGCTCCCGACATCCATGCCGTCCGTAAATGCGATCACGCATTTTGCCCCTTCCTGTCCGGACACATCCTGAACGCCGTATATAATCGAGTCATACAGCTTTGTCTGCCCGTCCGGCACATAGCTGCGGATCATATTATTCAAAACCCCGGGATCCCCTGTAAAATACCCGCTCTTGTCGATCACGCTGTTAAACGGCGTCAGCTTCACCTGATCGCCCGCCGAAAACTGCACGGTGCTTATGAAATTCGACATCACCCGCTTTGCCGCATCCATATTGCCTCCGTCCATGCTGCCGCTGGTATCCGCCAGAAGGTTGATATTCAACCGCTCATTTTCATTCATGAGAACCGCCTTCTGCACAGCCCTGTTCAGATAATCCCCGTTTCCCGCGTCGCGCTCGGATATGTAAAACATGTTCGGGGACAGCTCCTTGACAAGGCCCCCGGACGCCTCATCCCGCACATCCAGATAGATGCGCACCGTCGGGTATTCCGTAAAATCATACTGCATCACAGATACCTGGTAGCCTGTCTTTTTCTCGGCTGCAGCCAGGGCATAGCTTTTCCACTCCTCTGCCAGCGGCTCCAGCTCCCCATACCCGCCTTCCGAGATCCGTTCTTCCATCTCCTTCGCATAATCGGCCAGCTTCTCTTTCTGTTCGTCCGACGCATAGCCCGGATCCTGGCTCTTTAAGCTCTCCAGAAGAGACATCGCATCCGCGTCCGCCCTCCCCTTCACCTGTGTCTTATAATCCATGACTGTCCTGACCCACAGAATCTGGTTCTCATAATCCTCGGGATCCAGCCCGCTTCCGTCCTGCCAGTATTCCTTCAGCCGTTCCTTCTCCTCATCGGTCAGCAGAAAACGGACAAACTCCTCCTTTTCATGATTCGCCCACTCCGCCAGGTTATCGCGGCCATTGATCAGAACCGACAGCTCCTCCTTCAGCTCCTGTTTCCGTTTTACCTCCTGCGCATGCTTATAATACATGCTTCCGCCTATCCCCAGGCCGGCTGCGGCCAGAAGCGCCAGCCCGCCGGCCAGGAGCCTGCGGCCGCCCGCCTTTTTGGGCGGCCCGGCCTCACTCTCCCCATCCTCCGGTCCGGGATCGGAAAACCGGTTATCCTGTACATCACCGGACTCCTCTCCTGTATCAGAACATGAATCTGTTTTTTCACTGGCAGGCAAAGCGGCCTGCGTATCCGCAGACGGCTCCGGTTTCACCTCAGAAACCACGCCCTCCGCGTCAGAAACCGCGCCCTGCCCCTCCGGTATCTTCGTACCGCATTTGGGGCAGAATTTTGCCTGTGCATGTAATTCAACGTTACAATTGGGACATCTCATACTCATTTCCTCCTGAATCTTTGCCGAATTTCTCAGATTAAATGCCGGCGCCTATCCCGCAAATACAATCCCTTCAAAGCATTCGTATATGTCAATGCCATTCACGGTCTGCGCCCGGCCGGACTTATCTACATCAATCCGGCAGCTTCTTCCGTCCTCCAGCCCCATTTCCACAAAAGTCTGATCATCTGTCCTCTGAAAATAAAAGACCGTCCCGGCCGGCATCTCCTCTGTCTTTGCCGCCACGGATCCGTCCGCCGAAACCATTCTCACCGGCACAGGCCGTTTTGCAGTCACACACGGCCCTGTCCGGCCCTCATACTCATACTGCATAACCGTATATAAAGGGCTGTCCGGCTCCGGCAGGCCGTCGGCTCCTACATGGCAGGTCTGATAGCCCGTACATGTACTCAGCGTCTGCAGAATAGAGAGCACCTTAAACCGTTCCGGATCGATTACAAGGCTGCCATCCAGATTTCCATTGTATTCTCCTATATACCGCCCCTCTCCTCCTGTAAGGCTGAACACATGAATGGTATGAACCTCATCCACCTCGTCCACACCCACATACAGATAATATCTTCCGTCTCTCAGCTTTATGAAAAAGGCGTCTCTAAACCAGCCGTTTGACTGGTACGAAGTCTCATTCCCGTTTACACTGACATGAATTTCCTGTCCCTCATAATCCCTTTCGGAATAGTACATCCGGATCTCATCCAGCTTCCCGTCCCCGTTCAGATCCGCGTACTGGCCCGCATACGGACTCATGGCAACGGCGAATGCCTCCCGGGGCTCACGGTACAGCTCCTTAAACAGATCCGGATATGCTGTGAACGTGATTAGCGCCTCCTGGCAGCCCGCCGAGTACGGCCCTAACTCATAATGCCCGAAATAAAACGTCAGACCGTCGTAATCCAGCGTCCAGGACGGTTCATAGTAGTATTCTCTCTCAGAATCAAACAGCGCCTCTATCTGCTCTGTCGGCGTCTCCTCAAAAAGTCCCTCCGGAGACTGCTCCATCAGCGCGCTCGCAACCACGCCCGGCAGCCGGGATACATCCGTAATGATATCCTCCAAAGCCAGCTTCTCCCCTGTAACCGCATCAAACGTGCAGCTCTCATAAAAGATACTTCCGTGAGCCCCTCCCGTATACTCCGACACCTCTGTCACAAAGCTCAGGGAAATCTCGTCCGCCCGCTTCAGCCTGACGCTGCGCTCATATTCACACCCATGAAATGCTCCTTCATGAAAGGCTTCTACCGTCCACGGCAGGTTCTCCTCCTTCCATGACGCCGCCTTTGCCCCGCTCTCCCTGTTATAATTTTCCACTGACCATGAAAGCTCCGGATATGCCTGCTCATTGATCTGCAGAGAGTCATAACCGATCTGCGCCAGGGCGTTCGCCCCGGCCCATTCGTCCAGACGGTTATCCTGAAGGTAAACCTCCATCTGAGGCCGGCCGGATACCGCATCTTCCTTCTCCGCCGTCTCCTGAAAGGCCGATGTTTCTTCCTCTTCCCTGATTTCCGTTTGCTGTTCCCTTACATCGCCCGCCTCCCCGCCGGAAGTCTCCGGCCCGCTTTTGGGGCTTTCCCGGAGCGCATCGCCGCGTTCTTTCCCTCCGCCGCAGGCTGTTAAGCAGGAAAACAGCAATACTGCTGTAACAATGTTTCCTGCATGTTTTCTGCATCGCTTCTTCACCTTTCACTCCTCCTTCCGATTCTGCCGCCGCACGGCGCTTCGGCTGATGACGTGATCATACAGGTTTCGACTCCGATTGTCAATCGTTCCTCATCCATTTCGGCAGCTCCTGCCTCTCCTGTTCCGCCCCGGCCTCCTGCCAGCCCGGCCCGCTTGCTCCCGCTGTGTGATCGTTCGTTCGTATACCTCCTCTTTACCGGATCCTGCTGCCGCACTGCATACAGAACATATCATCCGCCTCATTGGCGCATCCACATTGGGAACAGTATACTGTTTCCCTGTTCTCTGTATCATCCGTCGTCTCTTTCATCTGTGCTGCCTCCCGGAGACCGGTTCGGGTTTTCGCATCCGCGGCCTTCTCCGGCCCGGGAATGGTCTGGTTTTTCGCATTCACGGTCTCTTCCGGCATGGAATCCTCTTCCTTTTCATGCAGGTAATTCTGTAAGCCTTCCCGTGCCTTTGTGCCGTACAGCGCGGCCTTTTCCTTTCCCTTTTCCAGATATACCTGCGCCGCCGCGCCTGCCTCCTGCGTTTTTTCCTTTCCAAGCTCCCAGAGCCCGTTTAAGCGCTTGTTCCACTCCTCTACTTTCTGCTGCCTGGCGCGCTCGCGTTCCTCCTGTTCACGCCGGAGCCGTTCCTCTTCCTCCCGTCTTCTCTGCTCCTGTTCTTTCCGGATCCGCTCCTGTTCAAGGCGCTCTGCCTCTTCCTGCTCCCGGCGCATCTTCCGGTATGCCTCCTCCTGCTCCCGCAAATAGTCCTCCTGCGTGAGGGAAACGATCAGCTCCTTCCTTATACCGCATGCCAGACAGCGCTCATCCCCCTCAGGATTAAACTGCCCGCACCCGCATGTCCACCCATATTCCGTCTCCCCAGGCAAATACTGATACCGCCAGGAATTCCCCGTCTTCTGATCCAGCTCCCTAGCCAGAGCCGCTCTTAAATCCCCATCATAGGGCAGAGTCTTCGGAGCCGGCAGAACCGGAAAGACCTCCTCCTCCTCATAATCCCATATCTCCTCATTTGCAAACACCACATGGCGCACAATCACCTCGCTGCGGCGCACCGCCTTGTCCGCCAGTACAATACATTCAGATGAAAATGTCTTCCCCCTTTCCAGATCCAAATCCAGATAATTCACATCCTTTAAGGTCACGCTCTCCTTTTTCAGCACATTAAATCCATGAATATCGACATAAATCGCCGACACTGTCTCATGGGAGAGATTCTGCACTGAAAACCGCAGCGCGATTTCATGGCTGTCCATATTTTCAAAGAGCTGCGCCTGCGTCAGAATGACCGGAGAGCCGGGAAGCCAGAACTTACAGTCCTTATCCTTTGTCTGCACCATCTTCCAGGTAATATTCCCCTCCGTCCAAACCTCTGCCCGGGAAGCAGCCTGGGCAGGCGGCGCGGACAGCCCTGGCGCGGACATTGCCCCGCTTGTTCCAGGCCCTGGCGTCTCCTCTCCCGCCCGGGCCTCCGCCGGCATCAGCCCGTCCAGGCGGAGCGGGCGAAACAGCGGTTCTGTTTTGTCCTCCTCCTCCTTTCTGCCGGCAAATTTCGACCATACCACAGCAGCCGGATTCGCCTTTTCTCCTGATTCTGCCTCCGGCTTTGTTTTCTCCTCTGCCTCCCTGTAAACCCGCACGTACCCGTGCTTAACCAGCCAGTTAATATACATCCCGTTATAGCAAAACAGCAAAATAAAATGCGCGATTCCGCAGCTGCAGAAGGTGAGGAACAGGCTCAGAAAAAAGCCCGCGATGTGCCCGCGCAGCAGCGGGACAAAGGGGCCAAAAAACAGGTAGGTAAATGAAAACCCTCTCTTGACGCTAATCACCTTCCCCGAAGCCTCCTGCTCCATCTCAAAGCGCTCCCCTTTAATCAGAAAGCCCAAAATCAGTGCAATCCCCACAGCCAGCGCTATGATTATTACGATTCCGTTATTAAACATAAATGCCGTTTATCTCCTCTCTGTTCATCCTTGACTATAAAAAAGGGAGGATGCCCGCCCTCCGGAAGCATCTTCCCCTTTTCTATATCCAGCCCTGTGCCGGAACGTGTCTGAAACATCATTCCCGCCATCTGTACGCAGCAGCACGCCCCGCAATGGCCTGTGTGCTGACAATAGCTCCGGGACAGCGATCAGCCAAACATCTGCAGCACTGCGTTTACCGTGATTGCGCCGTCCCCGCTGATCGTTGTATTAAATTCAGCCTGGGACATTCCGTCTGTCTTAATCCACAGAATCATCTGCATCGCAGCCGTTACCGCATACTGATCATCAACCGACAGGCCCGGAGCCGTCGTAAAGCTTGCCGCCCTGTCCGCCCAGAGCTTGGTCCCGTCCATGTTCACCGGAATCCCATACCGGTCAAACAGCGCTTTCCAGGCCGCCCCGCGCTCAGAAGCTTTCGCCCAGGCCGCCACACGCTGTTCTGTCGTTTCATAAGCACCCCCGTCTTCTGCCAGAAAACTGAAATAATCCGCGAAATCCGCGTCCATCACCGCTTCATTAAAGACGCGCTTCCCATCCGCATTCTCCGTCCACATCCAGAGAGCGGCCTGGCTGTCCTGCGCCTGCGGCAATTCCGCCCGCTGTGTCTGCACCACACCGTTCAGCACCCACTCACCGTTCTCATTCACCTGGTTCCCGTCCGGCGTCACGGTGTTCGTCAGCGCCCATCCCTCGCTGTCAAAGTAATAATACTCCGCTACCCCGTCATGGTTTCCGTCAATCCAGAACCAGCCGTTCTGGGCATAGGTCCCGTCATCGTTCTGATACCACCATTTATCCTGATTCGGCTCCTGGCCTTTTACCCATGCCCCCGCAAATGCCGCATTCGCAGAAAGAATCGAGAGAGCGGCTCCTGTGAGCATTACCTTTACTAACTTTTTCAACTTCTTTTCCTCCTTCTTTTTAGCAATCTAATCCTCACCATTGTACCCCCCCCCTGACGAAATTTGTCAAGTCCTTTGGATGTTTTTTAATCCGTATCATAAACGCTGGGTAACGGTTCAGGTTATCCAAACGGTTGCGACGGATGTAAACAGCGCCCCGGATCAAATAAAAGGACACCCAATACCTCCTGATGTATCGGATGTCCTTCTCTCTAAAAGACAATTTTATTGGCCATGCGCCATTCAACCGCGCAATTTAAACTGCCCCACCAGATTCTTGAGCACCTGCGCCTGGCCCGACAGCTCCTCACTGGCCGCTGCTGATTCCTCCGCAGTCGCGGAATTCGTCTGCACCACGCTGGAAATCTGATCAATGCCCTGTGTCACCTGCGCAATCGAAGACGCCTGCTGCTCTGCGGCTGAAGCAATCTTATCCACTGTATCCACCACGCTCTTCGTGCTTTCTACAACCGCATTCAGGGACTGGGCCGTCGCGTTCGCGATCCCGGTTCCCTTTTCAACCGCCTCGACCGTTCCCTCAATCAGAGCAGCCGTGCTCTTGGAAGCTTCTGAGGACTTGCTGGCCAGATTGCGCACCTCGTCCGCAACTACGGCAAAGCCCTTGCCCGCCTCGCCGGCGCGCGCCGCCTCGACCGCGGCGTTAAGCGCCAGAATATTCGTCTGGAACGCAATATCCTCAATCGTCTTGATGATCTTGCTGATCTCGCCTGACTTGTCGCTGATCTCCTGCATAGCGGCAATCATTTCCTTCATCTGTTCATTGCTGGTCGCCACCTGCTCGCCGGTGTGGCCGCACTGAAGCCGGGCATCGCTGGCATTGCCCGCTGTCTCCTTAACCTGTGAAGAAATCTCCGCAATCGTGGCGGCGAGCTCCTCAATCGAGCTTGCCTGCTCGGTCGCTCCCTGGGAGAGCGCCTGAGCGCCGGAGGATACCTGCTCGCTGCCCGCCGAAACCTGATCCGAGGTCTGATTGATCTGTCCCATGGTCTGATTAAGCGAGTTGGAAATCTCCTCAAGCGCTGCCTTAATCTTGGCAAACTCACCGGCATAATCATATGTAAGCTCAAACACCAGGTTGCCCCCCGCAATCTGCTTAAGCACATCGGAAATCTCGTCAATGTATTTTACATAATCGCGCAGGCGATCCACCGTCTTATTAAAATTCACTGCCAGTTTGCCCAGTTCATCCTTTGAATGATACGTAATGCTCTGGTTCAAATCGCCGTTCGCAATCCTCCTGGCCACATCGTCGAGTTCACTGACCGGAACATTGATACTGCGGATAATATACAGTGCAAACAGCATGGCCGCCACTATTATAAAGAGCAGGGAGCTTATGATGATTCTTCCTGCCGACGCATACATCCTGTCGCCGTCCAGACTGGCCTGATCCGCCCCGTCCTTGTTAAACTTCACAATCTCAGAGAATGTGTCCGACGCTTCATTAAACAGGGCAACCGAGTCCATAACCGCTTTCCTCGCCTGATCCGTCTTATTCTCACGGCTTAACTCGATTATGTTGTCATGAAGCTCCATATAACTGCTCCAGACGTTCTGGGCGTCCTGCATCAGCTTCCGGTCCGTATCGCTCGTTACCAGCCCCGTATAAGTCTGAAACATGTCGTTAATCTGCTTCGTCAGACTGTCCATCTCGTCTTCAGCGAGCTGCTTAATCTCTGCATCCTGCGCCACGACATGCTTATACTGCTGAATCCGGTATTTCGATATCAGAGTCTGAAGTTCCTCAGACACAATAACCGAAGGCATCCAGTTAGCTGTAATAATGGTGGTTCCATCGTTGATTTTATTCATATATACCATGGAAACAACTCCCACTGCAACCATACCGAGCAGCATAAAGCCAGCCAGCAAAAATAGTTTAAATTTGATTTTCAGGTTTTTCATAAATCTTCTCCTTTAAGCATTTTGTATGACTGAATTCAACCCAAACGCCTGCGTCGTATACAGGTATAGCGTTACGGTTTACACGCCGGCCCGTGAGAGGTGTTTTTTGTGAGTGCAGCGCAGCGGAAGTCACAGAAAACCCAGGGGCAGCAACGCCAGACCGCGGTTGATGTGGTCTGTATGCATCGCGGAGCGTGTTACCGGGCACACGGCAGGGGTGTGACTGCAACGGTATAGCTGCGTAAGGACGTTGATTTCGTACAAAGATTATACTATAATAAACGGAAAAGGTCTACCATTTTCGGCAAATTTTACAATATGTTGGCCTGGAATATAATACCACAACACAGCCCTTACGGGAAATTCCGGCCGTAATATGTCAAATGCAGGCAGTCATCCGCCATACCCACCGCCTAAAAAATATCATATTCTATTTGACATATTCCCATTTCCTGTTATATTCTAAAAGGGGCCTGTTAAAAGGCGGCAAAACTTGCGATAAAAATACAAATGAATTGTGAGGATATGACGAAAAATGGCGGCTTTGGATGTGATATGTATTGGCGCAATTAATTATGATTACATGTTTCACTGCACCGGGCAGGATCTGGTAATGAGGGACTGCCAAAGCGCAGATGAGAACCTGAGCAATCCCATCTCAGATGTGGAGGATGATATTCTGGAGCTGGTCACGAAAAATAAAGAATATACCACCCAGATTGGCGGTTCCGCCTTTATTACCCTGAAAGTGATCAAGCATATCCTTCCCGGCCTGCGCGCGGCTTACACCGGCGTCTGCGGCACGCCGAACGGCTTTGATCTCCGCTACGGCAAGACGAACAATCTCGAAAAAGAGCTCGCCCATTTGGATAACCGGGATTGGCTTTTTACCACAAAGGAGCGCTTTGACGATCCCTATGACCGGACGATCGCAAAATCTATTGTCCGGCTCTATAACCATACCAGAAACTGCATTAAAATTGCGCCCTGCGCCAATAACACGCTCTTAGAGCGCATCCGGGAGCAGGAAGCGAAAACCGGACGCTCCTTTGCGGCGTATCTGTCCGGCGCGCGGTGGATTCACCTGTCCTCCCTGTCCGCCTTTGACCAGTTTGAGGAGATCATGCAGTATGTCATTCAGGCCAGGGCCATGAATCCGGCCTTAAAGGTCAGCATGGATCCCGGATCAGAATACACCTCTGTGTGGATCGATCGCCTTCAGCCCCTGATCTCCCATGCAGATTTTATTTTCCTGAATAAAACGGAAAAGAAAAATTTAGGACGCAGCGCAAAAAGCGCGCGGCCTCTTTACCGGAACCTCTGCGGCTATTTTTCTGCCATCAACCCCTCTCCGGACCGCACGCTCATCATAAAGCATGACGACCGCCATGAAATTCTCAGCTTCGGGGACGGCAGATGTAAAATCCGCACGGTACGCCACAAAAAGCTCTATCAGTACCAACTGAACAATGACACCGGCGCCGGGGACTCCTTTGCAGGCGGGTTTATCAGCGGTATGCTGGACGAACGCCTGAATGCCGACCTCGCCGGCCCCATCCAGCTTGGCGTCCTGGCCGCCAAAGGACGGATGCGCAGCTTTGATCATGAGGATCCTTATCTGAATATCCAGAACGATGCAGAGAAATTTTTTGAAAAGCTATAACCATATACAGTATATCGAATCACACCCCATCGCTAATCAGAAAAGAGAAAAAGCCTGGAGCTGACGCTCCCGGCTTTTTCTATGCGCTGTTTTGCCGGCATATTCCTGCACAGGCCCCGGCCCGCGCGCCGTCGTGTGCTGCCGCGATGACATAGTTCCTCTGTATCGGCGCGCGTATAAAAAGGACTCCGGGGAAACCCCGAAGTCCTTGATCTTATTAAATTAATCTGAATGACTGCAATAATCCAGAAAAACTGAATAATCGCAAATTATTCGATAATGGAAACAACTCTTCCGGATCCAACCGTACGGCCGCCCTCACGATACTTCAATAGCGTTTTTTATGGTGTTTTCTATTCTTTCTATTGCGAAAATCAGCATAAAATCGCTGTTTTTATTTGGTGTATTTTTATTTGCATGATTTCTTGGCACCGTTTTGGCACCAAGCACTCTAAAATACCTTGTTTCCTAATAATAGAAAACTCTAAGCGAATCCTATATTACCAAATCCCCTTTTCTCGACCAATTATCAATTGAATACAGAGTATAATTCTGTGTAAGAATATTTTTATAAAATTCCTCAATATTAATTTTACTCCACATTTTTTCTATCATTTCATCACTTACCCCGAAATATCTATTACTTTTATCAACATATTGCCTTACTGCATTTCCCTTAAGAATATCCTGAGTATATACTTCCTCTAAAATCCTACTATCAAAAATATTACTCAAAAATATTTCCAAAAGAATTCTATTTTCTTTAGCATTATCACTCATAAAGCAATCAATCATCTTAATAATATAATTATATAAAGATGTACCACTTTTAATGAATATTGTTCCAAATGTTTTTACTCCTACCTCATCTTTTAACCCCTCAATATCAAAATCTCTTTTAGGAATAAATAAAGTTCGTCCAATATCTCTATCTGAGAGATTAAATGACATCCATCTTCCATCAATTACTGAATAGGTCAACTTAATTCTCCTCTGAGCATAACTCACAACTATCGAACTCACTTCTTTATTACTTATTGCATATTGGTGCAACATATTGTATGTATCATAATTGCATATCACGTTACTTGCATTATTTAAGAAATTGTCTTTTGAACAAACTACACCTATTAAATCATTCAACGTTGCCTCACTTTTAATTTCTCTTAATAAAAACTCAGCCGCCTGTGTCATTTTGCTTTCAAAAATATTAATTTCTGGAATATTATATATATGCTCAGCAGAAACTATATTTCTTTTACCTTCGTTCTCTAAAGCAATACATTTAATTTTAGCAAGCCTATATGTTAATACATCCTCATCCATTGGTTTTGCATGGCTGTTACTATAATTATCAACAATCAATGGTCTCATTAAATATCTTCCCTCAGACATAGCCCATGATTTTGAATATTCCAGTTTCTCTAAGTTATCCATCTGCTTTTGAATATATCTACAATAAATATCATATATATCCGCTAATATTTCACTATTAGCATCCAATTCTATTGCAGACCTTGCTGCATTTGTCTGATATTTACTATTTTTAATGTTTGCAATTGCCAAAATAGTATGATTTTTATATCCAGGGGTTGTAAATTCAACCCGAATCCCTTCCACACAGGTTCCTATTGGTAATTGACTTTTCCTATACAATCGTCTATTTTCAATTTCCAACAATCACCAATCTGAAAGATACCTTAAATGTCGTACCGCATAAGCCACGGTTACATTACCCTGAGTTTCCTCATATACATCATATTTTTGACCATCAACATTTCTGCCAGTATCATTCAAATAACTTATTAACGCCTCTTTAATGGAATCATATCCTATTCTTGTTTCATTCTCTTCATTTATCGTCATAAATACAGGAACTTCAGGCAATACAATCCATTTTCTTAAATCATCTTCAAGTGTTGACATATCTGTATCATTTCGTACAAATAATTTTATCATTGTTCCATGCTTTTTAATACGAGCATCTGCTTTTGACTTACTAATTTTACTGAGCAAATAGCTACCATTCACCTTGCGTAAATTAATACAATTAACATCTTCCTGTTCATCTGAATTTGTAATAATATCAATATCATTTGCAATCATAAAGCATGTTAATATACCAATTCCAAAATGACTTATTGACGAAAAAGTAGGAAATTCTTTTTTTATCGTATCATCTCTATATTTAGATGCGCCTACTTTCAGCAAATAGTTTTCCACATCGGATATGGTCATTCCTGTTCCATTATCCCAAAAACATAATTCTCTTGTGCAATTGTAAATGAAAGTTTTTTTGTTTCAAAGCCTATGACTGTAATACGTGATTCATCAATTTCCCTCCATGGAAACTTATATACTATAGTTCCTTCTCTTTTTTGAGCCTTTTCCACAATATCATGACACTTTTGTAATTCCTTACGAGTATATTGGAGATATGAAGATAATCCAAAATATGCTTCTGCTGTTTCAGCCCCGTCAAAACGATCTGTTACTTCTATTGTATCTTTTTCTAAAGTTTCATTAATATTATCCTCTCTATCCCTTTTAGCCTTTGGTTGTATAGCTCTTACAGCCTTTTGCTTCTCCCATTCAACAACACTGAACGGATTTGATACATTAATTATTCTACGTGTCAACGATGGTGTCCTATCTTTTGTAATATGGAGCAAATCAGCTATTCTTAATATAACCGCAATGTAATTTAAGTTAACTTTTTCCTGTTTATCATTTCCATAAACGCTATCTACTCTATATTTCGTAAAATCATCAATATCATCTTTATGATGGCTTTCACAAATCATTGCCAAATCAGCCCTGAACATTTCATCTAAATCTTTAAGAATATCATTCACAATATTCTTTATTACAGTCACTTCTCCTAAATCTGTCTCTACATTATTAATCCATTGCCGTATTCTTGTCGCATGATTATCTCTAACAAACTCCTGATATAAAAAATGGTCATCTTGTTTTCTAACATAATCGATGTACTCCGATTTTTCCATTTCATTCAATATTTTTGATTTATATTCGTGAAAATATGTTGTCTCTCGTTTTTCATATTCTTCTTTAGTAACTACCATCCCCAAATCATGAAAATATACAGCTAAAGTTAGCATCAGCCATTCTGCAGATGTCATATTGTTTTTTGTTTCATTAGATATTAGCCATTCAATGATATGCAACATTTCATCAATGTGTGTAATATTATGCACTGTATATTCTTCAAAAATACCACACTTTCCTATTTGAGATAATATCTCTTCAATCTGATCTCTAACATGTAATAATTTCAGTTCTCTACAAAAAGATAAATTTTCCGCTTTTTCAGCTTCAATTTCAACATAATTTTCTAATTTCTCATTCATCATACCGTTTCTCCCGTTATTTTTAGCTTCGCGGTCCCAAAAACTTATCCCCGTTCAAATGTATCATATGCTCCGGCATCTCCGCAATCCAGACTTCCGTTTCCCATGCCAAGGACTCCGAAAATCTCTTATATGTCTTAAAATCAAGAAATGCTGTCACAAAGATTTTCCCTGCTATTACATTCTTCGTCATCTCTGTCAGTTCCAATATTCTTTTGGAATCCATCGGTCCTACAGAAGTTACCGATTCAACAAAATAAATCCAGTCCTTATCTTCCCTGTACAAAACTACATCTGGCATCTTGTCGTGCAAGGTTATCTCAAACCCCAATTCTGTCAGTTCTCAACATTTTTCACTAAATCCTTTTCTATTGTATCACCAACATACAAACACTCCGATCCAGGAGCAAAGCGTGGTGCAAATTCCTCAATAATAGCTTTTTGCAATTCATTGTGTTTACCCGTAGAAAATTGAAAGTCGGCTCCATTAATGCGTACTGGCATCATCGTCATCTTCTTTTTTGAAGCATAGATGTCCACCAGCTTTTCATGGTATTTCAAAAATCGGTTTACAGATTTTTGCCACTCTGATGTTTGAAATGCCCTTACTATTTGCAATGTTTCTTCTGTAAGCCTATACCTATAATTGGGACTGTTTGTTGCTTTCCCATTATCCTCTACAAGTGCAGCATTCCGAAAATGATGTAACGCCTGCTTACGAAAAGTTTCCCTGCTGTTTTCTGCATAAGTTGATCCATAATTTGCATTTGCAAACTGAATAATGTCATGAATACGAATCCACTCATTTCCAGCATTTGACCAATTTGTATCTTGCCTTATCCCTGCCATTGCCAACAGAACATAACAACAAATATCCGCCTTGCTGTGCTTTGGGCATCCCAAACATTTTCAAAAGTTCCCTTGCCTCATCAATTTTATCCACAGTATCCCTCCAGTATCATATTGCAATTTTTTTCCGACATATCCTTACTTTTCATCAGTTTTCTACCCATTTCCTGTATGCTATCCAAATCAGGCACGGGCATTGCATTAATTTCTGTAGAATTTACCTGCGTTGAACCATTCAAAATCCTATAATATTCATCATAAAGAGTAGAATTAAAAATTACATATAATCCGTACACAAGACATTCTGACATTTCCGTTATCAACCCGTCCACAAAATTAATTTTGTTCTGTGTACTGATTTTCTTATACTGTGGATATTTCTTTGATAAATATACCCCGCACTGCAGTCTGCGCCTTTCTTCTTTTGCAGTAAAACGCTTAACAAATAAATAATTTCGATTATCCTGCATCAGTCCCTTTTGATCTGTTACCACATACTCGTGTTCTTTCTGAATAGGAAACTGCACTTCTCCTTGTTTGATATGTTGTGAGTAAAAAAGCGGAATCGCACCTTCCTCTGCATCATCACGAAGTATCTCACGATTACGAAAATCAACTGTCAAGCCCGTTTTCATTTTTAACCCAATATCCGGCAATGTTTTATCGAATCTATGTAGTCGTTCCAACACAGAAACTTCTTTTTCATCTGTTACTAGGTAAACGTAATAATCCTCTCCCGAAACCACAATGCTATACGGTACGGTCAGCGACGTCAGATTATCAAAATCATTATTTGACTGTGAAGAAGTGATTGTAACCTCCTCCGGCGTTTTATTCGCCTTTTTTACTTTTATAATAATTGTTTCCTGCAAAACATCTTCTTTATCAAACACCTTATTTCTGCTTACAAATAAGTGAATATGTGCTAATTTCCCTTCTGTTAGAAAATACTGCCTAAATCTCTTAAAATAAGCCCCGGAAGTCCATGAGCGAGGGATAATATACACCATTTCGCCACCATCATCAAGATTAAATAATCCCATTGCCGCAAAAATAAAATATAAATTGGGTGCGCCATAGCAAACTTCCGGCATAGCAGTTGCTTCCGGCGCATCTTTCGGTATTTTCATATATGGGGGATTTCCAATTACAAAATCATACTTCTCAGGTTCGGGATTGCCGCCTAACATATAATTAAAGTCTAAATACTGGCTTGTAATATAATTATCTGTAATAACATGAATTTGTATATCTTTTTTAGAATTTTCCTGACAAGTATGCAAGTTCTCCTTTAGCAATCCCAAAATATTATCATCGTTTTCATAGCAGGTTAATTCTATTGTCTGAACAGAATCCATCCGCTCCAATCGATCCAAAAGCGCACACGACAATATGCCTGAACCTGCTCCTGCGTCTAAAATGCGAACCTTGGACAGATTTTCAGGAATAGTAAATAGTTTAGCCATAAAACGTGCTGTTTCTTTACTTGTAAAAAACTGACCGTATTTTTTGCGCTCTTTTTTAGGCATATCATCAATATATTTGTTTGTACGTTCAATAATACAATCTAACATCGTTTACCTCTGCTTTCATGCATTCTGCTACAACCAGCCTTTATACTTCATTATATGCTCTCTCCAATAAAGGCTTTGCCTTTTCAAAATCTGCAGCGTTTTTTATCGTTATCTGCAAGTCTCCTGTGCCATAATGTCCAATGCTACGCATATCTCTCGTAAATCCGTTTTCCAATTCGACAGTTTCCGGATTCAGTTTCAAATACAGTATAATATGTTTATTGTATATTTCGATACATACCATATTTTGAATCTTCTTATATGCCAAATATAATTTCAGTTGATTCGATACAATATCATCCCCTAAAGATTCAATAAAATCACATATAGAATGGTAAAGATTTTTCATATTTTCAGAAATCGCCGCCAATTTTTCCATGTGGTTTTTTTGTGTGCTATTTTTTGTACCATTTTCATCCCCCACATTTTCCATAATCGGCTTTACAATCGGGGTATTTAAATGTTCAAGAAGGAGCATACCATTATCATATCTTCGATAGCTCACCAGTTTAATATTCCTCTGCATCTGATTGACGGCGTGCATATCATATTTTGTAAAATCATGCGCAACACAAATAACACATGGAACAGACCAGTCTATGTTGTCAGCCGCTTCCATTCCCAATTTATCAATAACCAATAATTTAAAATCCGCCTTATGATCTAAAAGCCAATCAAGATAAAATAATCCCTGATTGATTACGTTTTCATTCTGACTGCGCTTATATTCAAATATCACAGGGCTGTTATTTTCATCAATTCCAATACTGTCCATACGCCCATTGGTAACAGCATACTCACTTTTTAAAAACCGCACCCCAAAGAATATTTCCATATTCTGCTCTATCAATGTCTGAAGTTCTTTCTCCAAAATCACCTCAGATGATGTACATTCCTTTACTCCTTCATTCAAAGAGAATAATTTTATCTCTGCCAATGCTTTTACCTCATTTCATAACGATGCACGACTGTCATAAACATCTATAGCTATGTTCTGAAAGTTCTTGTTCCTTTTTCAATTTCTTTAATTCTAACACATTAGTATAGACTTTTCCACTGATTTCAAAAGAATAACCGTGTAAAGTTAGTGTCAAGTAATAAACATTACCGTCAGAATATTAAACCTCCACATAACCGTTATCCATGTTGTATTCACAACCCACAATATTTTCCATTGAATACTGTTTACCCCTATTTCCGCTATCCATCCTATCAATCCGTCCTTTCTTATCTGCCCATTCCATACGCTCTGTTCTGCTGTTTTCTGCTTTGCGCAATTCGTTCCAGTTCTCTCGCATTCGTCACAATCGTTTCAATCTTATCTGCTCCGACATACTGTTTCACACGTTCAAAATCATCCACTTTTTCCTGCAACTGCTCTAATTTTACATACTGCTGATCCACCTTGCTTTTATAGAAATCAATATCCTCCGTCTGCTTTGTGACTTTTGCCTTTAACTGTCTTATTTGCTCCATCAGCTTGACACATTTTATCGTAAGGCTTTTTACAATTTCTTTCAGCCTTTCCACAAGCGGCATGGCGTTCTTCTCCCGATAAGTCTTTGCGCTCATTAGCGCAGTCGGCTCCGGCAACTGCCATTTTGTATCTTCATCATAGGCGTGTATGTTCCGTTCCAATGCCTTTTTTGAATCAGACATTTTTTCAATATCCTGCTGTAACTTTTTCTGTCGCTGTTCCAATGCTTTATTATCAGACATCAGCTTTTCTCTATTCTCCATCAATCCATCCGTCTGCTCCCTTAATAAATCATTAGTTGCGGAAAGTTCCATTGTTTCCTGCCTGACTTCTTTATTTTCCAGCTTTATCTTCTCCATTTCATTTTCAGTCAAGACTTGCTGATAAATAATGTGGGATAGTTCCGCTTTATTGCTGGATACTGCCTTTTCTAATTTTTCAACTTCTTTTGCCCTCTCCTGTTTTTCAAAATCCAACACGGATAAATGCTTATTATGCGTTCCTAACTGTTTCCACCGTACACCATATCTTTCCGCAACCTTTGAAAGTTCCTGTTTTTCTGACTCCATCCATTGATTCCACTCCGTTGCGCTTCTTGTGCCGCCTTTAAATCCCTGCTCTGCCAGTGCGCCTTTCAGTGATACTCTCGTATCAAGTCCACGGTTGCTATTACGGATAAAAGGAACAAAATCAATATGAATGTGAGGCGTTTCCTCGTCCATATGCAGATGCGCCGAAAACACATATAGATTCGGATTTCTTTTCTGAAAATCTTCCATAAATTCTATCAGTATATCTTTTGCAAGCTGTCCTTCTTCGCTTTTTGCATTCATATCATCTTTATTTCCAATCTGAAGAATAACTTCATGAAACAACTTCTCCTGCTTGCTCTGCCTTATCTTCTCATAATAATCGTCAATTTTTCGGTCACTCCGTTTCTGCTTTCCATTGTAACGCTCCAAGGCTTCATCAAATAATTCGTGATATACCTTTTTAATATCCAAATGACAGAACTCCACATTATATTTGCTTCGTTCCTTATCCACATTCTTTGCGCTAAATGCTCTCGTATTATGCCTGACAGAATCTTTTCCCATCATACCGCTAATTGTCCTCTCCAATGACCTCACACCTTCCTATCTTCTCTATTCTTATCTGCTATTTTGTGCCGATAGGCACAGCCTTTGTTACTTTCTGCGAAAGCTGAGTATTCTAAGCGAACTAGCGAAACTACTAAAAATATCAGTTGCAGACGGCTATAAAGGCATGGGTTTTCAGCAAATTACACAACAAAGGACGCTATCTTACGGTGGTGTCCTTTGTTCATGCCTTTTTCCGGCCTGCTGACTGCGGAAAGGTGGTGAAGCAAAGCCATGCCAGACCCTGCCATGCTGGATTACTTCTATGGCGATGAGGCGGAACAATATACCTTCTACCGGATACCGAAAGTGCTGTTCACTGACCCTGGCTACCGGCGCATATCCTCTGACGCCAAAATCCTCTACGGACTTATGCCTGACCGCATGGGGCTGTCTGTCCGCAATGGCTGGCTGGACGATCTAAACCGGGTATTTATCTATTTTACCCTGGAGGACGCTTTGGAGTATCTGTGCTGCGGCCATACAAAGGCGGTTTCCCTCTTTGGGGAGCTGGATAAGAACGGGCTGATTGAACGGAAGAAGCAGGACCAGGGAAAGCCCACGATTATCTACGTGAAGAACTTTATTCGCAAGCCGGAAACACCGGAAATCCAGACTTCCGAAAAACGGAAGTCTAAAGTTCCGCAAAACGGAAGTCAAGACTTCCAGAAAACGGCCACTAATAATACTGAAAGGAATAAGACTGAATTTAATGATACTGACCTATCAATCTATCAGGCCAGAAGGCCAACGGAAAGCCATGGGCCTGGGGCGGATGATACGATGGATAGGATATGGGCTTACCGGAGGCTGATTAAGGAAAATATTGAGTATGACATTACCAGGGAATCCCTTGGCTATGACGCTGAAATCCTAGACGAAATCGTGGACATCATGGCGGATACGGTATGCGGCACAAAACCTATGGTGCGGATCAGCGGTCAGGACTTCCTGGCAGAGGTGGTAAAAAGCCGCCTGCTAAAACTCAACTCAGAGCATATCAAGTATGTGGTGGGCTGCCTTAATTTTAATACCACTAAAGTACAAAATATCCGTTCTTACCTGCTCACCTCCCTCTATAACGCCCCCACAACCATAAGCAGCTACTACACGGCTCTGGTCAACCATGACCTTTACGGCGGCGGGTAACTGCTTTTTTCTTGCCCATACCGGCACTGCCGGGGAAAGGAGTGTTCCATGAAAAAACCATTCGCTTACATTACCGCTGTCTGGAAAGGCGGCGAGTTTTCCGCTGCTGACCAGACAATCGTCTACTGCCGGAAAGTCTATGAGGCCGGATTTACCCCGATCTGCCCGGTTCTCTACCTGCCCAATTTCCTTCGGGATTCTGTTCCCGCCGAGCATAAGGACGGCATTGACATGGCCCGTGAACTTCTGCGCCGGAGCCATGTCCTGATCGTCTGCGGTGATGAAGTGGACGAGGCGGTGAAAAACGACATTGCTGTTGCCCAGCGGCTGGGTATTACGGCCACCACATTAGACGGAATTCTTAAAATACGGGGACAGGGACAAGGCGAAAGTATGACCTGACTCCTTCATCTGCCCAATATCCGCCTGACAGGAAATAAGCAGCCAGACAACATATGGAAGGAGAAGAAACGAACATGAAAACGAGCAATCAAAAGCTATCTCCCCAGGCAGATTATTACCATGCGGTTTCGCTGTCTGGCGGGAAAGACAGTACGGCCATGCTCCTGCTGATGATTGAACGGGATATGCCGATAGACCTGGTGCTTTCTGCTGACACGGGTATGGAGTTCCCGAAGATGTATGAGCATTAGCAAAGCTGGACGAGTATCTTTTCCAAAAAAGGAAATTACATATCACTACCCTGCGTCACCCTCACGGCAGCCACAGAACGATTACATTCCATGGCTGCTATTTCAAATTTTATTTTTTGAAATTCTCTCAACACTGTTGAGAGTTTTGGCTTTCATCTGCCGCTTCATATAACTCATCCAGTTTTTTTCGCAAAACTTCCTTGCTGATCAGTTTTGTACGGTACTCGGAGATCATGGTGGAAGTCATGTTGCGGCTTAAAGCGTATTCTACCACGTCCTCATCTTTGCTTTTGCACAGAATAATGCCAACGCTTGGATTTTCATGGGGCTTTTTTATATCCCGGTCTAAGGCTTCCAGATAAAATTCCATTTTACCCAGATATTCCGGTTTGAAATCATCAATTTTCAGGTCAATGGCAACCAGGCATTGTAATTCACGGTGGAAAAAGAGGAGATCGACAAAGTAGTCATGTTTTCCAACCTGCAAATGGTATTCTTCCCCCATAAAAATAAAGTCACGTCCAAATTCCAAAAGAAACTGTTTCATATTTTTTAAGATAGCTTGTTTCAGGTCAAATTCTTTATAAGGCTCTTGTAAATTTAAAAATTCCAGCATATATAAGTCTCGTATCATACCGGTATTTTCTGTATGATGAATCCCTGACGGCGCTTTCCCATCGGAGAGGAGCAGACGCTCATAATACCCACTATCAATCTGCCTTTCCAATTCCCGTGCCTTATATTTTTCTTTGGCTGCCAGTTTCAGGTAAAATTCTTTTTCTTCGTCCGTCTTTGTTTTTGACATGATGTGAAGATTGTTCGACCATGTATTCGCCCTCAATAATGCGCTGAATTTTGGCTTGTCCTGATAGGTTTCAAAAAATTGCTTCATCCGCCAGATATTTTGTGCCGAATATCCCCGGATACCAGGTTCTTTCGATAAAATATATTGTGAAAGTTGTTTTACGGTGGAGCGCCCCCAGCCTTCCTTTTGTGCCTTTTCTGAAACGAATTTTCCGATATTCCAATATAAGCTGATGACAGTTTTGTTTACCTGGCTGGCCGCCTCATCCCTGGCCTGCTCAATGAACTGACGGATCTTTTCAAAATCTTTAAGATAACTCATTTCCAAATCATTCATGCCATACTTCTCCCTTTAAGTTCTTAAACACTCTTTTTATTATATCTGTAAATCACCGGCTTGTACAGTTAAAATCCGGGCTCGGAAAGCCCCAAAAGCCTCCGTGCCCGGTCGGGTTTATCAAACAGGGCTGAGCCTGCCAAATTCTTTATGGCTGGTGTGTCTTTATGTCAGCCAAGCCACCGCCGTAGGCCACTTAACAAGACAGAAAACGAATTATAATTCCCCCACTTACCAAGCAACTCCCCAAACGCCCCCACAACTCCCCATACCTCACCTTCAAATCCTTCACATTGCTATTTTACAGAAAGGAACCGCCACCCATGGCAATTTCAAAACTAAACCCCCGCCATGCCAGCGAGGGGCGAAGTATTGCCGCTGTGCTGGCGGAGCGTATTGATTACAGCAGGAACCCGGAGAAAACAGACGGCGGACTTTTGGTCACTGGCTACCAGTGTTCCCCGGAAACGGCCTGGCAGGAATTTGCCATTTCCAAGCAAATCTATACCGCCACCACCGGACGCAGACGTGCCCCGGATAAAGACGTGATCTCCTACCTGATTATCCAGTCCTTTGAATCAGGAACCATTACACCGGAGGAGGCCAACAAGCTGGGCTACAAGCTGGCTCTGGAATTTATCGGCGGCGAACACCAATTTATTGTAGCCACTCACATTGACAAGAAACATATCCATAACCACATCGAATTTAACAGCACCGCCCTGGACTGCTCCCACAAGTTCAATAACATCAAGAACAGCTATATTCCCCTGCGGAAAGCTAATGACCGGATCTGCCAGGAGTTTGGCCTTTCAATTATTGAGAACACAGCGGAAAAAGGAAAGCACTATGCGGAGTGGTCAGCGGAAAAGAAAGGCCAGAGCTGGAAGGCGCTGCTGCGGCAGACTATAGACCAGGTGCTGCCAACAGTCAGCACCTTTGACGAGTTTTTAGAAGCCATGCGGAAGGAGGGCTATGAGGTTGCCCAGAGCAGCAAACTCTTAAAATTTCGTGCCCAGGGCCAGGAACGTTTCACCCGATCCAAAACACTGGGAGCCGATTACAGCCTGGAGGCTCTCCGTGACCGTGTAGGCAAAGCGAAACAGCCCCGGCGCAAGAAAAAAATCCGTCTGGAGAAAGATACCCGTATCAATCTCCTTATGGACATTCAGGCCCGCCTGCAGGGACGTGGCCCCGGCATGGAGCGCTGGATGAAGATCCACAATCTGAAAGAGGCCGCCAAGACCTTAAACTACCTTACAGAGCATGGCATAACCGACTATGGCCTGCTGGCAGAGAAAGCGGAAAAGGCTGCGGCAGACTTTGAAGCAATCTCCACTTCCATAAAGCAGACGGAACATCGTATGGAGCAGATCGCCGCTTTAAAGACCCACATCATCAATTACGCCAAAACACGGGACACTTACGTTGCCTACCGGAAGAAAAAAGCCGCTGACAAACCAGCTTTTCGGGCTGCCCATGAAACGGACTTACTTCTTCATGAGGCGGCGAAACGTGCCTTTGACGCCCAGGGCGTGAAGAAACTGCCTACAGTCAAAGCGCTTCAAGCAGAGTATTCCGCCCTGCTGGACAAAAAGCAGCCTATGAGGATTACAAGCGGCTGCGCCAGGAGAACCAGGAACTGCAAGCAGTCAAGTCTAACGTGGACAGCCTGTTCAACATTCAGAAAGAGGAACATCAGGAGAAAGAGAAAAACCAGGAACAAGACCGTTGAAAAAGTGTGAGCCGGGAACTATGGACAAAGGTTCATGATTCCCGGCTTTTCTCACGCAATCAGGCCGCCATGAGTAAATAAAAAGGAACCTTCTCCCCATTTTGTTTTCAAATATAGGAAGGAATGGGCTGGATTCCGTAGCCGCCGGCGAGTGGGAAATGTGCATAACTGGCCATGCTGCGAAGCTGTGGGAAATGCTGTTTGCTGGCTGTGGGAAAGCCGCTTTTGCTTTTCCATAGGCTGTGAACAGTATTTTCCATGGCGAAGCGGCCGCATTATCTTAATTTAAGGATAATGCGGTTTATCCTTAAGATATTTTTATCCCCATCTTTTTGAAACTGCCCGTATCCTTGGTGTTTAAGCACAAAAAGATGAGGATAAAAATTCATCTCAGACCACAAATCTTTGCCAGCTCTTCCTCATTGTCTGTCCAAAGGGGTTCTTCCTCAGGCATACCTCCAATACTCCCTCCCATCGCTTCCTGCATCATTTTCATTGATGGCGTAGCATATATCCTCGTTGTCTGGGTCGATGAGTGGCCCAGTATCCTTGAAACCAGTTCAAGCTCAACGCCGTCCTGATAGAGACCTGTCGCCCGCGTGCGCCTCAGCATATGCGGCCCAGGCCGCCTTGGCATTTCCGGATGTTCTTTCCGGACTTGATCGGCATATTTGGTGATGATCCGTTCCACATTCCCGGATGACATAGCCGACAGGTGGCCTTTTATCACCGTGTAGAACAGCGGCTTGTCCGGACATCCCTCAACATGGAACCTTGAGAGATATGTCCGCAGATGCGCGACAGTTTTATCTGTCAGAGATACAATCCGTTCCTTATCTCCTTTCCCATGGATACGCACATAGGGGATAGCCGCATCAAGATATAATGATGACAGTGTCAGCCCGAGGAGTTCGGATACCCTCATTGCCGAATCATAGAGAAGTACCATGATCGCCATATCCCGCAGGCCATTTTTCTTCTGCAGGTTGGGAGCTGCGGGCATTGCGGCGCATGCCCCGTCCGGAATGGTCTCCCTGATGGGCTTCGTTTCCTTCATGAACGGGACCCGGGATGCGCCAAGGGCTATACTCTGCAGAGACACATCCCCATCCGCCGCATACCATAAGTAGGATTTCACAGCGGCAAGCCGGTTGTTGCAGGTGCTTTCCTTACAGCCCCTGTCCCTGAGATGGGCCATGAAGTCGAGCAGGAAATCGTGTGTACAGTCGGAAAAACGGAACTTCATCATGGATATTTTCCTTGTGTCCGTGACATACCTGCGGAAAACCGTCAGACCGTCAAGATAGGTTTTTACCGTGCAGGCACTTCTTACCGCCTGCGATGGCAGATAAATATTCAGAAAATCGTTTGTCCTTGAAAAAAACAAATCATTGCGGAAACCGTTCCTCTCACTCATAGCCGCCCACCTCCGGTATTATGCTGCCGGAAGAGATATCTTTCTTCCTTATTATCCGGAATGAGGATTCAATCTGGTGGTAGTAATAAAAGGTATCCTGCGGACTTGTATGGCCAAGGTAAGCACTCAGATAGGGCATCATCGCATTTAGGTTTTTCCCTTCCTCCATCCACTTGTTCATCCTTATGACGACAAAACTATGTCTCAGGGAATGTATCGTCGGCTGTCTGCAGCCGGGCCTGGCGTATGGTGTCCGTGACCAGATCTCCTTGAATTTCGCATTCAGGGAAGCCGCCCGGAATGGTTTTTCAGGATCACCTGCCGGGAAAAGGTATTCGGAGTAAATACCGTACCGTTCCTGCAGGATGTTTATACATTCGGAACAAAGGCCTGCAACATCATCCGCTATGAAAACCACCCTGTCCTTACGGCCCTTTGACTGTTTTATCATGGCTTTCGCCTTCCCGGCAGACAGGTCCACATCCGACCGTTTCAACAGCCTTGCTTCCGACACCCTGAGGCCGCAGCAGAAAATAAGCCTGTAGATTGCCCTGTATTCCATGGCCAGCCTTTCGAAGCGGGTTCCCCGGATGGCAGGCTGGTAGCTGTCCAGTTCCCTGAAAAAACTCCTGACCTCATCCTCGTTGAGGACATAGGCCAATGTTTTGCTTTTTGCCGAGAACTTTGCCGGGATATAGCAGTCGATCCCAAGGGAAGCCATATATAATGACAGCTGGCGCAGGGCGGACATCCTGTTCCCGAGATAGGCTCTGCCTTCCCCGCTTCTCTGCATCCCCCATTCGCTTGAGATTTCTTTTGTGACCACCGGAGTATGATACCCTTTCCGGATACAGAAGCGGTCAAAGCTTATCAGGATATGTCTTGCGCTGTTAAAAAGGAAACCTTCCTCATGCTTACGCTGGATCAGCCCCTCGATGTATGGCGCAAAACAACTGCTGAATTCATAAGTATCAAGCGTCATAAGGCACCTCCTTCCACGGCAATGCCGCTTAATGACAATGGGCATTCCATCATCCGTTCGTCATCAAAAGAAAGGTATTTTACAACAGTCGAGTTGTCGTGGTGCCCCAGCGCATCCATGACAGCATCCATGCCCGCATTGTTCCGCAGGATGCCGGTCGCAAAGGTACGCCTCAAGGTGTGGAAGCTCACGCCAGGCCTGTCCGCCATTTCCGGAAGCGCAGCTTTGAAGGCGTTCTCACAGCTTTTTATCGTGAGCCTGCCGAAAGGCGCTTTGTGCCGGATGAAAACGTGGTTATTTTCTGCTTTCGGCCTGGATGAGCTCAGATAGGAATACAAGGAATTTCCTGCATCGATGGATAGTGGCAGGACGAGCGGGTGCTTTGTTTTTTCCTGTATGATCGATATCCTGCGCTGCTTCCAGTCTATGTCTTCGATCTTGAGGTTGACCACATCACTTGCCCGGAAGCCAAGGCGCAGGCCCAGCATCAGCATGGCGGCATTACGCAGTTCGATACCGGTACGGCATCCTGCCCTGTATGTATAGATGTGCTTCACTTCATCATCGGTCAGGACCACCGGCACCGTCACAGATTTCGCAGTGCCGGCCGTGAGCACGGTATAGAGTTTCTTTTCCTCTCCAAGGATGCCCGTTTCTACATACCACAGGAACTGGTTTACAATGGTTATCCTCGTGGAACGCCCTTTCAACGTGGCGTGATGATCCTGGGCTATATATTCCCTAAGCATCTGCGGAGTAATGTCCCCAAAGCCATTTATGCCGCAGGCCAGAAGGTAGTCGCATAAACTCCAGACGCCGTATCTATAGTTCTGAACAGCTGACTCTCTATGGAAACTGCGTGCAAGCCAATCCACATATCCGTTGACTGCGTCCGCACACCATGCCGGGTAATGCCCCATACGCTTCTCCTGGGCGGACGTCATCCCACAGTTTTTATGGAAGCGTATTTCCCTGTCTGCGGCAAAGCTGCCAAAAAGAGCCAGTACACGCTTCCACGCCCGGCGGTTACGGCCTATCCTGTCTCCGATCAGCGTGTACCATTCCCATGAAACTTCCGGGCAGTAGTCCAGACCATGCATATCCAGAAAAACATACAGACACCGGAGGGTATGGGTAACCCTCTTGATCATGGTGTAGGAATACCCTCTGTCACTGTACCCGTCCGCAAACCGGGCGATCATGAGATACATTTCTTCCGTAGTGCAGACAGAGTGCTCACGGCTCAGACGCAGCAGCTCTGTCATGACGGCATCATCGGACAATCCGGGGACATATGCATACTGGAACACGGAATCTTCTAACAGAATGGAGAATCCCCGCCGGAAACCATGCTTTTCATGAAGAAAGCCAAGCAGTTGGCGGCCATGGCTCAGGATCACCGATCTTTGTTCTGGAGTAACGTTCCAACGGCTCCGGAATACTGCCGCCAGCATTTCATAGGAGAGCATCTCCATTCTCATCATCCCTTCTGCGCAGAGCCGCAAAAGGAAGTTGGCCGTGTGCAGTTTTGCAAGACGCATAGATTCCGGGCTGTAATCCGGTTCGCGGGAAGCAAGATATTCATCGAGAGTGCCCCGTATCTCCGGGGGCAGCTTATCGTGGTCAGGCTTCACCAAAAGGAGATTCTCGATCCGTATTTCCCCTGTGCGGATGAATTCCCGGAGCTGTTCCATATACCTTGCAGTCACATGGTATTGTTGTCTGGTATTTGCCGGTTTTACCACCTCCTCAAGCCATTTTGAAACATTTTCATCAGAGTATACAAGTCCGGCCTCTGATAAATAGCGGCCAAAAGCTTCATAGCAGCGTTTACGGGCAGTTCTTCCATACTCGCCAAAACCGCTTTCGACCATGAGATTGACCATCTCTTGGACATAGTCATTGTAGTGCTTAATCATAAAATCACCTCCAAATTTGTAATGGTGATTATATGATGGCATACGGATTGATTTTTATCCTCATCTTTTTGTGCTTAAACACCAAGGATACGGGCAGTTTCAAAAAGATGGGGATAAAAATGTCTTAAGGATAAGCCAGTTATGCACTTTTCCATAATGCGGTCTTTAATGATAAGTCTGCAAATTTTACAAATATTTGACAAAAGTTGTGTTTTTGATTTTACAGACAGCACTTATCATAATAATCACAGAGCAAAAAATATCAGAATAGGCTCTCGGAATCTTGAGCCTGCCGACTAAAATCATCAGTCGGATGAACATTGAAAAGTAAATATTATCCAGAATGGATATGACAAGTAATAGATGATGAAAAAATGACGAACTTTAATAGACCATGCGTCAAATATGGTTTATAATGGTATTGCTTATGGGATTAAGCGGCTTGCCCAAAGAGATCTTTTAGCGGGGAAGTCTTTGGCAAAGTCCAAGCATCAAGATGTTGGCACATCATGATGGAAAACAGGCGGCAGTACCACATCATAGACGAGCGGTATCTGCCGTCTTCTAATTTATAGTCTATTTTCTCACGTTTGTTACAACGCTCAGCAGATGTCCTTGCATTGTATTCCAATTTCCATTCTGCACTGCCACGTGGCGGGTCATTGAATAGTCTTGGGTTGTCTTTTAAAACAAGATGTACGTTTCTGCCATATTTGGCATCGGAACAAGGAGCATCACAAGCGCAATGCGGCGCGCCGCCTTTGGAAGTGATTTTGGGACAGCGGTATTTGATTCGTCCTTTTTTAGGCTCGGCTGCAGCTTGTTTCATAGGAAAGCCTTTGGGACATAAAGGGACCCCATCCCTGCCCATGGTGATATCATCCTTATAAACAGGAGGCCTTCCGCATTTCCAGTTAAGGTCTATAAAAGGGGTAATATCATGGGTTCTGCAGTAATCATAAAAGGGCATTGCGTCATGTGCCGAGTCGAGAAGGAGCTTTTTGACGACGGCCTCGGGAAGCATCTGCTTCATGGAAAACCAGTTATATAAGAAACCATGGGAGTCGTGCCTGGAAGCAGGACCTAAAAACGGAAAAACGGGAAGGTCCTTTTCGGAGTCAGATGCCGTCAGCATGTATAAGTCATATCCAAAGTAAAAGCGGTTACGGTGGGAATCCCAGCCAATGCCGCAGTCCGGCTGGTGACAGATGCGGTCACATTTGCAATCATGGATGCCATTTTTCCAACAGTCACAAGTACGTGTTTTACGTTCCTGGGCAGCGGTGTAAACAGGGGTTCCATCGCCAGCCAGGGCCAGTTCTTTAAGAGATATAAGATTTTGGTCAACAGAAGCCTGAAGAAAAAAGGTATGGAAGATATCCCACAGCCTTGCGCAGGGAGCCATGCCAGAAGGAGGAGATTCCTCAAACCTGCGGAATAAATCCCCGACCGTCACTTTTTCAACAGGAGAAGCCTTTTGCTCTTTGCCTTTTGGCTTAAGAGGCTTTTCTTTAGGCGGGTGAAGGG
>CAJTGE010000001.1 GCA_910575795.1 Clostridiaceae bacterium | reverse complement strand
TCAAAGACTTTCGCCAGAAGTTCCGTTTTCTTTGAACGGGAACGGTCAAACAGGCTGTCATCAATAATGAAGACATCTTTACGGCGCTCGTCCGTAAGCGGCTTCATAAAATCGTTAATTACCTGGCTAGAAAGCAAAGTTGTGAACCGAGACCAGTTAATCTTTGTGTTATTGAGAAAGCGATAAACGGTATTTTTACAGAACGAACCGTCAAATATACCCGTTTTCCGCTGCATATACATGCTTCGATCGGAGAAAATGAGACAGAACAGGTATCGAAACACTTCGATTACCGGGAGCCCTTTCGTTTTTCCAGCGTTGCATTTGAAAAGAAGCTTTCCGACTTGGAATTTGTTCATAAAATTTGTGACAGAGCTAGAAATCTCATTTCCGTTTTCAGCATTATATGGTATACTTGACATGGCATAAATCTCCTTGCTGTGTGATTGTTATTCGTAATTCAATTATACCATCAAGTGCAGGTTTGTGCCTTTTTTATGGACTAAAGTATTGATTTTTCAAGGTTCAGCACACCAATCGGTGTGGGAAGTTTGAGTTAATAATATACCGTTTATGGGAAAAATAATGAAATACTTAACTTTTATCGTTTTTAATTCTGTAGTTCCTTATAGTGCCGAAATAGGAAGAGAAAGCAAATTTGCATATGGAGGTATTGGCTGTGTAATCCATAGCAAGGCAAAAATAGGAAGAAGGGTATTGATGGGGCAGAACACAACTATCGGGCGTTCATTAGATCCAGAGGATTTTCCGACGATTGGAAATAATGTTTATATTTCAGCAGGAGCCAGAATAATTGGAAAGATAAACGTTGGTAATAACGTTATTATAGGAGCTAACGCAGTTGTTAATAAGGATGTTCCCGACAATTGTATCGTTGCAGGTGTACCAGCAAGAGTTATTCGTAATGTTGATGTAGATATTTACAAGCTATTAAAAAATATATATTAAAGGAGCCAGTATGAAGAAAATTGCGTTTGTTATTTCACATATCCCGGATCCAAGAATTAATAAAAGAATTACAATTGCTAAACAGGTTGGAGAAGTATCATTGATATACTGGAATCGGCAAGTTATTGATATATGGAATTTGCAGCATAAAGATATTAATAACATTGAGATTATTGAAAAAGCAAATTATGGTTATCCCCTAAAGCGCTTATTTGCGACATTTAAAGTATTTATTAAAGTATATAAATATCTTAAAAAGATCAAGCCTCAAACAATTTATGTTGGAAATTTGGATATGCTTTGTATGGTTGTTTTTTATAAAAGGAGGAGTGGTTCAGATATTAATATTATTTATGAGATAGCTGACTTGCCAAAATTGATTGGGAATGGAACCAGAAAAGTTGTTGGTAGAATTTTATTAGCGACAATGATGAGAGTAGAGAAAATATGTTATCAGGAAATTGATACACTTGTGGTAACATCTGAGAAATTTTACGATGTTTATTATAAAAAGTTTATAGAGAAAGGTAAATTATTGTTTGTACCGAATATGCCGAATCGTGAATTTTTTAAGAATTATAAAAGAAAAACAGAAGGAGATTTTGTAATTGGATTCATCGGTGCAGTAAGATATAAAAAACAGATGAAAATGTTGATTACGGCGGCAAAGGAAACAGATATTTCAGTTTTCTTTGCGGGAAGCATCTTGGAAGAAGAAATAGGGGAGGAATGTGGAGATAAAATAAAGTTTTACGGAAAATATGATTATAATACAGAGATTGCCAAAATGTATAGTATGGTCGATTGCGTATATGCGGTTTATGATGCAACATTGTTTAATGTCAGAGTTGCATTGCCTAATAAATTGTATGAATCTATTTATTGTGGCATTCCTATTATTGTGGCAAAAAATACATATCTGTCGGAATTAGTTAATAAATGGGGAGTAGGGGTTGCTGTTGATTGCCAAAATGTATCGGAATTAATTGTAGCACTTTCGTGTTTAAAGGATAAAGGATTATTTTATAATAATTTAGTAAATAACTGTAATAAAAGGAAGGAATATATAAATGACCAATTATACAGTGATAAATTGAGGAAGTGTTTTGAAATATAAAAATAAATTTACAAAGGAAGAACCAAACTACGCTACAAAAATCGTAAAGCTTGGGCATCATTGTCAGCGCTCGGTTTGCCCGTGTATGCTGCTACGCAATTGATAAAGCCGGGCCCTGGGAGTTGGATAGTTGGGCGTAGATGTGCCTGGGCCTGTAAGAGCAGGAAGGGACAAGAGGTATGGGCGAGGCGGCAGAGACTCTTGGCAGATGGCATTGTTTTTTGGGAAAACGGTGGTAGATAAGTGGATCAATATGACGAAGACGGGCAATATAAAAGCTGTGCTGGAGCGGATTTCTCGGGGCAAGTGGATGAATTAACAGGGTTTTGTTATAGACAGAAAAAATGTACAGTATTGCGCAAAAGAGGATAGAATATCAATCGCAGCATAACCCCTCAAAGAAACAATTCATTACCCCTCCGCGTCTGACAGCTTTTCTTCAGTTTTTGCGCGGCGGCGGCCAGCATCAGGGAATTGACGCTCCTTGCATGGGAAGGGCAGATGGCGACGCAGCGCATACAGCTAATGCAGGTTTCCGTATCCGTCTGTGAGGGGGATTCTGCCGGGATCGCGCGGACCGGGCATTTCTGCGCGCAGAGCCCGCATGAGCTACAGCCTTTCCCGGCCCTGGGCTTCATGGGAACGCCCTTGTATTCCCTGTATGGGGTATGGCCGGGGAGCGCGATATGGCTGTTTATGCTGTCTGCCTCTATGGCGGCCCGGATTTTCCCCGCAAACTCCCCAAGCTGCGCTTCATCTTCCGCGTCGGGGCGTCCCTGCGCAAACTGGCGCAGGATGGAGTGCTCCGCGACAGCGGCGACCGCCGCGGCGCAGCGAAAGCCGGCTCCGGCCAGGATGTTCTGTAATTCCAGCAGGGTATCGTCATAGTCCCGGTTTCCGTAAACAACGGCTGCGATCGCTTTTGCTCCCCGGCCCTGTATCTTTGCAAGGCGGGAGGCCGCCGCGGCCGGGACGCGCCCTCCGAAGGATGGGACGGCGGTGATGCAGATGTCGTCCGGGCTGAGGATTATGCGGCCGTAATCCGCGGCCGGGTCGGTTAAATCAATGCTTTGGATATCCTGCCCGAAGGCAGCGGCCAGGCAGGCGGCGGCTTTTTCCGTGCCGCCGGTGGGGCTGAAGGTGATTTTGTATACGCTCATAGGTAGTCCTCCTGATTGAAATTCTGATTTTGAATCACGGTATCGGTTTGATATGTCCCGGTTATAAAGCCGGATTGAGAATTGTTAAATGCTTCCATAATTTGATAGCTTTATGATACCATTTTTTTATTGCAGGTTCAAGAGTCTTGTAATAGTTAAGTCCCCCTTATGGCCGCCGTCGTTACTGTCCACACACCAGCCAATCCGAGGTGTTTTTTGTGAGTGCAGCGCGGCGAAAGTCACAGACAGTGGGCCCCTTGGGCCAAACACGTCTAACCATTTGCAGATAACAAAAGGTAACGGCTCACATGCGCCGGCAGCTAAAAACAGGCGGGGGATTATATTGCTGAATGACAGATCCTGTGATATAGTAATGGCATAGAAAACCAGTGTACAGAAAAGCGGCCTGCCCTTTATATCCGGGACGCCTGCTTTTTCCGGTTGCGTATCGAGGCGCATGTACTCACGGAGTCTCTTTGCGCCTGTCTTGACGGCTGATTTTCCGCCAGATGCGCACAAATTTAAGCAACGTACGCTCCACGTACGCCTCATAAATTTGTGCGCATCTGACAAAAAATCATCTCACAAAATCAGGCGCAGCGAGATTCCGGGAGTACATGGCGCTGCAAAAAGGGGGATTTACCGTATGAAGGATCCATACCAGTCACTGCTCATGGCTCTTGTATTGACGCTTTTATTCCCGTACGTTCTCATTTCAGCCATTCTGGAAGCATCGATCTGGTTTGCTTCCAAATCCTGGCGCGGCAGGGCTGTCGCGACGGTGAAGGATCTTAAAAAAGTCTATCATTTTAAAGGCCGGACGTACTATAAAGAGTGGTTTGAGATTCCGGTTATCACCTATCAGGTCGGGGACGCTGTCTATACCGAGGAATATTCTCACGCGGAACAAAGAGCCGGTTTTTACACGGTTTCTCAGGAAATCCCTATTCTGTACAATGAAGCGCATCCGAAGGAATTTATCTTTGAGGGCGAGTATTCAAATTCTGATATATTTTCCTGTTTGATCGCAGAGCCGGTTGTCTGCCTTGTTATGTTATGTCTGGCTGTCTATGGCTATGCAAACTACTATCTCGGTACTCACGAACTGTTGTTTGAAAAGGAGACCTGGGAAACGCTGGCTTCTCCGTTTCCTTATAAAATGGATAATCACGATTTTTCCTGGTGGCGTGATGATAATACGGACACTCTGGAAGAGTACATAGAGGAAGCCATCCTCCATTTCCGGCAGTTAGATGAAAGAATCGGGCAGGAACAGGGGGGGAGGGCTTATGATGATTATCGCGGCAGATATGAGAAGGCCGCGAAGGACGCTTCCCGTGATCTGGCGGATCTTTGCTCGCAATGTATCGCGCAGTTTTCCGTCCAATGCGGCCTGAAGGGGGAGGAGGCTGCTATCTGGAAGTCGGTTTATGCGGAGTTTCTAAGGCAGATCTGCCCGGAGGCCGCTCCGCCCGCCGGCGTGTATTCCATGGAAGAGGCGCTCTTTATGATGGCGGCCGTGGGGGATGCCCGGAGCCTGAACTTAAGCTGGCAGGACGCTCCGGAGGAAAACATCGGCCTGTTTCTGGCCGCCTCCTGCGCCGGACGCCATTCTGTGGCGGAGATGTTCTCCTATGAAGCGTCTGTAAAGGATAAGATTGTACAGGGATTCTCCGGTTTTGTACCCTTGTATATGGAAGAGGTAAATGGATACCTGGAATATCGTCCCGGATATGGAGACAGCGGCAGTAAGGATGCATATCCGCCATTAGATCCGGATCCTGTTTACGCAGTATATGATTATACCATGGGACGGTATTTTGATACGGGTTCCTTTGAAACGGCTTTATGGGAGGGCGCGGTATTTGCCCATGCCCATCTTCTTTCCCGTCTGGAGGCCAATCCGGGCCTGGGGAAGCTGGAACGTTTCCAGGATGAAAATAATTTTTTTGCTGAATTTGATCCTCAGAAAGGCCCGGATTTTTATTTTTCTGAGGAGAGGGAGTACAGGCCGGACAGCCTGCGGCAGCTTTATCATAGCTGGGAATGGTGTGCTATAGATGCTGAGGGGCGCCGCCAGAGGTTTTCGGAACAGTGGAAGTAGACGTAACAGTTCAGAGGTTATCTGAACTGTTACAAGCAGACAGCGGAAACCGTGGAAATGAATCATGGAACCATAGAAACGGGAAAAAGAATTGGACGGCGCATCGCCGTTTTGGTATAATGGGAGGGAGCGCCCGGCCGCGCAGGGCGGATTGCTGATTTAATGGGTTTTACGATAAGATTACATGTGAGAAAGGATCATGATGAAAAAGATTATGCTTGTCTTCGGGACGCGTCCCGAGGCGATTAAGATGTGTCCTCTGGTGAATGAGCTGAAAACCAGGGAGAATGTGCAGACGCTTGTTTGTGTGACGGGCCAGCACCGGGAGATGCTGCGGCAGGTTCTGGAAACGTTCCGGGTGGTTCCGGATTATGATTTATCGATCATGAAGGAGCGCCAGACGCTGTTTGATGTGACCACGAATATTTTAAACCGGATCCGGGAGGTGCTGGAGACGGAACGGCCGGATGTGGTTCTGGTCCACGGGGATACTTCCACGACCTTTGTCACCGCGCTGGCCTGCTTTTATCTGCAGATTCCGGTGGGGCATGTGGAGGCCGGCCTGCGGACCTACAATATTTATTCCCCTTATCCGGAGGAGTTCAACCGCCAGGCGGTCGGGATTCTGGCTTCCTGGAATTTTGCGCCCACTGAGCTGTCAAAGCAGAACCTGATCCGGGAGGGAAAGAATCCGGAACGCATTTTTGTGACTGGAAATACGGCCATTGACGCCCTGAAAACGACGGTGCGGGCCGATTATACGCATGAGCACCTGGAGTGGGCGAAGGGCAGCCGCCTGATTATGATTACCGCGCACCGGCGCGAGAACCTGGGGGAGCCAATGAAGCATATGTTCCGGGCGATCCGCCGGGTCTGCGACGAGCACCCGGACGTGAAGGCGATCTATCCGATCCACATGAACCCGGCCGTGCGCGAGACGGCGAATGAAGTTCTGGGGGGAGATGAGCGGATCCGGATGATTGAGCCGCTGGATGTATTGGATTTCCACAATTTCCTGGCCCAGTCCTTTATGATACTGACCGATTCCGGCGGCATCCAGGAGGAGGCCCCGTCCCTTGGGAAGCCGGTGCTCGTGATGCGCGATACCACGGAACGCCCGGAGGGCATCCGCGCAGGGACGCTGAAGCTTGTGGGGACAGAGGAGGAGACGATTTACCAGGCGTTTAAGCAGCTTTTGGAAGATCAGGAGGAGTATGAGAAAATGAGCCGCGCCAGCAACCCGTACGGGGACGGACTGGCGAGCAGGCGGATTGCGGATATCCTGGAGTTTGGGGAGACGGGGGAATAAGCCTGTTCTGGCCGCTGCGGACGGCTTTATTCCCGCGGGCAACGAGCCAAGTGGGCATGCTTGCATGCACATTTGGCGACTGCCGCGAGGGTCAAATACCCCGTTGCCATGCAGCGCTGCAGAGCTGCGCGCAACGCTGGATTATGACTTTTCGGAAGAGAGAAAGTTCTCTTACCGAAACCTCTCAATGGATGAGATTATCCATCACCTCGCGATATTCGTTTCGAGGCTGTGGCAGCTCCACGTATTCGGAGAGGGCAGTACCAGAACCACAGCGGTGTTCTTCATCAAATATCTGCGCACCCTCGGGTTTGATGTTACGAATGATATTTTTGCTGAGAATGCGTGGTATTTCCGCAATTCCCTCGTCCGGGCAAACTATAATGATCTGAAAAACGGTATCTGTGAGACAACGGAGTTTTTGGAGCTGTTCTTAAGGAATCTTTTGCTGAATGAACATCATGCGCTCCATAACCGGACATTGAACATTAGAGGAGCGCTCAAAAAGCCAGGGAAACCGGACATTGAAACGGGAAAACCGGATATTAAAGATGTAAAAGCGGACATTGGAAAAATATTCCGGCTCAAAACGGCAGGTCATATTCTCAAACTCCGTGAGGCGTTTCCGGGCCGGACGATCTTTGGCCGGCCGGATGTGACGGAAGTAATTGACATTAAGCCGTCCAGGGCGTCACAGCTCCTGAAGGAGCTGGCTGAACACAGAATCATCGAGCCGGTATCCGGACACGGAAAAGGCAGATACATGTTCAGGACGGAAAACAAAAGTGAATAAAGCGCCGCATGGTCTTTGTCGCGTACGCGGGCTGGTAGGCAAAGCCGATGGTCCTCTTCCGGATCGGCGCGGCGAGGGGGATTTCCATGAGGGTTCCGTCTGAGAGCTCGTCCTTTACAAAATCGCGGATCACACATCCGATTCCCAGCCCTGTCTTTGCAAATTCAATCAGTAAATCCATGGTGGTGGCTTCTAAAACCTGCCTGGGCTCGATGCCCTGTTCGGCAAAATAGGCGTCAATATGCGCCCGCGTCATATTGCTGCGGTTCAGAAGCAATATGGTCCCGCATGTAAAGAGATCCGCTCCCTCACCCTCGCGTATCTTTAAGTTGTCTAAATAGGCCCTTGTGCATACAAAGGCGTCCTCGATCTGCATAACCGGGAGAAAGGACAGGCCGCGCCGCATCCGCGGCTCGGCGATGAGGCCGATGTCAAGCTGCTGCTGTTCGAGCATGGAGATAGTCCGCGCCGTGTCCTGGCTGTCGATCAGGATGCGGACATGTGGAAACTGCTCCAGAAACCCCTTTAAATAGGGCAGGAGAATGTATTTGCACAGCGTATTGCTGACGCCGATGCGGATCTGCCCGATATTGAAATCGCGGATGCGTTTTAATTCATGCTCCCCGCGGCTTAAGGTGTCAAACGCATTGCTGACATGCTGGTACAATACCTGTCCTTCCGCGGTCAGGGAGACGCCGCGCGAGCTGCGCGTAAAGAGCGTTACCCCCAGACTTTCCTCAAGCCTGCCGACCGCCTTGCTGATCGCCGGCTGGCTGATGTAAAGATCTTTGGCCGCGCGGGAGATATTCCCCGCCCGCGCCACCGCGTAAAAAATCCGGTATCCTGATAAATGCTGTTCCATCGTTTCCACATCCTCTGCCTCTGTATGTTATATATTTCATTGATGGCCTGTGCCTGCGCATAAGATGGCCGCCCGCGTCTGCTTATATAATGTACTCTCGGAATCTCTCTGCGCCTGCTTTTGCGGCTGATTTTCCGCCAGATGCACCCAAATTTAAAACGTACGCTCCACGTACGCCTCATAAATTTGTGCACATCTGACAAAAAATCATCTCACAAAATCAGGCGCAGAGAGATTCCGAGAGTACATTATATCCAAAAGGCCCCCGCTTCCGCTTAGAAAAAAGCGCAGCGGATGCCGGTGGCCTTCTCGCATCCAAATATCCTTCTCACATTCAAGCAGCCTTCTCACACACAAACGCCCCTTCTTATAACCCTGATTCATGCCACATATTCATATTATATAATTGTATTATAACAGAACCGATGCTATAATACAATTATATAAATCATGTTTAGGAGGAGATGAAAGTCATGGGAATGACAATGACCCAGAAAATTCTGGCGGCGCATGCGGGCCTTCCTGAGGTGCGGGCCGGGCAGTTGATTGAGGCGGATTTGGATCTGGTTCTCGGCAATGACATTACGACCCCGGTTGCGATCAATGAGATGAAAAAGATGGACAACCCGTCCGTTTTCCACAAAGATAAAATCGCCCTTGTGATGGATCATTTTATTCCGAACAAGGATATTAAGTCAGCGCAGAACTGTAAATGCTGCCGAGAATTTGCGGCCAGGCATGGGATTACGAATTATTTCGATGTGGGGGAGATGGGGATCGAGCATGCCCTGCTTCCGGAGAAGGGCTTAACCGTGCCGGGGGACGCGATTATCGGCGCGGATTCGCATACGTGTACGTACGGCGCCCTGGGCGCTTTTTCCACGGGCGTGGGCAGCACGGATATGGCGGCCGGGATGGCGACCGGCAAGGCGTGGTTCAAGGTTCCGTCCGCGATTCGGTTTGTACTGACAGGAAAGCCGCATGGATGGGTCTGCGGAAAGGACATTATTTTACATATCATCGGCCTGATCGGCGTGGACGGGGCGCTTTATAAGTCCATGGAGTTTTGCGGCGACGGCGTTTCATATCTGTCTATGGACGACCGCTTTACGATCTGCAATATGGCGATTGAGGCGGGCGGGAAGAACGGGATTTTCCCGGTGGATCAGACGGCGATGCGGTACCTGGAGGCGCATGCGACGAGAAGGTTTACGGTTTACAAGGCGGATGAGGATGCGGAGTATGACGCGGAGTATACCATCGATTTGTCAAAGCTTAAGCCAACGGTATCATTTCCGCATCTGCCGGAAAATACGAGAACCATTGACGAGGTGGGCGAGATCCGCATTGATCAGTCGGTAATCGGCTCCTGCACGAACGGGCGGATCGGGGATATGCGGGCCGCGGCCGCGGTGATGAAGGGCAGGAAGGTGGCAAAGGGCGTGCGCTGTATCGTGATCCCGGCGACGCAGGCGATCTATCTGCAGGCTATGAGGGAGGGCCTCCTGGAAACCTTTATTGAGGCCGGGGCGGTTGTCAGCACGCCGACCTGCGGGCCCTGCCTGGGCGGCTATATGGGCATCCTGGCAGAGGGCGAGCGCTGTATCTCCACAACGAACCGGAATTTTGTGGGGCGCATGGGGCATGTGGATTCGGAGATCTATCTGGCGAGCCCGGCCGTGGCGGCAGCCAGCGCGGTAACCGGAAAAATCAGCAGCCCGGCCGAGCTGGGTTTATAGGAGGAAGAGAAGATGAAAGCATGCGGACATGTATTCAAATACGGCGACAACGTAGATACAGACGTTATCATCCCGGCCAGGTACTTAAATGCCACCGAGGGCGCGGAGCTGGCGAAGCACTGCATGGAGGATATTGACAGGGAATTTGTGCGCAAGGTCGAGAAAGGCGATATCATTGTGGCCAGCAAAAACTTTGGCTGCGGCTCGTCCAGGGAGCACGCGCCCCTGGCTATTAGGTGCGCCGGGGTGAGCTGCGTGATTGCGGAAACCTTTGCGAGGATTTTCTACCGCAACGCCATCAACATCGGCCTGCCGATTATCGAGTGCCCGGAGGCGGCAAAAGCCATTGAGGCCGGAGATGAGGTGGAGATCGATTTTGACAGCGGCGTGATCACGGATAAGACAAAGAACACTTCATTTCAGGGACAGGCGTTTCCGGAGTTTATGCAGCGGATCATCACAGCCGGCGGCCTGGTGAATTATATTAACGGGAAGGAGACGCATGGAGCTTGAATTCAGTGACGCCATAGAAGGAGAGCTTGAGACGGTTTTTGCCATTTACCGGAAGGCGATCCGGGAGATGGGGCGCTTCTGCCTGATGGAGAAAGGAGTTTGAGCGGTACGATGGACAAAAAGAAAACGGTGGTTGTATGGATACTGGCGGCCTGCGCGGCTGTTGCGGCCGGGATCGGCCTTTTTTCCGGCTCTGCGAGGAGTTTTCAGAGATCGTTTGTGATTGGGGGCGCCGACGGCCCTACCGCTATCTTTGTGGCCGGCAGGATAGGGGGCCCGGAGCTGTTCTTTACTGCGGCCGCGGTGTTCGCCGGGGCCGCGGCCGGGTATTATCTGATTCAGAAGAAGAGGAAGAAATGAGGGGAGATCCGGCCGGAGGAGCAAGAGAAGTACAGCGCGCTCCGGCTGGCGGCGCGGCAGAAAACAGGAGTTAGATAAATGAAGGTGTATGGGTCCGGAAATTTCAGCGGATGGCATGAACGGTATGAGCGGCCCGGAAAGCCGATCCGGGTGGGAAAGCGGTTTTCGTACGCAGGCTCGGAGTGGCTGGTTCCGGCGGTGTACGGCTGTAAAAACAGCCTGGTAGCAGATGTGGTAAGGCTGATTCCAAAAGAGACGCTGGCGCGTTTTGCCGGCCGGTGGCTCGAAAGGCTTAAGGAGGATCCGGCGGGAGAGGGCCTGACAAAGGAGGAGAGGCTTTTAGCAGAGGCGGAAAACCCGCTATGCTCGTTCCCCTCGTTTGAAGCGCGGATCAACGGAAAAAAGGCGGAGTGCAGGGGCTGGTGCGGGACAGGCTGGCAGCGGGTCTGGGAGAACGAGTCTCTTTACGCTTACCGGGACGAGGCGCAGGAGCTTGAGGAGGCGTACGGCCTGTGTGAAGAGGCGGGCTGGTACTGCCACCGGATCCGCTTTCTGTGGCCGGACGGGAAACGGGAGGAAGTGAGGGAGCTGAGCCTGGCCGTGAAGGCCGGGAGGGAGGAATACCCCTGCGGCTGCCGTTTTACCGCCGGGCCGGGCAGCGGGGCGTTTGAGAAAACGTTTCGCCATCCCGTGGCCGGAACCATTCACCGTATCAGGATCCTGTCCTGCGAGGCGCGCGCCCTTCCGGAAAACGCATTTCGCGGCCATTCGGGAATGGGCGGGCAGGGGATGGTTTTTCCCGGGAATTATCTGGCGCTTCGCTATACGGTCGCTCCGGAGCTGCCCGGAGGCGATGAGCTGCGGGTACTGGACGCAGACGACGGAGATACGCCGGTGGCAGAGGAAGGGGGAGAAACGGGAAGCGTGGCAGCGGCCGGAATAGGTGTGATCCTGGCGGGTTCTTCGCGCCCCTGCCATCCGGATTCCGGGGACGGGGCCAGGATCAGGGAGGCCGCTTCGTCGCTGCATTTTGGGCCTGTTTCAGAGACGGGCTGGTATGTATCGGTTTCTGTGCAGCCGTATGGGCCGGAGACAGTGGATGTGCTGCAGCAGTAGTCCTGACAACTCCGGAACGGTTACGTGCTGCAGCCATTCAGGGGATCGGAACAGTTAAGATTAGGTTGACAGAGGTTGGTAAAGATGACGAAGACGAACGTAATGCGGCTTCTCGACGCGGCCGGGATTGAATACGCCGTGGGGGAGTATGAGGTGGATGAAAATGACTTATCCGGCAGCCATGCGGCGGATGTGATGGGCGTGGATCATGACACGATGTACAAGACGCTGGTGCTTAAGGGCGATAAAAACGGCTATCTGGTCTGCTGCATCCCGGTTGACGAGGAGCTGGATCTGAAAAAGGCGGCCAGGGCGTCAGGCGATAAAAAGGTGGAGATGATCCATATGAAGGAGCTGCTCCCCCTGACAGGCTATATGCGCGGCGGGTGCTCGCCTGTGGGCATGAAAAAGAAGTTTCCTACCTTTATAGAAGAAACGGCTGTCCTGTTTGACGAGATATCTGTCAGCGCCGGGCAGCGCGGCGTGCAGGTGAGGCTGAATCCGGAAAAGCTGGCCGGATATATAGGGGCCGAATTCGCCGCCCTGATTTGAAGGGGAGAGAGAAAACAAAAGATTCATTTCTATGGAAAATGGCTGAGTTGGTTTCAGCCATTTTTTTGTTATGTACGGGCCCGCAAAGGGAAGTCTGCCGCCCAAGCAGCATGCGGGCCGCGCGGCGGCCGGAGGAAAAGCGCTTCCCCTGCCCGGTGGTGCCGGCCCGTATTTTTAGGCTTGGAGTTTTTTAACATAATTGTAATAAATTCGGTCAGGGGAGCATAAAATAGTTACCATACATATGGAAAAAATCGGGAATATATTTGTGTATACCTCACATAAATATTAAAAATATGTTAAATATACATATATTTTGTCACAAATATATTAAAACTTATTGACATGTTTTGCGTGATTCCAATATAATACCACCATCGTTATTTGTGCAGGGCTGTACTGCTGTATAACATGTTCAGAATAACCGCTGCGAAGGAGGAGATTGTATGCCGGATATGTACTCATTTCTTCAGACTGTGCGCCGTCTGTGCCGTTTGCTTGCGCGCGGCGCGGCGAGGAGGCTGTGCCGGACCGCCGGCGCTTTTATAACCGCCCTGTCAGTTGCAATGGTGGCATTTCTCTTTTGGGCGGGCTACGCAGGGGCAAAAACCGGGGCTGCGCCGGCGTTTTACGGAGAGAGCGCGGAGGACAGGCCGCGCGGATCCTACGGGAAGAGGGAAGGATTTGGCGTGGATCCCGTGAGCCGGCTGGAGGTTTCATTGATCGCAGGCAGCGAACAGGGACGGAGATTTGTGGGAGGTCTTTTAGAACGCCGGATTCAGGACGAGCTCGCCCGCTCCGATCTGGAGGTAGAGACGCTGACAAAGGAGATCCTCACGCACAGCGGCCAGGGCGCGCAGGAGGCGCCGCGCGGCGGACCGAAACCGGGACAGGCCGAAAAGGCGATCCGCTGTACGGCCCGGGATTATGAGGTGCTGCTTAGAATCGTACAGGCCGAAGCGGGCATCTGCGACGCGAAGGGGAAGATCATGGTGGCGAACGTGATTATCAACCGGGTCAGGAACAGCGAATTTCCGGATACGATTACAGACGTCGTATATGAGCGCTCCCAGTTTTCCCCGGTATCGGACGGGCGCATTAATACGTGCGAGATCACGCAGGAGACGATCGAATGCGTGGACCGGGCCCTGGCAGGGGAGGATTATTCCGAGGGAGCGCTTTATTTTATGAACCGCAGGGGGTCTGCCTCATCCAATATCGAGTGGTTTGACCGGAAGCTTACCTTTGTGAAGGAGCATGGGGGACATGAGTTTTTTAAGTGAATTTTTAGAATCTCAGGCATTGACTTTTGTTTAACAAAGTGAGATAATGAAACAAATTTCTAGTCAGAGAAGGAGGAACAATATGTCAACCAAATCATATTATCCAATCAGCGAGATCGGTAAAGATAAGGTGGGCTTTTCCAAGACCCGTTCGATCATCGAGGCAGCTTTCTACGGTAACAATGTGGTGAAAGTAAATACCTTGAAGGAGGCATATGAATTAGCGAAGAATTCTCCGGGAACGATTGTGACGGACATGCCTGTATACAGAGGCGAGGAATTCGGCCTTGAGAAGGACGCGAAGGTGCTTCTGTTTAACGACGGCGCAATCACAGGCCGTTATGCGACGGCGCGCCGCATCGCGGGAGAGCCGGGCGTGGACTGCGAGGCGCTTGACAAGGTGGCTATGGACGCAATCTATGAGTCCCGCTGGAAAACCATGTATCATGCGGAGGTATTCGTCGGCCTGGATCCGGAGTTTATGGTAAAAGCGCATCTCTTAATCCCGGAGGGCGAGGAAAATGTGATGTATAACTGGATGCTCAACTTCCAGTATATGTCTGATGAGTATGTGAAGATGTACAGAGATTCCAGGCCGGTTGGCGACGGAAAGGAAGCCGATATCTATATCTTCTCTGACCCGCAGTGGAACGGCTCCGACCGTCCGAACGTGTCCCTTGACTGCTTATCCGATCCGCAGAAGAAGACGCTGTGCTACTTCAACACAGAGACGAACTGCGCCTGCATCCTGGGCATGAGATATTTCGGCGAGCACAAGAAGGGCACGCTCACCATGGCATGGGCCATCGCGAACCGCAACGGCTACGCTTCCTGCCACGGCGGACAGAAGGAGTACACGCTGGCGGACGGCAGCAAGTATGTTGCATCCGTATACGGCCTGTCCGGTTCCGGAAAATCCACTCTGACGCATGCGAAGCACGGCGGAAAGTATGAGATCAAGGTTCTTCATGACGATGCGTTTATCATCAACACAGACACCTGCTCATCCATCGCCCTGGAGCCGACCTACTTTGATAAGACCGCGGATTACCCGACCGGCTGCGCGGACAACAAGTACCTGCTCACCGCACAGAACTGCTCCGCGACCCTTGACGAGGAAGGCAAGATCCAGCTCGTTACAGAGGATATCCGCAACGGCAACGGCCGCGCGATCAAGTCCAAATTATGGTCCCCGAACCGTGTGGACAAGATTGAGGCTCCGGTGAATGCGATCTTCTGGATCATGAAGGATCCCACCATTCCGCCGGTTGTAAAGCTCAAAGGCGCTTCCTTAGCTTCCGTTATGGGCGCGACCCTGGCTACCAAGCGTTCCTCCGCCGAGCGTCTCGCTCCGGGCGCGGATCCGAACAAGCTGGTGGTTGTTCCGTATGCCAACCCGTTCCGCACCTACCCGCTGGCTCACGACTATGACAAGTTCAAAAAGCTGGTAGAAGAGAAAAACGTTGACTGCTACATCGTAAATACAGGCGATTTCATGGGCAAGAAGGTAAAACCGTCCGACACCCTGGGAATCTTGGAGGCCATCGTAGAGGGCAAGGCTGATTTCCACAAGTGGGGCCCGTTCTCTGACATCGAGATCCTTGACTGGGAGGGATTTGTGCCGGATATGAACGATCCGGAGTATGTAACCCAGCTCAAGGCCCGCATGAATGACCGCGTGAATGAGATTAAGGAATTTGCCGTTGCCAAAGAAGGCTACGACAAGCTTCCGGACGACGCGCTGGCAGCGATCCAGAAGGTTGTGGATGAGCTGAAATAAGCGACGCGTGCAAATATTGATAGACAGAGAAGACTGCCGCATTACGTATGCAGCCGGAGGAAGCATGCAGACAATCTGCATGTTTCCTCCGGGGGGCTGTGTGATGCGGCAGCTTTACTATACTCTGAATTTGATTACGGTACTATAAGGAGCATGGTTATGAAACATTTAAAGATCAGAGGGAAGCTGACACTGGGCTTTGGGTTCCTGCTGATTATTTTGATTGTAATGAACGCATTTTCACTTAGTAATTTACGCAGTATTTCCGGCTTGTCTGTGGATCTGTATACAGGCCCGCATATGAGCGCGGTTTCTTCTGTGGCCCTGATGAAAGATGTCTGCCAGATACAGAACGCAGCCGACAGTATGCTCCTGTCAGGCGGTTCCCAGTTGACGGACGATTATGAGAATGCCCGTAAGAACATCTAGGCGGAATTGAACGCAGCCAGGAAAGCCGGCGTGATCGACGCTGCGCTGATAACCGCTTTTGAACAGAAGATGTCCGCGCTGGAGACATCGTATGCCGAAATCGGCCGCTTATTGTCCGAAAACGGGCAGACGCAGGAGGAGATGAAGCGGTTTGAAGCGGTCCTCGATGAATCGATGACCATCGCGCAGGAGATGGCCGCCGGTTCCGAGGCAAAAGCAGAAGATTTTAAAGATCAGGCAATTTCCCAGGCCAACCGGACGATCATAATCCAGGATATTTTGTTTGCTGTGATCGTGCTTGCCGCTCTCCTGGTTTCCTATAAAATAGCGGTGATCATCACTGTGCCGCTCAAAAAATTGTCTCAGGGAATGCAGGAAGTTTCGGAGGGGCATCTGGAAATTGATCTGGACAGCGCCGAACAGGACGAATTGGGTGTGCTCTCCCGTCAGCTCAATGCGACGATGTCCAATATCCGGCAGTATGTGGAGGATATTTCTTATGTGCTGGGCGGTATTTCCGACGGCAATATTTCGATGGAAATCGAACGTGAATACATAGGCGACTTCGGGGAAATTAAAAAATCCCTCAACCTGATCCTGGATTCCCTGAATGACACCATCGAACGAATCTATCTCTGCTGCACCCAGGTCAGGGCCGGTTCGGAGAGCCTTGCCTCCAATTCACAACTGCTGGCGCAGGGATCCACAGAGCAAACCGCCGCCGTGGAAGCGTTTCAGGCGTCACTGGATAAAGTCGCATCCTTAACCCGGCAGGACGGGGAGAATGCCGCCCATGTCAAGGAGATTTCCGGGCAGGCTTGGAAGGTGGTTGTCCAGAGCAACCGCCAGATGGATGATATGGTCCATGCAATGGGGGAGATTGACTCTTCCTCTCAGGAGATCGCAAAAGTGATCAAAATTATTGAGGATATTGCTTTCCAGACCAACATTCTTGCGCTTAACGCAGCGGTAGAAGCTGCGCGCGCCGGCGATACGGGCAAAGGCTTTGCGGTTGTTGCAGATGAAGTGCGCAACCTTGCGGGCAAGAGCGCGGAAGCAGCCAGTACCACCGCAGAAATGATTGAAAAATCCACATTAGCGGTGAAACACGGGATTCAGGTCGCTGACGCGACGGTGCAATCCATGAAGCAGGTGGGGAACCATGTGCAGTCAATGGCCGAGCTTTTGGGGGATATTGATCAGTCTACCAGCGAACAGGCAGACGCATTTGCGTGCATGGTTCATTCGGTTTCCCAGATTACCGGGGTTGTACATGCAAACGCAGCGGCCGCTGAAGAAAATTCGGCCGCATCCAGGGAGCTGTCCGGCCAGGCAAAGATTCTGGAGAATCTGGTCGAACGGTTTCGCACCAGAAAGCAATACGCGAAGGCGGCGGGAAGCGCGGATTAGAGCGTGTTTGAAAATTGCTTTCTGGCAGATGTGCGCGCCGCTTTGTGTTTAACCGGGCAGGTGACAGACGCCTGCCCGGCATTTATTCCCGCGGGCAACGAGCCAAGTGGGCATGCTTGCATGCACATTTGGCGGCTGCCGCGAGGGTCAAATACCCCGCTGCTCTGCAGCGCTGTAAGTTTGACGCCCCGTTGCTTGCAGCGGGGTTGTTGAATTACGGCAAATGCATCGTATTTAAGGCCGCGCTCCTCAATTGCCCCCCCCATTTTCCAGATAAGGCGGGGAGGGGATGTCGCCGGAATCGCTGTGGAGCTCGTCGTATTTCCCTTTGATCATATAGATGCCGGCAGTGATGATCGCGATGGCTACGATGGCCTGCGGGATGCTGCGCGCAAGGAACCGGAGGAAGTCCTGGGCGCGTTCGGAAAGGCGCAGGATGGGCAGCAGGTACCAGAAAAATGCGCCGGAGCCGATATTCCACAGGATGCTGATTCCAAAGAAGATAAGGCATGCGGACAGGAGCCGGCGGTATTTCTGAATGGTAAAGCGGTTTAATCCGAACTCATTCCATGGAATCAGGTAATCGTCCTCAATGGAGTAGAATTCCTCATCGCTTAAGGAGTTCAAGTTGTTGGTGTGAAAAAAGCTGTAAAACCATACAATCGGGGCCAAAAAGGTCAGGAACCCCAGTCTGAGGAAGCCGGATACGCCGAGAAGCGCTGCAAAAATCATCATCAGGCTGACGCCCTGTTTGAAAAAGCCGAGATACATCTCGCCGGCCCCGGGTATCAGGGACCAGCAGAATGTCATTAATTTACCTTTCTTTTTTGTCATAACGAAATACCTCCAGATTAAAATTTGACAATTGGTGAAGCTGTCCGGTCAACTGCTCAATGTGCTTATAATACTCCCAATGCTGTTCGGACAACTGTCCGTAGTGGTCGCCTGTCAGCTCATCTGCAGCCCGCCTGGCCGAGCTCTCCGCCAGATTGGGGGCCAGAAACAGCAGGCTTAAGGAGCAGAGGACCGCGGCGCCCACCTTTAAGCTGAAATAGAAAAACTGCAGCTTTTTTGACAATTGGTTCGATCCTGCGATAATCTGGACATCCAGCTTCCTGCTCCGCTCGAGGATCGAGGATTTCAGATCGCGGGGAGCGGTTAAAAGCTCCTTTCCGGCCGCCGCCTCGGACAGTGCCTCCCGGCACCGGGGACATACGGCCAGATGCTTAAACTCACTGTCCGAAAGCCTTCCTTTCAGGCTTCCCTTCAGGCGTTCAGGGGAAATGTGTGAGATACGCACAGGGGACAAAAGCGCTCCTTCTGTGTTTTGTCTTCTTTGTTCCTGCTTTCTGCTAAGATCCATGCCCGATATCCTCCTTTCCATAGAGCTTGCGCAGCATCCCCCTGGCACGGTAAATCTGGGTCTGCAGCGTTTTGATATTTTTACCTGTCTTGTGGACGATTTCGCCGATTTCCATCTCATTGTAATAGTAATCCAGAGCCACGCTTTTGTAGGGCTCCTTTAAGGAATTGCAGCAATCAAAGAGCTTCTGCCTCACCTCGTCCTCCAGCATCGTTTCCTCTACGGAGTCAGGGGCGGCGATGGCTGTGAAATATTCGTCGTCCGTGGGGACTGATTTCCGGCCGGCCCGTTTTAAATAATCCAGGCACTTGTTCGTCGCAATCCGGCAGAGCCAGGCGCGCTCATTGCCGCCATCAAAATACGCCATGCTTTTGTACGCCGAAAGAAAGGTTTCCTGGGCGAGATCCTCAGCATCAAAATAATTGGCGGTGAATTTGTAGCAAATCGAGTAGATTAAATTCTGATACTGGTCTATCCAATGTTCCAGCCGCTGCTCTGCATTGATTCGGATCGCCCCCTTTCCTGTCGGTCTTATCTATTAAACGACTGGAGCCAGGGAATATCTTCATTTTTTTAAATCTGAATCATTTCCCTGCGGTTCACACCCCGGCAGGGATGTGAACCAGCGCCATGATGCCGGAATGGCCATAATATTTTTTTGTGACAGCTCAGATAACCTCTGAACCGTTACATCTTTCGGCGATAATTCTCTGGCTCATATACGCTTTTTCTTCCATTTTACCATAAATTATGTCATAATATGCTATACTGAAATACAGGACAAAGGCAGGAGGAGACGAATCGCGATGGAACACATTATCTTATTTGATCTGGATGGAACTCTGACGGATCCAAAGGAAGGAATTACGAAGTCTGTGCAGCATGCCCTGCGGGCATATGGGATTGAGGAGCCGGATTTGGAGGCGCTTTGCCCGTTTATCGGCCCGCCCCTGACAGAGAGCTTTATGGAGTTTTACGGCTTCAGTGAAGCGGACGCCAGGGCGGCGATTCCGCATTTTCACGAATACTTTGTCGGGCGCGGAATCTTTGAGAACCGTCCGTATGAGGGAATCCATGACATGCTTGAAGGGCTGTGCAGAGATGGCTTTACCCTGGCGGTTGCCACATCCAAGCCGGAGGTGTTCGCAGAGCAGATTCTGAAGCATTTCGGCCTGCGCCGGTATTTTAAGCTGGTGGGCGGGGCGGATATGGAGGAAAAACGGGTGAAAAAAGGCGAGGTGATTGCCTGGACGCTCAAGCGGCTGGGCGTGGATCCGGAAAAGACGCCGGTGATTATGGTGGGCGATCGCAGGCATGATGTGGCTGGGGCAAAGGAGAACGGGCTTTTATGCGCGGGCGTCCTGTTTGGATACGGATCGCGGGAGGAGCTTCTTGAGGCGGGCGTGGATTATCTGGCTGAAAGTGTGGAAAAGCTGGGGGAGATTCTGCGGCTTTGGGGAAAAGGACAGCGGCAGTCTCATAGAAACGCCTGATGTGTCTGTACGTTATTGTCCCCCCTGGTCAGGAGGATCTTCCGGAAGCAATCCGCCTGCCTTGACAAGCCCGCCCGGATATGGTACATTATCACATAGTTAAAATGCCGTGAAGAGGAGTAGTAGGCTGAGGGGACATATCAGAGAGCTGCCGTCAGGTGCGAGGCAGTTATGGATCGCAGCCGAACTGGCCTTGGAGCAGCCCTGCCGAAGGGAAGGCGCTAAGCGACGCTTTCCTGCGTAAGCAGAGCCGGGTCCGCCCGTTACAGAGAAGATCAAAGCGCATGTGTTATGCACATGAAATAGAGTGGTACCGCGCAGCGGAGTATGGAGTATACAGCCCTGCGTCTCTATCTTAGATGGAGACGGGGGCTTTTTACATGGGACGGCAAACAATTGTTTGCCGCTGCCTATATTTATTTTATCGAGAATGCAGGAGGAAAAAGACATGGCGCAGTACAATCACACAGCCATTGAGAAGAAATGGCGTGCCAACTGGGAGAAGAACCCGATCAATGTAAACGACGGGAAAAAGGAAAAGTATTACTGCCTGGATATGTTTCCGTATCCGTCCGGCAGCGGCCTTCATGTGGGACACTGGAGAGGATACGTGATCTCGGACGTCTGGAGCCGTTATCAGCTTTTGAAGGGGAAATATGTGATCCACCCCATGGGCTGGGATGCGTTCGGGCTTCCGGCGGAGAATTACGCGATCAAGATGGGCGTCCACCCGGCGATCTCGACGGCGGAGAATGTGGAGAATATCAAGCGCCAGATCGGCGAGATTGCGGCCATTTATGACTGGGATATGGAGGTCAACACCACGGATCCCGGCTTTTATAAATGGACGCAGTGGATCTTTGTGCAGATGTTTAAAAAGGGCCTGGCCTATGAGAAGGAATTCCCCATCAACTGGTGCCCGTCGTGTAAGACGGGGCTGGCGAATGAGGAGGTGGTAAACGGCTGCTGCGAGCGCTGCGGAGCTGCGGTGACGAAGAAAAACCTCCGCCAGTGGATGCTTAGGATCACGGCGTATGCCGAGCGCCTTTTGAATGACTTAGACAAGCTGGACTGGCCGGAAAAGGTTAAAAAGATGCAGACGGACTGGATCGGCAAGTCCTACGGCGCGGAGGTGGATTTCCCGGTCGAGGGAAGGGAAGAGAAGATCACCGTTTACACCACGCGGCCTGACACGCTGCACGGCGCGACGTTTATGGTACTGGCCCCGGAGCACGCGATGGCAAAGGGCCTGGCCACGGACGAGACGAGGGAGGCGGTGGAGAAGTATATCTTCGATTCCTCCATGCGTTCCAATGTGGATCGCTTACAGGACAAGGAAAAGACGGGCGTGTTTACCGGAAGCTATGCAATAAACCCGTTAAACGGGGCAAAGGTTCCGATCTGGCTGTCGGATTATGTGCTGGCCGATTACGGCACGGGCGCGATCATGTGCGTGCCGGCGCACGATGACCGCGACTTTGAATTTGCCAGAAAATTCAATATCCCCATCATCCAGGTGATCGCAAAGGACGGCAAAGAGATCGCGTCCATGACCGAGGCGTACACGGACGCGTCGGGAACCATGATCAATTCCGGGGACTGGAACGGAATGGAGTCGGCGGTCCTTAAAAAGGAAGCGCCGGAGATGATCGAGAAGATGGGAATCGGCCACAAGCGGGTGAACTATAAGCTGCGCGACTGGGTATTTTCGCGTCAGCGCTACTGGGGCGAGCCGATCCCGATCGTGCACTGCCCGAAGTGCGGCAATGTCCCGGTTCCGGAGGATCAGCTTCCGTTAGAGCTTCCGAAGGTTGACAGCTACCAGCCCACAGGCACAGGGGAATCGCCGCTGGCCGCGATCGGCGAGTGGGTGAACACGACCTGCCCCTGCTGCGGCGCGCCGGCCAAACGGGAGACAAACACCATGCCCCAGTGGGCCGGTTCCTCCTGGTATTTCCTGCGGTATGTGGACAATAAGAACACAGAGGCGCTCGTTTCCAGGGAGAAGGCGGACAAATACCTTCCGGTGGATATGTACATCGGCGGAGTGGAGCACGCGGTGCTGCATCTTCTGTACTCGCGCTTCTATACGAAGTTTTTGTATGACATCGGCGCGGTGGATTTTGACGAGCCGTTTAAGAAGCTTTTTAATCAGGGCATGATCACCGGCAAGAACGGCATCAAGATGAGCAAGTCCAAGGGAAATGTGGTTTCGCCGGACGATCTGGTCCGCGACTACGGCTGCGATTCCCTGCGCCTGTATGAGCTGTTTGTAGGGCCGCCGGAGCTGGACGCCGAGTGGGACGACAGAGGGATCGAGGGCGTTTCCCGTTTCCTGAACCGTTTCTACAATCTGGTGATGGATAACAGGGATAAAGATATAAAGGCGACCCGGGAGATGGTGAAGACGCGCCACAAGCTGATCTATGATATTGAGCAGCGCTTTGAGCAGTTCAGCTTAAATACCGTGATCTCCGGCTTTATGGAGTACAATAACCGTCTTATGGAGCTGAATAAAAAGGAGGGCGGTATTGACCGGGAGACACTGCGCACGTTTGTGGTGCTGCTGGCGCCATTTGCCCCGCACCTGGGAGAGGAGCTGTGGCAGGTATTAGGCGGAACGGACAGCGTTTTCCACGCCCGGTGGCCGGAGTGCGACGCGGAGAAGATGAAGGACGACGAAAAGGAGATCGCGGTTCAGATCAACGGAAAGACCAGGGCTGTGGTGACGCTGCCGGCGGATGTGCCAAAGGAGGACGCCATCGCTGCCGGAAAAGAGGCGGTGAAGGACAAGCTGGCCGGAACTGTCGTCAAGGAGATCTATGTTCCGGGGAGGATTGTCAATCTGGTTGTGAAATAAAGGGTGAATAGCGCAGCAGTTCAGCCTTCGGCTCCGGGGGTTGCCGCGAAATAAGGAATGGTTCGTCATTTCGCGACAGTTTTTTACTCACCCCTTCCTTCTCAACTGCCAGAAAGCGACCGCGCTGGCCGCGGCGACATTCAGGGAGTCCGTCCCGTGGGACATGGGAATCCGCACAATATAGTCGCAGGCGGAAATCGTGGACGCGGCCAGCCCGTCGCCTTCGGTTCCCAGTATAATGGCAAGCCGTTCCTCCAAAGCCAAAGCCGGGTCATCGATCGGCACGGCGCGCTCGATTAAGGCCATGGCAGCCGTCTTAAAGCCGAGATCCTTAAGAAGCGCCAGATCCGTTTCCGGAAGGCTTTCGGGGACGGCTTCCTGCGATTCCTCCTGCCCGAGGTATGTCCACGGGATTTGAAATACGGCCCCCATGCTGACGCGTATGGCGCGGCGGTAGAGCGGATTGCTGCACGCGGGCGTAAGCAGCGCGGCGTCGATGCCGAGCGCCGCGGCAGAGCGGAAAATAGCGCCCACATTGGTAGGATTCATGACATGCTCAAGCACTGCAATCCGTTTTGCGCCGGCGCATACCTCTCTGGGGGCGGGAAGGGGCTTTCGGCGCATGGCGCAGAGCGCGCCGCGCGTTAAGTGAAAGCCCGTGAGCTTTGTGAGAAGCGAAAATTCGCCTGTAAAGACAGGGATTTCCCCGCAGCGGCGGATGATCTCCTTTGCCTGCCCTTCCACATGCTTTTGTTCCAGGAGAAGCGAGACAGGGGTATATCCGGCGTCTAAGGCGCGTTCGATCACCCTGGGGCTTTCCGCGATAAACAGGCCCTTTTCCGGTTCATGCCGGTTCAAAAGCTGCCCTTCTGTCAGGCGGGCGTAGACGTCCAGCCCCGGGGCGTCAAAGTCTGTGATTTCTGTGATGTTTGTCATGAAGCGTTTCCTTTCTTCACAATACAATACTCCTTCCACTTCCCGCTCCTGTAATGCCATACCACCAGAAGGCAGGAAATACACCAGGCCGGCGGCATGCTGACGTAGTAGCAACGAAAGCCGACAGGCGTTGCGGCCAGAAGATACGACAGGGAAAGCCGTATGCCGAGGTTGACAAAGCCGGAGGCGGCCGGGATTTTGACGTCTCCCGCCCCCTGGAGGAAGCCGCAGGTAATATTCATGATGGTGTTGGTCCAGATAAAGAGCATCAGGATATCCAGGTGCTCCCGCCCGCGGCGCAGCGATTCCCCGGTGATGTGGAACAGGCCGAGTAAAGGATCGTCAAAGAGCAGGACCAGGGCGCTGATGGCAGCGCTTGTGAGGACGCCCATCGCGATGGCAGAGCGGCAGCCCTTTTTTGCCCGCTCTGTCTTTCCCGCTCCGATGTTCTGCCCGGTAAAGCTGGAGAGCGCGACATTAAGGCTCTGCGAGGGGATGTGGGCGAGCTGTTCGATCCGCATCATGGCCGAATAGCCCTCGATGCTCGGCGTGCCAAAGGAATTGATGAGCCTTTGCAGAATAATAAAGCCGAACGACGTCACAGTGCTCTGTAAAATGATGGGCACGCTCAGCCGCGTTAAAAGCCAGGTCTGTTTCTTCCACGCGTTCAGACAGCGCAGCCCGGGAAGCAGATCCGGAAATTGCTTTCGCAGGTAGAGCATGCTGGCGATCGCGGATCCGGCCTGCGCGATGACCGTGGCGAGCGCCGCGCCGGGGACGCCCATCTGAAAGACCAGGATGAACAGGCAGTCAAGGGCGATATTGACAAAGGCCGAGATGAGCAGGAAGTACAGGGCCCCCCTGGAATCCCCATGCGCCCGGAGGATGCCGTAGGTCACATTGTAGAGGAGCTGAAATACGATCCCGCCGGAATAGATCAGGAAATAGGCCCGGCTGTCCGCGCTCATCTCCTGCGGGGCCTTTAAAAAGCCGTCAATCACCGGGCGGGCGGCCAGGACGCACAGAAGCGTCAGCGCCGCGCTTAAGGCCGCGGCCATGAGGTAGGAGGCGGCGATGGTTTCCTTGATCTCCGTATCTTTTCCGGCGCCGAAGAACTGGGCCGCCGCGATATTCGCGCCGGCTCCGAGCGCGCTGCAGAAGGCGACCAGAAGCCAGGTCATGGAATTGGTGAGGCCGACTGCGCCCAGGGCGGCGGGGCCGATGAAATTGCCTACGATCACACTGTCGGCGAAATTGTAGAGCACCTGCAATAGGTTTGCGCCCATGATCGGGAGGGAGAAGGAGAGGATGACGGCCCACTCCGGGCCGGAGGTCATGTCTTTTTTCACGATTTAAGTCTCCTTTATAATGTCTTTGCTTATGTACCGGGCTTTTACTGTGTTGGCATTATATATTATATAGCATGGGAGCAGGAATGCAAGCAGAAGAAGACGCGGCGCAAAACGAATGTCTGCGGCCGTCATTTCATCATACGGCCTGCATCGTACAGTCAGCGCATCAGGATCGCAGACCTGTCTGAACGGTTATGCGCCTCTGCAATTTTACGAATATTAAGAAATTAGTCATTTCTTTTTCCGCGAAGTGTGCTATACTGTACTTTGATATCCTTCATGAAGGCCGCAGGGACAGCGGCCGCGGTTTCATACATCATGAAGAGAATTTATGCAAGGAAACAAATGATAAATAAACGACAGACGGGTGATAGGAAATGAGTAGTAATTATAACAGCGGTTCGGGCAGAAGGGCAGCGGGCTCCGGGGCTTCGGGGCGTTCTTCGGGGAGCAGGACATCGGCGGGAAGAAGCCATACAGCAGGCTCCGGCCGTTCTTCAGGGAGCGGGCGTGTTTCTCAGGGAAGCGGCCGTACGGGCCGTACGGATTATGGGGCGCATACGAGACACAGCCAGTCCGGCCACAGCGGGCCGGCGCGGTATTCTTATTCATCCGGTCATCATGGAAGGCACAGGAGGAGGCGCGCTTCGGCAGCGCCGGCCGTCCTTCTGGGCGCAGCGGGAATTATAATACTGATTTTATGCATTTCCCTTGCGGTTAAAGGCTGTAAGGGGAAGGAGAACGGCGGGGAGAGCAGCGCGGAGGCGTCGGAGAGCGGCAGTACGGCGGAGGAGACGGCGGGCGGCGAGCAGGTTACAGTGGAAGGCGTGAACATCATGGGCCTTTCCCAGGAGGCGGCCAGGAAGGCGATTCTGGATCAGTATAACTGGGGCATGAAGGTGACGTATCAGGATAAGGAGACAGAGGTCAACAATTTGATGGAGGCCAAGCTGGACGAGCTTCTGGAGGGGATCTATGCCAGCGAACTGAAGCCGGGCGAGAGCTATGAGATCGATACGGCGAACCTTCTGGACGCGGCCAAGTCAGAGGCGGCTCTGGTGGCGGGAAGCTGGAACATGGTGGCCAAGAACGGCGGCATTTCCGGCTATGACAAGCAATCCGGCAAGTTTACCTTCACGGAGGGCAGCAACGGCCTGGTGATTGATCAGGACAAGCTGGCGCAGGATATGCTGGCGGCCGTGGCGCAAAAGGATTACGACGCGGTGATCGAGGCGCAGGTGCGGGAGGTTTCCCCGGACACGACGGCGGCTCAGCTTGCGGAGCGGTACAAGACCATCGGGACCTATACCACGAAGACCACCTCCAACAGCAACCGGAATGAGAATATCCGCCTGGCATGCGAGGCGCTAAACGGCACGATTGTAAATCCGGGGCAGGCATTTTCCTTTAATGATACGACAGGAGCGCGCACCGTGGAGAAGGGCTATAAGCCCGCGACGGCTTATCTGAACGGCGAGATCGTGCAGGAGCCGGGCGGCGGCGTCTGCCAGGTGTCCTCGACCCTTTACAATGCGGTGATTTTTGCAGGGCTTAAGACGACGGAGCGCAAGGCCCACACGTATGAGCCGTCCTATGTGACCCCGGGCGAGGACGCGGCGGTCAGTTATGGCGGGCCGGACTTTAAGTTTGTCAATACATCGGATTACCCGATTGCCATTAAGACGAGCTTCTCGGCTCCGGAGCTGACGATATCGATCTACGGCATCCCGATTCTGGAGGAAGGCACCAAGGTCAAGATGGAGTCCAAGAAGTCCGGAAATCTTGATCCGCCGGCTCCTGTGTATGAAGAGGATCAGACGCTGCAGCCGGATGAGGAGAAGATTGTAAAGGAAGGGGTTCCGGGCACGTCCTGGAGCACATATCTGGTTATAACCAAGGATGGGGTTGAGGTGAGCCGCGAATTTTTCCACAACAGCAGTTACCGCGGGAAGTCGGCGCAGATTAAGAGAAACACCTCAGGCGTTGTCCTGACAACCGCGGCGGAGACGACGGAATCGAGCGAGGCGGAATCCATAGATGCGAACCTCCCGACGTCCGAGGGCGGTCCGGCCGGGGAGGGCCCGGGAGGAGAAGGCATTGCTCCGACGGTTCCGGCACAGACGACGGGCGCGCCGGCAGAGGGGACAACGACGCCGCAGAATCCGGGCAGCGTGAATCCGGGGGAGAATAACGGACAGATGACGCCGCAGAGCCCGCAGACGCCGCAGGACGGCCAGGGGCAGGACGCTCCGGGAGGCGGCGTTCCCTCCCCGGGAGGGAATACGCCCGGAGGCAGCGGCGGTCCGGGCGGCCCCGGTATGTAACATGTAATACTGCAACAGACGCGTATGGCTGTAACGCACAGCCAGGGCACGATAGAGAATGGCCCGGGAGATAGTTCCCGGGCTGTTTTTGCATTTCTTTGAAATATATGGAGGTTTTGCTATGGGAGTATCAGGAGCGTTTATGCTGCCTCATCCGCCGATCCTCATACCGGCAATCGGAAGGGGAGAGGAGGGAAGGCTTGAGAAGACAGCTTCGGCATATCGGGAGGCGGCTGAGAGGATCCGCCGCATGGAGCCGGAGACTCTCGTTCTCCTCTCGCCGCACCAGACGATGTATGCGGATTATTTCCATATCTCGCCCGGAGATGGGGCCAGGGGGGATTTTGGCGCGTTCGGGGCGCGGGAAGAAGCGATGGAGGTCCTCTATGACCAGGAGTTTGTGCGGGAGCTCTGCCGGCAGGCAGACGCGCAGGGGCTTGCGGCGGGAACGCTGGGGGAACGGGAGAGAAGCCTGGATCACGGGACCATGGTTCCGCTGTATTTTATCAATCCGCGCGGGGGCGGCTGCCGTCTGGTGAGAATCGGCCTGTCCGGCCTTCCCCTTGCCATGCATTATGAGCTGGGAAAGTGTATCCGGGAGACGGCAGAACGGCTCGGCAGGCGGATCGTGGTCGTCGCCAGCGGGGATCTGTCCCATCGGCTGAAGGAGGACGGCCCGTACGGCTATCAGGAGGAGGGGCCGGCGTATGATCAGCGGATTATGGAGGTCATGGGAAAGGGGGATTTTGGCAGACTGTTCGAGTTTCCTGAGACGTTCTGTGAGAAAGCCGGGGAATGCGGCCACCGCTCCTTTGTTGTGATGGCCGGCGCGCTGGACGGCATGGGGGTAAAGGCGGAGGCGCTTTCCTATGAGGGACCGTTCGGCGTGGGCTATGGGATCTGCTGCTATGAGGCTTTCGGCGATGAGCCGGGAAGGCATTTCCTTACAATATATGAAGAACAGGAGCGCCGGAGGATTCAGGCTTTACGGGAGCAGGAGGACGCCTGTGTGAGCCTTGCGCGCAGAGCGATAGAGGTATATGTCAGCGCCGGCGCCGTCCTTTCGGTTCCGGAGGGCCTCCCGCAGGAGCTTTACCGTTCCCGGGCCGGCGCGTTTGTATCCATAAAGGAGGCCGGCGCGCTCCGCGGCTGTATCGGCGCCATTGAGGCTGTGCAGCCCTCGCTGGCGGAGGAGATTATAGAAAACGCGGTCAGCGCGTGCAGCCGGGATCCGCGGTTTCCGGCCGTGGAACGCCGGGAGCTGGGGCTGCTGGAGATCAGCGTGGATGTGCTGGGGGAAAAGGAGCGGATCGCATCGCCCGCGGAACTCAATGTAAAGCGGTATGGGGTGATCGTCTCAAACGGAGCGAAGAGAGGTATTTTGCTGCCGGATCTGGAGGGTGTTGACACCGCAGAGCAGCAGATTGCCATTGCCAGAAAGAAGGCGGGTATCGCGGACGGGGAGGCGGTGACGCTGGAGCGCTTTGAGGTGATCCGCCATCACGCTGGGAGCGCGGCCGTTTGAACGTGCGTTGATTCAGGCGCATCCGGCAGAATGCATGTCTCAGGCACGCTCCGGCGCGCCGGGATTTTGGGAGTACAGATTTGCTACGAATGGAGGATTCAGCATGGCTCAGAGGACATTGACAGAAGAAATAATGCTCCAGTATCAGTTACATTTGGCAAATGAAGAAAAAAGTGCGGCTACAATTGACAAATACCTCCGGGATGCGCGCAGATTTGCCGCTTTCCTGGGCGGCAGGGCGATTGCCAGGGAGGCAGTGATGGAGTATAAGGGACGGCTTTTGGAGCAGGGATATAAGGCGGGGAGTATTAACTCCATGCTGTCATCGGTCAACAGCCTTCTTACTTATCTGGGACGCGGGGACTGCAGGGTGAAGAATATAAAGATACAGCGCCAGATTTATACTGCCGGAGACAGGGAACTGAAAAAAGCGGAATATCTGCGCCTTGTGGAGGCCTCCCGAGCCCGGCCGCGTCTGTGCCTGCTGCTGCAGACGATCTGCGGGACAGGGATACGGGTGTCGGAGCTTAAGTATTTCACCGTGGAATCCGTGCGCCAGGGAGCGGTTACGGTTTCCTGCAAAAATAAAACACGCGTCATTCTCATACCGGGAAAGCTGAGAAAGCTTTTGCTGGCATTTTCCAGGAAACAGGGGATACGCTGCGGGGTGATTTTCAGGGCGAAAAGCGGAAAGCCCTTAAACCGCAGCCGTATCTGGGCGGAGATGAAACGGATCTGCGGGAAGGCGGGGGTAAAGGCCAGCAAGGTGTTTCCGCATAATTTGAGGAAGCTGTTTGCGCGTACCTTTTACGGCATGGGAAAGGACATCGTAAAGCTGGCGGATATCCTGGGGCACAGCAGCATCAATACGACGCGTATCTATGTCATGACTACAGAGATGGAGCATAAACGGCTGATTGAGCGGCTGCAGCTTGTGATTTGAGACGGGAAAGAGATGGGGGCGGATCTGTCAGGATATGGGGGACATAATGCGGATTATGTCGCGGCCGCGGGCGCTTTGCGTTTAAAAGATGATATAATTATACATAACTATATTTAAAAAGTCAAACGGCGCCGGGGCGTGTCTGAAAATGCTCTGATAAAAAAGAGCGCGAAAATAAAAGCTGGTGTAAAAGGTGGTTTTACATCGGCTTATTTTGGCGCGGTTATGAGTTTCATGGGGGCGGATCAGAGGCATGCGGGCGGCTTTTTCTCCCCCTGGGGAGAGAGTGACTGGGAAACGGGGGCCTGCGCGGCGACATAATCCGCATTATGTGACAGATACGCCGGGCGCAGGGAAAATAAAGGGGGGATAATATCATGGGAAAAAAATCAACGGCCATTCTGCCGCAGACAAAGGATATTCTGGAGAAGATGGGAGAGCAGATTAAGCTGGCGAGGCTGCGGCGCGGGCTGTCGGCGGAGGCTGTGGCCAGGCAGGCGGGAATCAGCAGGACGACGATGTGCTCTGTGGAAAAGGGATCGCCTTCTGTGGCGATTGGAATCTATGCGTCGGTCCTGCATGTGATGAATGAGATGGACAGGGATCTGCTTTATATAGCCAGGGAGGATGAATTCGGCAGGAAGCTTCAGGATCTGTCGCTGATGGCAGGCAAACGGGCAAGAAGCGGGGACAGACGGCGTTTGTTTCTAAAATAATACGCAGAACCGGGCAAATTCGTTTGCATTTTAACAAAAAGTTGTTATAATATTATCAGGTAAATTTCCACAGAGGGGAAGTTACTTATACATTCACTATCGAGTAGGAGGAATATAGCACTATGGCAAGAAAGATGAAAACCATGGATGGAAACCATGCCGCGGCGCATGCTTCATATGCATTTACCGACGTGGCTGCGATCTATCCGATCACCCCATCTTCTCCTATGGCAGAGGCCACAGACGAATGGGCGACAGACGGAAGAACCAATATGTTCGGCCACACGGTTCAGATCACGGAGATGCAGTCTGAGGCAGGCGCGGCGGGCGCTGTACACGGCTCTCTGGCGGCAGGCGCTCTGACCACGACCTACACCGCTTCCCAGGGTCTTCTGCTGATGATCCCGAACTTATACAAGATTGCGGGCGAGCAGCTTCCGGGCGTATTCAACGTATCCGCGCGCGCCCTGGCAAGCCATGCGCTGTCCATTTTCGGCGATCATTCCGACATCTATGCATGCCGTCAGACCGGCTGCGCGATGCTCTGTGAATCCAGCGTTCAGGAGGTTATGGACTTAACGCCGGTTGCCCATCTGGCGGCGATCAAGGGCAAGGTGCCGTTTATCAACTTCTTTGACGGTTTCCGTACTTCCCACGAGATTCAGAAGATTGAGACCTGGGATTACGAGGATCTGAAGGACATGGCTGATATGGACGCGATCGACGCTTTCCGCAAGAACGCGCTCAATCCGAACCATCCCTGCCAGAGAGGTTCCGCTCAGAACCCGGATATCTTCTTCCAGGTAAGAGAGGCGTGCAATCCGTACTACGATGCTCTTCCGGCGATTGTCCAGGAGTATATGGACAAGGTTAATGAAAAGATCGGCACGAATTATAAGCTGTTCAACTATTACGGCGCGCCGGATGCGGAGCACGTAATCATTGCCATGGGTTCCATCAACGACACGATCGAGGAGACGATCGACTACCTGGTTGCACAGGGAAGAAAGGTCGGCGTTGTAAAGGTTCGTCTGTACAGGCCGTTCGTGGCGGGCGCGCTGGTTGACGCGATTCCGGACAGCGTAAAGCAGATTTCCGTATTAGACAGGACCAAAGAGCCAGGCTCTCTCGGCGAGCCGCTGTATCTTGACGTGGTTGCCGCCTTAAAGGGCACGAAGTTTGATCAGACTCCGATCTTCACCGGACGTTACGGCCTTGGTTCCAAGGACACCACGCCGGCCCAGGTGGTTGCCGTATTTGACAACACCGAGAAGAAGCAGTTCACCATCGGTATCGTGGATGATGTGACCAACCTTTCCCTTACGCTTGGCGCTCCGCTCGTTACCACTCCGGAGGGGACCGTAAACTGTAAGTTCTGGGGGCTCGGCGCGGACGGCACGGTAGGCGCGAACAAGAACTCCATCAAGATCATCGGCGACAATACGGACATGTACGCGCAGGCGTATTTTGACTATGATTCCAAGAAGTCCGGCGGTGTGACGATGTCCCACTTACGTTTTGGCCACAAGCCGATTAAGTCCACGTATTTAATCCGCAAGGCCAATTTCGTGGCCTGTCACAACCCGGCTTATATCCGCAAGTACAACATGGCGCAGGAGCTGGTGGACGGCGGAACCTTCCTCTTAAACTGCCCGTGGGGCATGGAGGAGCTGGAAGAGCATTTACCGGGACAGGTAAAGAAGTTCATGGCGGATCACAGCATCAAATTCTACACCATCGACGGTGTGAAGCTTGGTATTGAGACCGGCATGGGCCCGACACGTATCAACACCATTCTTCAGTCCGCATTCTTTAAGCTGGCTGCCATTATCCCGGAGGAGAGGGCGATTGAGCTCATGAAGGCCGCTGCTCAGGCGACATACGGCCGCAAGGGCGAGGATGTGGTTAAGAAGAACTGGGCCGCTATCGACGCAGGCGCTCAGAACGTGGTGGAGATTCAGATTCCGGAGAGCTGGAAGAACGCGGCGGACGAGGGCCTTGAGATGACGCATGCATCCGAGGGCAGAGCGGACGTTGTGAAGTTCGTCAACACCATTCAGGCTGCTGTGAACGCGCAGGAGGGCGACAACCTGCCTGTATCTGCATTTAAGGATTACGTGGACGGAACCACGCCGTCCGGCTCCTCTGCATACGAGAAGCGCGGCATCGCCGTAAACGTTCCCGTATGGAATCCGGACAATTGTATCCAGTGTAACTTCTGTTCCTATGTTTGTCCGCACGCGGTTATCCGCCCGATTGCCATGACGGAGGCAGAGGCCGGCGCGGCTCCGGAGACACAGAAGGTTCTGCCCATGACCGGTATGCCGGAGTATAAGTTTGCCATGACCATTTCCGCCCTTGACTGCACGGGCTGCGGTTCCTGTGCAAATGTCTGCCCGGGCAAGAAGGGTGAGAAGGCGCTTACCATGCAGAGCCTGGCGAAGAATCTCGACGCGCAGAAGGGCTTTGATTACGGCCAGACCCTGCCGCTCAAGCAGGATGTAATCGATAAATTCAAAGAGACGACGGTAAAGGGAAGCCAGTTCAAGCAGCCGCTTCTTGAGTTCTCCGGCGCATGCGCAGGCTGCGGCGAGACTCCGTACGCAAAGCTGATCACACAGCTCTTCGGCGACAGGATGTATATCGCCAATGCGACAGGCTGTTCCTCTATCTGGGGCAACTCCTCGCCGTCCACTCCGTATACGGTAAACAAAGAGGGCAAGGGCCCGGCCTGGGATAACTCCCTGTTCGAGGACAACGCAGAGTTCGGCTACGGCATGCTGCTGGCTCAGAACGCGATCCGCGACGGCTTAAAGAAGAAGGTTGAGGAGGTGGCTGCGGCTTCCGAATCAGGCGCAGAGGTGAAGGCGGCCTGCAAGGAGTGGCTGGATACCTTCGGCATCGGCGCTCTCAACGGCGCTGCCACGGACAAGCTGGTCGCCGCTCTCGACGGCATCGACTGCCCGGTATGCAAGGAGATCGTGAAGAATAAGGACTTCCTGGCCAAGAAATCCCAGTGGATATTCGGCGGCGACGGATGGGCTTATGACATCGGCTTCGGCGGTGTTGACCATGTGCTGGCGTCCGGCAAGGACATCAATATCATGGTTTATGACACGGAGGTTTACTCCAACACAGGCGGACAGTCCTCCAAGTCCACGCCGACCGGCGCAGTGGCGCAGTTCGCGGCCGGCGGTAAGGATGTGAAGAAGAAGGATATGGCTTCCATCGCCATGAGCTACGGCTATGTGTATGTGGCGCAGATCTCCATGGGCGCAGACTATGCGCAGACTGTAAAGGCTCTGGCTGAGGCTGAGGCGTATCCGGGTCCGTCCCTGATCATCGCTTACGCTCCGTGTATCAATCACGGAATCAAGAAGGGTATGGACAAGGCCCAGACCGAGGAGAAGCTGGCGGTAGAGTGCGGTTACTGGCATAACTTCCGCTTCAATCCGGCTGCGGAGAAGAAGTTTACTCTGGACAGCAAGGCGCCGACCGGCGACTACCAGGCGTTCTTAAAGGGCGAGGTGCGCTACGCATCTCTGGCGCTCAAGAACCCGGAGCGGGCGAACGAGCTGTTTGCGAAGAATGAGGAAGCGGCAAAGGAGAGATTTGCTTATCTCAACAAGCTGGTTACTCTGTATGGGAATGAATAAGTAGTCTATAAGGCGGCCGTTCAGGGGTTAGCGGAACGGTTATGAGATCTTTGTAGTATGAACGGCAGGAGCAGATGCCGCGGTTGCGAGGCTGCGGCGTCTGTTTTTGCATATCATATACAATGTGCGCCGAGTATCCATAAGGCAGGAAATCAACCCGGAAAACTCGCTGTTTCCATATTTAGGAATTGTGGTACAATAGGAAAAGCGAAAAGATAAGCTGGAGATTTGAAAATAATATGATTGTTTTGATAACAGGAGCATCGCACACAGGAAAAACTGTGCTTGCCCAAAAACTGCTTGAAAAATATAAATACCCCTATTTATCAATAGACCATTTGAAAATGGGTTTAATTCGCAGCGGTTACACCAGACTTACCCCGGAAGAAGATGATGAACTTACAGATTATTTATGGCCGATTATTCGTGAAATAATAAAAACAGCCATAGAGAACAAACAAAATCTTATCATTGAAGGATGTTATATTCCTTTTGACTGGACAAAAGACTTTGAAAAGAAATATCTTGAATATATTAAGTGTTACTGTCTTGTGATGAGCGGGAATTATATAAAAAAACATTTTGCCGATATAAAAAAATATGCAAGCGCAGTAGAAAACCGATTAAGCGATGAGCGGTATACTATGGAGCGTGCTTTAGAAGATAATGCGCAGTTTTTAAAACTTGCTATAAAATATAATGTAAATTATGTGCTTATTGATGATGAATATAAAATCGATAAGATTTTTTGAGATTCTGGTTGAAATTTCGGGATAATCCTATTATAATAAAAACATAGAATTAATTTCGTTTCTAAATGATCGGGCGTACTCTGTTTCTGTTTCCGGAAGGTTTCCGCAATGTACAAATACAACAGGAAAGCAGTATTTTTAGTTGGCGCAAGGGTTGCGTACGTCGCTGCTCCGCAGCGCTGCAAGTATGATGTCATGCTGCCTGCAGCGGGGGTGTTGGCTAAGGAACTGTTCTGTCTGCCTGAAGCGTTACATGGAATGGCGGCAAACAGGGCAGACTGTTAGTAGCGCAGGCAGATTATTCTGTGAAGATACAAGGAGATGAAGGACATATGAGCAGCAGTTTCGATTTTTATATCCCCTCCAGCGACGGGCAAAGCCGGATTCACGGCATTCAGTGGCCGGCGGAGGGCGAGGCGCGGGCGGTGGTGCAGATTTCCCACGGCATGATTGAGCACATCGGGCGGTACGGATATTTTGCAAAACGCATGAACCGGTCCGGGATCGCGGTGCTGGGGCATGACCATCTGGGGCACGGGAGGACGGCGCGCGAGGGAACGCTTGGCCGGTTTGCGGAGGAGAACGGGGCGTATTATGTCCTGGAGGATGTAAGGCGTGTTTCGGAGTATGCGGGCCGTCAGTATCCGGGAAAGCCGCATATTCTGCTGGGACACAGCATGGGCTCCTTTTTTGCGAGGCGATTTCTGACCCTGCACGGCGATGCGGTGGACGGCGCGATCCTGATGGGAACCGGAAGCCAGCCGGCGGTTGTTCTGATGGCGGCGCGGACGATTGTAGCAAGGGCCGTGAAGAAAGAAGGGCGGGCCTTTTATAATGAAGCGCTGCACCGTCTCGTCCTGGGAGGCTATAACAGGCGGTTTGAGAAGGGGGAGACGGATCACCAGTGGCTGTCGAGGGATACGGCCGCGAACCGGGCCTATGAGGCGGATCCGTACTGTCAGTTTCTGTTTTCCAATGGGGCCTATGAGGACTTTTTCCGGGTCATGTGGGATTTGAAACAGCAGAAGCAGTTTGAGCGGATTCCAAAGACGCTGCCGATCCTGCTGCTTTCCGGGGCGCTGGATCCGGTGGGGGAACAGGGGCGCGGCGTGCGGCGCGTTTACAGGGAGTTTAAGCGGCTGGGGATGCGGGACGTGAGGCTCAGGCTCTATCCCGGGGCGCGCCATGAGCTTTTGAATGAGATCAACCGGGATGAGGTGTGCCGCCATATTTTGCAGTGGATCAGGAAGAGGTATGGGGGAATGGGGTAATTGGATCTTCGTTTCCCCTGCAAGGAGCTGTTGTGAAACAAGGAACTGTCTGGAAATAACTTGTGAATCGTGCGCAGGATTTTTCTGGACAGTTTCTGACCTGTATGGTCTGTTAAAGGATGTTTCGCGCAGTTCCTCCTCCCACATTTCTGGTGCTGCTGTGAAAATAAAAGAGAATTCTATTCTGAATCATTTCGTTTATTGTCTATGTTCTGAATATATCTGTTTTTCTGATTGATTTCAATATTTTAATACCTGTCTCCCCCATTTTTACAGGATGATGGACAGGATTTTTCCGCGGGGAAGACGCTTTTGAGACACGCGTTCATGTCCGGTTCCGGTATGCCCGGCGGCGGATGGGGAAGCGCAATGTTTTTTACATATAAAGGAGGTTTATCTTTTTGTTCAGCAATATCATGTCATTTGGCCTGTGCGGGGTGGAGGCGTTTCCGGTTTCCGTGGAGGCGGATATAAGCGACGGCCTTCCGGGCTTTATTATGGTGGGTTATCTCGCGCAGGAGGTCCGGGAGGCGCAGGAGCGGGTGCGGGCGTCCTTTAAAAATTCGGGTTTCCGGCTTCCGCCCCGCAAGATTACGGTGAATCTGTCCCCGGCCGGGGTGCGCAAGGAGGGCACGGCGTATGATCTGGCGATTGCGGTCAGCGTGCTGTGCTGCCTGGGGCAGATTGCGCCGGAGAGCGTAAACGGTTCGGCGTTTATCGGGGAGCTGGGGCTTGACGGGAGCATAAAGCCGGTCAGGGGCGTCCTGCCAAGGGCTTACGCGGCGTCAAAGCTGGGGATCAAGCGGGTGTTTCTCCCCGCGGAGAATGTACGGGAGGGCATGGCGGCGCGCGGGCTGGAGGCTGTGGGCGCGGGTTCCCTAAAGGAGCTGGCCCAGCTTTTAGCGGATCCGGCGTCCATTAAGGGGAGCTGGTTTGACGATTCGCTGTTTCCCGGGGAGGAGGATCCGGAGTTTGATATGGATTTTGACGAGATTCGGGGGCTTGCGACAGTGCGGCGGGCCAGCGAGGCCGCTGTGGCAGGGAAGCACAATATCCTCTACATCGGGCCGGCGGGGACGGGGAAGACGATGGCGGCGAGGAGGCTCGCGACAATTCTGCCGCCGCTTTCCCTGGAGGAGAGCATGGAGCTGTCGAAGCTGTACAGCATATGCGGCCTTCTTACGGCCGACAGGCCGCTTGTGAGGATGCGGCCGTTTCGCAGCCCGCACCACAGCGCGACGGCCGCGGCGCTTACGGGCGGGGGCAGAAATCCCCGGCCGGGGGAGATTTCCCTGGCCACGCACGGGATCCTGTTTCTGGATGAGCTCGCGGAATTTCCGCCGCCGCTTGTGGATCTGCTGCGCCAGCCCATGGAGGAAGGGCGGATTGTGGTGTCCCGCAGCAGCCGGGCCGTGGAATTTCCGGCGGATCCGCTGGTTGCGGCGGCCATGAATCCATGTAAATGCGGGTTTTATCCGGATCTGGGGCGCTGCCGCTGCAGTGAGGCGCAGATCCGCCGTTATCTGGGACGTATCTCCGGGCCTTTTCTGGATCGGATCGATATCGGGGTGGAGGTTCCGCTTCCACCGAAGTTTGTGGGCGCAGGCGGGCGGGAAAAGGGAGAGAGCTCGGCCGTGATGCGGCAGCGCGTCATGGAGGCGAGAAAACGGCAGGAGGAGCGTTTTGCGGGAGAGCGCATCCGCTTTAACGGCCAGATGAAGGCGCGCCAGATTGAGCGCTTCTGCCCGCTCTCAAAGGCGGATCAGGCTTTTTTGGAGGATGTGTACCGGCGTCTGCCTTTCAGCATCCGCGGGCAGGAGAAGATCTTAAAGACCGCCCGGACGTTTGCGGATCTGGACGGGAAAGAAGAGATCGGGCGGGAACAGTTGATGGAGGCCGTGGCGTTCAGAAGCTTTGAGAGAAGCTACTGGGGCTTTCGGTTCGGTGAGTAGCGGGATTCCGGGAGTACATCAGGGACAAAAGAGGAGGAATACATATGACGCTTATTGCGGAAAAGGAGTATGCGTACTGGCTGAGCCGGACCGGCGTGATCGGAGCGGTGAAGGCGGGAAAGCTCCTGGAATGCGCCGGGAGCTATGAGGCGGTATATAATATGAAGAAACAGCGTCTTTTAAGTCTCGGATTTCTGTCAAAGGGGGATGTGGAGGCAATGGAGGCGGCGCGGGGGGAGCTGAGCCTGCGGCGCAGGGAGTACGACGCCATGCTGCGGGAGGGGATACGCTTCCTTCTGCCCTCGGATCCGGAATATCCGAAGCGGCTGCGGAATATGTATGATATGCCAAGATGGCTTTTTGCGAGAGGGACGCTCCCGTCAGACGAAGCGCCCAGCGCGGCATTGATTGGGGCCAGGAGCTGCACCTCCTATGGGCGGCAGGAGGCGGAGCTTTTGGGCGGGGAGCTGGCGCGGGCGGGCGTCCAGGTGGTGAGCGGGATGGCCAGGGGCATCGATGGCGCGGGGCAGGAGGGCGCGCTGCGAAACGGCGGGGCTTCCTGCGCTGTTTTGGGGAGCGGGATTGATGTCTGTTACCCCAGCTCGAATCAGAGGCTTTACAGGGCGCTTCTGGAGCGCGGAGGTATACTTTCCGAGTACGGGCCTGGAGAGTCCCCGCTCTCCTGGCATTTTCCGTGCCGCAACCGGATCATCAGCGGGCTTTCCGACGCGGTGATCGTAGTGGAGGCAAGGGCGCGCAGCGGCTCCCTTATCACAGCCGATCTGGCGCTGGAGCAGGGGAAGGAAGTATTTGCCTTTCCGGGAAGGCGCACAGATCCGCTGAGCGCCGGCTGCAACGGGCTGATACGGCAGGGCGCGGCGATGGTTACATCTCCGGAGGACATCCTTGATTTTTTCCAATTAAAGCATGAATGTATTAGAGGAAAAAAGAAAAAAGAGAAAAAAACGGAGAAGACACTTGCCAAGACGGAGAAAATGGTGTATAGTTGCCTCGATTTACAATCTAAGCACCTGGAGGAGATCATGCAGGCGAGCGGCCTGTCCATGGCAGACTGCATGGAGGCCCTTTTGAAGCTGGAGCTTAAGGGCATGGTTCTCCAGCCGCTGAATCAGTATTATACAAGAAAACTGGAGTAGGAGTCTGATATGTCAAAGAATCTTGTAATTGTAGAGTCGCCGGCCAAGGTAAAGACCATTAAAAAATTTCTGGGATCCAACTATGAGGTGGACGCCTCCGGCGGCCATGTCCGTGATCTGCCCAAGAGCCAGCTCGGGATCGACATAGAGCACGATTATGAGCCGAAATATATTACAATCAGGGGAAAGGGCGATATACTGGCCAAGCTCCGCCGGGAGGTCAAGAAGGCGGATAAGATCTATCTGGCAACCGACCCGGATCGGGAGGGCGAGGCGATCTCCTGGCATCTTATCAAGGCTCTGAAGCTGGATGAGGCCAGAGATAAAAAGATTTACCGCATTAGCTTTAATGAGATTACGAAAAATGCGGTGAAAACGTCTCTAAAGGAGCCGCGGGTGATTGATATGAATCTCGTGGACGCGCAGCAGGCGCGCAGGATGCTGGATCGCATGGTGGGATACCTCATCAGCCCGCTTTTGTGGACTAAGGTCAAGAGGGGCCTTAGCGCAGGGCGCGTCCAGTCCGTGGCGCTGCGGATGATCTGCGACCGGGAGGAGGAGATTAGCTCCTTTATTCCCGAGGAATACTGGAACCTGGAGGCGAGCTTAAAGGCAAAGGGCTCGAAAAGGAAGCTGTCCGCGAAGTATTACGGCACAAAGGACGGCCGGCAGGCCATTCATAATAAAGAAGAGCTGGACGCGATAGTAAAGGATCTGGAGGGCTGCTCCTATACCGTTAGCGAGGTGAAAAAGGGCGAGCGCATCAAGCGCGCGCCGATCCCCTTTACGACGAGCACCATGCAGCAGGAGGCGGCCAAGACCCTGAATTTTTCCACGCAGAAGACAATGCGCCTGGCGCAGCAGCTCTATGAGGGCGTGGATATCAAGGGGCGCGGGACTGTGGGCCTTATCACCTATCTGCGTACGGACTCGACGCGCGTGGCGGCAGAGGCCGACGCGGCGGCCAGGGCCTTTATCGGGGAGCAGTACGGAAACGATTATGTCTCCCAGGGCGGGCAGGAGAAAAAGACGGACGCCAAGATCCAGGACGCGCATGAGGCGATCCGCCCGACGGATATCACCCTGACGCCGGTGCAGGTAAAGGAATCCCTGGGCAGGGATTTATTCCGGCTTTACCAGCTCATCTGGAAGCGCTTTACCGCCAGCCGGATGCAGCCGGCTGTCTATGAGACGACGTCAGTGAAGGTCGCGGCCGGGGAGCGCCTATTTTCGCTTTCCGCTTCCCTGATCAAATTTGACGGCTTTCTGTCCGTCTACATGCAGGATGAGGACAAGGAGGAGGGCGGGATTCTTACCGAGACGCTGGAAAAAGGGATGGAGCTTGGCCTTGTTGAGCTTGTGAGCAGCCAGCATTTCACGCAGCCGCCGGCGCATTTCACGGAAGCCTCGCTGGTGAAGGCCATGGAGGAGCAGGGGATCGGACGCCCCAGTACGTACGCGCCCACGATCACCACTATCATAGCAAGGCGCTATGTGGCAAAGGAGAATAAAAACCTCTACGTGACAGAGCTGGGCGAGGTGGTCAACGGCATGATGAAGCAGGCGTTTCCCTCCATCGTGGATCTGGCCTTTACGGCCAACATGGAATATCTGCTGGACGGCATCGGGGACGGCAGCGTGCAGTGGAAGACGGTCATCGAGAATTTTTATCCGGATCTGGCGGAGGCGGTCAAGGAAGCGGAGGATAAACTGGACGCTGTCAAGATCGCCGACGAGGTGACGGAAGAAATCTGTGAAAACTGCGGCCGCAACATGGTCATAAAATACGGCCCGCACGGCCGCTTCTTAGCCTGCCCCGGCTTTCCGGACTGTAAAAACACCAGGCCCTATCTCGAAAAGATCGGCGTCGCCTGCCCGAAGTGCGGAAAGGATATCGTGCTGCGCAAGACGAAAAAGGGGCGCAAGTATTACGGCTGTGTGGACAATCCGGACTGTGATTTCATGTCCTGGCAGAAGCCCTCAAAGGAGGTCTGCCCGGAATGCGGCAGCATGATGCTCGAAAAAGGAAACAAGCTTCTGTGCTCTGATAAAAACTGCGGATTTGTGCAGGCAAAGACAGAAGACTGAAGCGGTTATGCCTGAAAGGCAGGGAAAACCCCGGTCAGAAAAAAGGGCGCGGCGGGGAAACTTGCGTCTGCCGCCACGAAAAAAGGCGGATCAGACGCTAAATCAGCGCCTTTCAAGACCTGCTGGCACTCTAATTATTAAAAAAAATTGAAAAAACCGGAATATCTCTTGTTATTAGTCCGCAATTGTGTTACTATTTTTATATAAAGGAAATAATTTCAAAATTGCAAAAAGATTAAGTAAAGGAGGTAACTGGCAATGAGTGTTCAGTTGTTGGACAAAACCCGAAAGATCAATAAGTTGTTGCATAACAATCATTCGCACAAGGTTGTATTTAACGATATCTGCGAGGTACTCAGCGAAATTTTGATATCGAATATTCTTGTAATCAGCAAGAAAGGCAAGGTATTGGGAGTCGCCATTCACCCCGGCATTGACGAGATAGAGGAGCTGATTGAGGACGAGGTGGGAGGCTTTGTGGATCGCCTGCTGAATGAGCGGCTTTTGAGCGTGTTGTCCACAAAGGAGAATGTAAACCTGGCGACCCTGGGCTTTGCGGAGGAGAATGTGCGCAAATACCAGGCGATCATCACCCCCATCGATATCTCCGGCGAGCGGCTGGGCACCCTGTTTATCTATAAATCCGACTCGCAGTACGACATTGACGATATCATACTGAGCGAATACGGGACGACGGTCGTGGGCCTTGAGATGATGCGCTCCGTGAACGAGGAAAACGCAGAGGAGACAAGGAAGATCCAGATCGTGAAATCCGCGATCAGCACGCTGTCCTTCTCAGAGCTGGAGGCTATCACGCATATCTTCGACGAGCTGGAGGGCAATGAGGGGATCCTGGTGGCCAGCAAGATTGCGGATCGGGTGGGGATCACGAGATCCGTGATCGTGAATGCGCTGCGCAAGTTTGAGAGCGCGGGCGTGATTGAGTCGCGTTCCTCGGGGATGAAGGGGACGTATATCAAGGTGCTGAATGATGTGGTGTTTGATGAGCTGAGGGCGCTTAAGGCGGAGACGAAATAGACGGGACGGAAGGCTTTGGGAGCGGTTGTGACATGAAAAGAGAGGGGATGCGGCCCCTTTCTTTTTATTTTTTGCGGGAGGTCAGTTGTGCTGCTTGGCGGGGGGCATGAAGGGGGCCGCCAGAGCCAGCTTCTATATCCAACGGAACCCCGCTTCCGCTCGGAGAAAAGCGCAGCGGTACTAGAGCGTGTTTGAAAATTCATTCCCGCCATCTGCACGCCCCACTTCGCGGTATATTTGTGCCAAATTCACTTAACGCAGCCCGCTGCGCCGCGTTCATTTGGCACAAATCTCCCACAAAGCGGAACGCACATCTGGCAGAAAGCAATTTTCAAACACGCTCTAGAAAAGACCTCGCTAAGTGCCGGCGGTTTTCTATGGGTTCCTGATGGATATAGAGGCTGGCTCTGGCGCCCCTCTCACGACCGTACGTCTAAGAAGGAATCATAAAGCATACCTACACAGAAAAGAGAAGCTTATCATAAGCCGGATAAGAAAGAAACGCATCCGGAACCAGCCTCTCCGCCTCATCGGCATCCACCCGCATTTCATCCATCTTCGCCAGAATAGACCTGCAATAACGCACCTTATCCATAGAATCCGGCATGCCGGTGGCTTTGGCAATGGCGTTCTTTAAGTCCTCCTTCTGCCGGTATATGGAGGCGTAGAGGCCGGACAGCGCATCGATGAGCGTCTCCTGCGCGGCGGTGGGCGCCTGGGGAACCAGGGCCTTAACGGAGGAGGCGGTCTGTGCGAGCTCTTTTATATAGGACAGAACAGAGGGCAGGAAGGCTTTATCCATCATGGAAACCATGGTTTTGGCCTCGATCTGGATGGTTTTTATATAGTTTTCCTGCATGATCTCATAGCGGGAGAAGAGCTCGCTCTCGGTGAATACCTGGTGTTCGGTAAAGAGCTTTACGTTCTTGGGGGCGACGAAGCAGGGGAAAGCCTCGGCGCAGCTTGGGAGATCGTAGAGGCCCCTTCTGTGCGCTTCCTCTACCCATTCGTCTGTGTAGCCGTTCCCGTTGAACACAATGCGGCGGTGCTGTTTGATGGTTTCCTTTAAGAGGATGTGCACTTCTGTCTCCAGTTTTTCGGGGGGAACCGTCTCGAGGCGATCCGCGAACTGCTTAAGGACCTCTGCCACGGCGGTGTTTAAGACCACATTGGGACCGGATACGGACAGGGCGGAGCCGGGCATGCGGAATTCAAATTTATTGCCGGTAAAGGCAAAGGGGGAGGTGCGGTTGCGGTCTGTGGTATCCTTTACGAAGTGGGGAAATACCTGGGGGCCCGGCGTCATGGCGACGTCTTTTCTGGCCTCTGATTTCAGATCATGTTCCACGATATCCAGCACAGCGGCCAGATCGTCGCCGATAAACATGGAGACAATGGCCGGCGGGGCTTCATTGCCGCCCAGGCGGTGATCGTTTCCGGCTGTGGCCACGGATACGCGCAGCAGATCGCCGTAGTCATCAACGGCCTTCATGGTAGCGGTCAGGAACAGGAGAAAGCGCAGGTTTTTAGCCGGCTCCCGGTCCGGATCCAGAAGGTTGATCCCTGTGTCTGTGGAGAGGGACCAGTTGTTGTGCTTTCCGCTTCCGTTGATCCCCTCAAACGGCTTTTCGTGGAGCAGGCACACAAGGCCGTGGCGCTCTGCCACGCGCTTCATGATCTCCATGGTGAGCTGGTTGGCGTCAACCGCGAGGTTGGTGGTGGTGTAGACCGTGGCGAGCTCGTGCTGGGCCGGGGCCACTTCGTTATGGCGCGTTTTAGCCGGGATCCCGAGCTTCCACAGCTCCTCGTCGAGCTCCTTCATAAAGGCCGAAACGCGGGGGCGCAGGGCGCCGAAATAGTGATCGTCCATCTCCTGTCCCTTGGGGGCGGGCGCGCCGAACAGGGTCCGTCCGCAGAAGCGCAGATCCGCTCTCTGGAGGAAAAGCTCTTTATCGACGAGGAAGTATTCCTGCTCCGGGCCTACGGTGGGCAGAACGCGGGAGACGTCCTCATTTCCGAACAGGCGCAGAACGCGCAGGGCCTGTTTGTTAATCGCCTCCATGGAACGCAGAAGCGGCGTTTTCTTGTCAAGCGCCTCGCCGCTGTAGGAGCAGAAGGCGGTGGGAATGCAGAGCGTGTCGTCCTTGATAAAGGCCGGGGAAGTGGGATCCCAGGCAGTGTAGCCTCTGGCCTCAAAGGTGGCGCGCAGTCCGCCGGAGGGGAAGCTGGAGGCGTCCGGCTCGCCCTTTACGAGCTCTTTGCCGGAAAAGTCCATGATGACCTCGCCCTTTCCGACAGGATTGATAAAGCTGTCGTGTTTTTCCGCCGTGATTCCGGTCATGGGCTGAAACCAGTGCGTGAAATGCGTGGCTCCGTTTTCCACGGCCCACTCCTTCATGGCGACCGCCACGGCGTTGGCCACGTCGAGCTCCAGATGGCGGCCGGATTCAATGGTTTTTAAGAGCGCCTTGTAGACGTCGCGCGGCAGCTTGCTCTTCATCACCCGGTCGTTAAAGACAAGGCTTCCGTACAGTTCAGGGATGTTCTTTTTCATAATCATGTCTCCTTTCAGTCAGGGTTTTGACAGACTTAGAACCGGCAAAAAGCAGGAACCGTTCAGGTTGTCTGAACAATTACAAAAACAATGGCAAAAAACCGAGTGGGGAAGGTTGCTTCCCCTGCTCGATTCGCCGGGCGTCCGTCAGCTTGCTGACCTATGTTCCTTTGGACGCCTGTGTGCAAAAAAAGGGCGTTTCGGCCGTAGCCGAAGCGCCCTTGCTTTCTTTTATGAGTAGTATACACGAAAAATGATAAAAGTCAACATTTTTTTATTCCACTGTCACGGATTTCGCGAGGTTCCTTGGCTTATCAACGTCCAGGCCGCGGCCTAAGGATACGTAGTAGGCAAAGAGCTGCAGCGGGAGGATCGCCAGGGAGCCGGCGAAATAGCGGTTGGTTTTCGGGATATAGACCGTGAAATCCGATACCTTCTCGATATCGCGGTTATCCTCGCTGGTGAGGGCCATTACAAACGCGCCGCGCGTTTTGACCTCCTCGATGTTGCTGACCGTCTTGGGGTAAAGCGACTCCTGTGTGGAGATGGCCACGACCAGGGTGCCTTCCTCGATGAGGGAGATGGTTCCATGCTTGAGCTCTCCGGCGGCGTAGGCTTCGGAGTGGATATAGGAGATCTCCTTTAGCTTTAAGGAGCCTTCCAGGGAGATGGCATAGTCTATGCCCCGCCCGATGAAGAAAATGTGATCCGCGGCCAGATAGCGGTTGGCAAAGCGCTGGATCTGCTGGCGATCCTTTAAGATTGCCTCCATCTGCTCCGGAAGGCGCTTTAAATCGTCAAGCAGCGCCTGATAGCTGTCCCGGGACATAGCGCCGCGCGCGAGGCCGAATTTCAGGGCCAGGAGGTAAAAGGCGGCGAGCTGGGCGCTGTAGGCTTTGGTAGTGGCGACCGAGATCTCCGGCCCGGCCCAGGTGTACATCACATTATCCGCCTCTCTGGCAATGGAGCTGCCCACCACGTTGACAATGCCGAGCACCTTCTGGCCGTTTGCCCCTGATTCGCGCAGCGCGGCCAGAGAATCCGCCGTCTCGCCGGACTGGCTGACGATGATCACGAGTGTGTTGCGGTCAAAGATCGGATCGCGGTAGCGGTATTCGGAGGCCAGATCGACCTCCACAGGCACGCGGGCCAGTCCCTCAAAGATATATTTTGCCATCACGCCGGTGTGGTAGGCCGAGCCGCAGGCTACGATCATGATCTTGCCGACACGGCAGATCTCCTCGTCCGTCATGCCGAGCTCCTCGATCACGATTTCATTTTCATGAATGCGCGGGCTGATGGTGTCGCGGATGGCCTTTGGCTGCTCGTACACCTCTTTTAAGAAAAAGTGCTCGTACCCGCCCTTTTCCGCCGCATTGATATCCCAGTCGATGCGCACCGCCGTTTTTTCGAGCAGTTCCTCGTCCACGTTGTAGAATTTGATCTCATTGCGGGAGAGAACGGCGATCTCCTCGTTGTTCATGTAGAATACGTCGCGCGTGTACTGCAGGATGGCCGGGACGTCGGAGGCGATGAAATTACCCTCCGGGCTCTGGCCCACGATCAGAGGGCTGTCCTTGCGCGCGGAAAAGATCTGCCCCGGGAAGTCTTTAAAGAGGATGCCGAGGGCATAGGAGCCTTCCACTTTCTGCATCACCCGGGTCAGGGCCTCTAAGGGGCTCTTATACTTGCGGTAGTAGCGGTCCAGTAAGTGGGCGAGAACCTCAGTATCGGTTTCGGACACGAATTCATAGCCGCGCCGGATGAGATCCTGCTTGAGCGCGCTGTAATTTTCAATGATGCCGTTGTGTACCACGATAATGGAGCGGTCGCTGTTAAAATGCGGGTGGGCGTTTGTGTCCGAGGGGCTCCCGTGCGTGGCCCACCGGGTATGTCCGATTCCAATCGTTCCGGGAAGCGTAAGGCCGCCGTCCGTCAGCTCCTTTAAACGCGCAAGGCGTCCCGACACCTTTTCCATCCTGATTTCCGCCCCGTCATAGACCGCGACGCCCGCTGAATCATAGCCGCGGTATTCGAGCTTGGTCAGTCCGTTTAAAAGGATCGGGGCCGCCTGCTCATCGCCGATGTAGCCAACAATTCCACACATAAATTTTCCTCCGTCTTATCAAATCGATTCAAGAAATGTTATTAGAACTATAAAAAATATTGATACAGGTACATTATATTCGCGGTGTTTGTATTGTCAACGCTTTTAAAGAAAAATTAAAACTTATTTATTTCGTAACAAGTCCAGACGCCAATGGTATTTATGATGTATGCGATAGTGAGAGGGCCCCGGCTATGTTATCAGCAGACCTGGAATCAATGTAACAGTTCAGACAACCTGAACTGTTACGGCATCTGCCCATGAAAATCGCTTCGCGATGGGGCAGATGCCTGCTGCCGCTGCGTTTTCGTACGGTCAGCGCAGCAGGTTCGCAGACCTATCTGAACTGTTACGAATCAATCTTATATTACCCGTTTTTTTTCGGTTTGCCTCTTTTTATTTTCTGTAAAATCCGGTATAATAAAATATTCGTATAAGCGAGTCGGAAGAAATGATGTACTCCCGGAATCTCGCTGCGCCTGATTTTGTGAGATGATTTTTTGTCAGATGTGCACAGATTTATGAGGCGTACGTTGATTAAATTTGGGTGCATCTGGCGGAAAATCAGCCGCAAAGGCAGGTGCAGAGAAATTCCGAGAGTACATAGTGACGGAAAGGAGGAAACGTGCGTATGGAAGAGAATGAGGAGGGGAGAGAAAGCCTGCCGGCCGGCAGCGGCGGGCCGGCTGAGGGCGGCGGGGAGGCTTGCCCGGGAAAAAACGGGGCAGGAGAGCCGGATAAGAAAACCCGCGGCCGCGTATATGTGAAGGAGGACTATAAGACAGCCCTGCTTTTGTTTGCGGCCGCGTGGGTATATGTCCGCGGCGGGGGGATATTCGGAGGGATGCGGCTCCCTCTGTTTACGTTTTTGTTCGCCTTTACGGGCGCATACCGCTTCCGGGCGGGAAAACGGCGGGCGGGGGCGCCGGAGGCGATGACCGCCGGGGCGGTAACCGGGCTTTGCTTTCTTCTGCTTGGCGGGATCTGGTTTCTGATCAAATATATTCCGGGTCTTGGGGACTGGGAGCGGCAGGGAATCATGCCGTATATGGGGCTTTTCCTGCACGGCATGGGCGTTTACTGGATCCTGGCGCTGGGGGGCGCAAGGATTCGCGGACGGCTTGATGAGAGCGCCGCGCTTGATCTGGGGCGGGGCCTGTTTTTCCTGCCCATGATGTATTTCTATATCCCATTTTCCATGGCGGTTTCGCTCGTAAAAAGGTTTAAGGGAGGAAAGGCGCGCCTTGCGCCTGAGAAGCGGGCGAAGATTTTGCAGGGGGCGTTCGGGCTTTTGATGAGCATTCCCTTCCTGCTGATCCTGATTCCCCTTCTGAGCGCGGCGGACGAGAGCTTTGAGCGGTTTCTGTACACGCTCGGGAGCGGGTGGCAGAATCTCGGGGACGCGCTGATCGGGGAGATCGGGGTGTGGAATATGCTGCAGAACGGGTTTGTATGCATCGTGGCGTGTTATCTGAGCGGCCTTTTTTATGCCGCGTTCCATCCAAAGGCCGCGGCCGGGCAGACAGGGAGAGAAGGGATGGAAGAATTCCGCCTGCCAGCCCCGTTCCTTCTGTGCTTCTGCGGCGCAATCTGCGGACTGTACCTGCTGTTTTTCGCGGTAAAGGGCATTGATCTGGCGCAGAAGGCGTTTGCCGGGCCGGGGCATTTTGTATACAGCCAGTATGCGCGGCAGGGCTTTTTTGAGCTCCAGTGGATCGCGGCGATCAACTTTGCGCTGTTCTGGTTTGTCAGGGCCTTTCAGCCGGATGAGCGCCTGGCTTTTAAGAAGCTTCTATCCCTTCTGGCGGCTGAAACCATGCTTATGACCGTCCTGGCCTTTGCAAAAATTGTGCTTTACATCGGCGTGTACGGTTTTACCTTCCTGCGGGTATTCAGCAGCTGGTTCCTGATTGTCCTGTTTGTGCTTTTCTGCCGCCTTCTCGTCTGCGTGTGGAAAAAAGGGAATGCCGTGGGGCCTGCGGCCGTATTTGCGGCGGTCTCATTTATGCTGCTCGCATATAGTAATATGAATGCGTGGATGGCCATTGCCAACCAAATCATGGAGGTAGAGAGATTATGAAATACATTGACCTGCACTGCGATACCATCTCAGCGATCTGCGAGTCCGGGAGGGCGGGCCGCGCGCGGCTCCTGCGCCGCAATGAGGGCCATGTGGATATCGAGCGCTTAAAGCAGGGCGGCTGCCTTGCCCAGAGCTTTGCCCTGTTTACAAACATCAGGAAAGAGCCTGACCCGTATACATATGTTTCAGGGCTTCTGCATGTGTTTGAGGAGGAAATGAAGCGGAATGCGGATGAGATAAAACCGGCCATGACGGTTAAAGATCTGAGGGATCAGGAAAAAAACGGCGGCATGTCCGCTGTCCTGACCATTGAGGAAGGGGCGGCCTTAAAAGGGAACACGGATCTTTTACAGGAATTTTACGAAAAAGGAGTCCGCATGCTGACTCTGACCTGGAACTATGAAAACGAGCTGGGCTATCCCAACCGCATAGACTGGGCCAGCGGCCGCTGCGCCCCGGAGACGGAGCGGGGCTTAAAGCCAAAGGGCGTGGAATTCATTGAGCGGATGGAGGAGCTGGGGATGGCGGCAGACGTCTCCCATCTGGGAGACGCGGGCTTCTGGGATGTCGTAAAAACCGCGAAAAAGCCCTTTGCCGCCAGCCACTCCAACGCCCGCGCCATAGCGCCGCATGTGCGGAATTTAAGCGATGATATGATACGCGCCCTTTCTGAGCGCGGCGGCGTGATTGGAATCAACTTCTGCCCCGCCTTCTTAAGCGAAGCCGAGAGCCGGAAAAAGCAGGGCGCAAAAAGCCGTATCATGGATATAGCGCTCCATATCCGCCACATCCGTAACATCGGCGGGATCGACTGCCTGGCCCTCGGCTCTGATTTTGACGGGATTCCTGGCGAGCTGGAGCTGGACTCCCCGGCCGCCATGCCGCTCTTGGAGGAAGAGCTGCGCCGGCAGGGATTTAAGGAGGAGGAGATTGAAAAGATATTCTGGAAAAACGCGATGCGCTTTTTTGGGGATGTGTGGAGGTGAGGAAGGGGAACGCGTTATTGGATATAGGCGGCCTTCTCGCAATCCCCCACAGCTTGCCGCCCTTCACTTCCTACAGGTTCGCGCCATCAAATATATACTGTGACACTCTCCCGGCACTTTAACACGTTGAATTTATGTAAATTTAAAGAAATAAAATTGACTCCGCTTTAAAATTGTAGTATGATAAACAATAATTCGGCCTTCCCCTATTTTCAGTGGGAATTTATAAGGCCGGAATACAAAACAGGAGGAGTGAATTTTATGAAGAAGAACAGATGGATGGCATGGCTCCTTGCCGGAGCGATGGCCGCGTCAATGGCCGCGTGCGGCGGCAAGGCAGAGCCGGCGGCTACGCAGGCCCCGGAGACAGAGGCGTCCGGCGAGACAAAGGCGTCCGGCGAGACAGAGGCAGGCGCAGAGGAGACGAAGACCGCGGACGGGACGACCTACAAGATCGGCGTGATCCAGCTCGTGCAGCACGCGGCTCTTGACAATGCGAACAAGGGCTTTGTGGACGCGCTCGATGACGCGGGCCTTTCGTATGAGATTGACCAGCAGAACGCGGCCGGGGAGCAGTCTACGTGCCAGACGATTGCGGAGACGCTGGTGAATAACAATAATGACCTGATTTTTGCCATCGCGACCCCGGCCGCCCAGGCTGTGGCAGGCGTGACGGATACGATCCCCATTCTGGTCAGCGCTGTGACGGATCCGGCGGCTTCGGGCCTGGTGGAGAGCAACGAGACGCCGAACTGCAATGTATCCGGCACCTCGGATCTGACGCCGGTGAAGGAGCAGATTGACTTAATGCAGCGGATCCTGCCGGAAGTAAAGACCGTGGGCCTTATCTATAACGCAGGCGAGGCGAACTCCGTGATCCAGGTGGATATGGCTAAGGAAGCGCTGGAGACAGCGGGGATCGCATATAAGGATTATACGATATCCAGCTCGAATGAGATCCAGACCGTGGTCGAGTCTATGGTCGGAAATGTGGACTGCATCTATGCGCCCACGGACAACATGGTGGCAGCCGGCATGGCGACCGTAAGCATGGTGGCGACGGAGAATAAGATTCCGGTGATCTGCGGCGAGGAAGGCATGGTAGACGCAGGCGGACTTGTTACATACGGCATTGATTACTATCAGCTCGGTTACATGGCAGGGCAGCAGGCGGTTGAGATCCTGACAAAGGGCGCGGATATTTCCACAATGCCCATCGGTTATCTGGACGCCTCCAAGTGTACGCTGAAGATCAACCAGGAAACGGCGGACGCGCTGGGAATCGACGTATCCGGGCTGGAATAAGGGCCGGAGCCGGAAAAAGGTAATGGAGGAGATAGTGGATGGAAGGTTTACTTGCTTCCCTCCAGGGCGCGGTCGGCCAGGGCGTCCTGTGGGGAATTATGGTTCTTGGAGTATATATCACGTTCCGTTTGATGGACATAGCTGATTTGACCGTTGACGGAAGCTTTGCGCTGGGGGCCTGCGTGTGCGCGGTGCTGGTTGTAAATAAACAGGCGGACCCGGTCGCCGCGCTTTTTGCGGCGGCGTTTGCGGGAATGCTCGCCGGGGCGGCGACGGGGATTCTCCACACTGTCTTTGAGATACCGGCGATTCTGGCAGGCATTCTGACACAGATTTCCCTGTGGTCCATCAACCTGCGGATCATGGGCGGGAAGAGCAATCTTCCCCTTTTGAAGGTGCGGACCTTAATCAGCGGCTTTGTGGATCAGACGGGCCTGACGCAGGCGCAGGCATCCATGCTCATCGGTATCCTTGTGGCGGCCATTGTGATCGCATTTCTGTACTGGTTTTTCGGCACGGAGATCGGAAGCGCCATGCGCGCCACAGGCAATAATGAGGACATGGTCCGCGCGCTGGGCGTGAATACAAAGATGACCAAGCTTCTGGCCCTGATGCTGAGCAACGGGCTGGTGGGGCTTTCCGGGGCTTTAGTCTGTCAGAGCCAGAAATACGGCGATGTGGGAAGCGGCACCGGAGCGATCGTAATCGGCCTGGCCTCGATCGTGATCGGCGAAGTTTTGATGGGAAAGCTTTTATCCTTTTACTGGAAGCTCATTTCCGTCGTGGCCGGCTCGGTCATCTACTTTGCCATCCGCGCCCTGGTGCTGCGCATGGGCATGAATGCAAATGACATGAAGCTTTTGTCCGCTGTTATCGTGGCGCTGGCGCTGTGCGTTCCGGTCGTTCTCTCCAGGTACCGGCTGGCCAGGGAGTATACGGAAGGGGGAGAGGACGGATGCTGACCATAACGAATGTGAGAAAAACCTTCAATAAAGGGACCATCAATGAAAAAAAAGCTTTAAACGGGATTAATCTGCACTTAAGCCCCGGCGATTTTGTCACCATCATCGGCGGCAACGGGGCCGGGAAATCCACGATGCTCAATATGATTGCAGGCGTATACCCCATTGACAGCGGTAAAATTGTCATTGACGGGGTGAATATTTCGCGCGAGCCGGAATATAAGCGGGCAAGGTACATCGGCCGCGTCTTCCAGGATCCGATGCGCGGCACGGCGGCCAATATGGAGATTCAGGAAAACCTGGCTATGGCGCTCCGGCGCGGGAAAACGCGCACCTTAAGCTGGGGAATTAAGGCCAATGAAAAGGACTATTACCGCGAGGCGCTCGCACAGCTCGATCTGGGGCTTCAGACGCGCATGACGAGCAAGGTGGGCCTATTGTCCGGCGGCCAGAGGCAGGCGCTGACGCTTCTCATGGCCACGCTGCAAAAGCCAAAGCTTTTGCTTCTCGACGAGCACACGGCGGCCCTGGATCCCAAGACGGCGAAAAAAGTGCTTGATTTAACAGCGAAGATTGTCACGGAGCAGAGCCTGACGGCTCTGATGGTGACGCATAACATGAAGGATGCCATCCAGATCGGCAACCGCCTGATCATGATGCATGAGGGACGTATTATCTTTGATATAGCGGGCGGGGAGAAGAAAAATCTGAAAGTGGAAGATTTGCTCCGCAAGTTTGAGACAGCCAGCGGCGAGGAGTTTGCAAACGACCGCATGATGCTGGCAAAATAGACGGGCAAGCAGCGGGAAAAGCTAAACCGCCGCCCGGAAAGACTGAAAGACACGGATGACGCATGCGTTGTGCAGCGGATCCGTGTTTTTTGCGGTTTGGCGCTGCTGCCCTCGGGTTTCCTGCGACTTCCGCTGCGCTGCGCTCACAAAAAACACCTCGCGGAATACAGCCTGTGAATGGTAACAAAAGCCTGTCGGAAGCGCGCCTATAAAACTTGACAGATCATGCCATGAATGTTAAAATTTACGTATTATAGTCGGGCTTGCCGGATCAGGAAATGAGCAGGCTGCCTGAGGCGCCTGACTGCGTGTGAAATAGCCGGGGGGATAAGGAGGATTATATGGCCGAGTGGAACGATCCGGGCATTGAGCTGGAGAAGAAGACGGACGAGCTGGAGGAGTTAAAGGAGCGCCTTATTTTGCAGCAGACCGCTTCCTTCACAGTGGAGTACAATCTAAAAACCAGGAAATATTACATTGATCCATCCTATAAAAATTATATAAAGGAAGACTGGGAAAAGGACTTTATCAGAAGCAAGGAGATGGGGAGGGCGCATCGCAGGGCCGTGTTGCGTCAGGATCATGAGATGCTGGACGCTTTTTTTGATTTTTCGACTTTAAAGGCAGGAGATAAGAGGATCGGGAAGGCGAGATTCCGTATCGATAAGCATCAGTTCGAGTGGTTCCGGATGGCGCTGTTCTGCGCGGGCGGCGCGGACGGAGAGCCGGAGCGGGTGGTCATCACCTTTTCCAATGTGCAGAGGGAGATCGAAGCCATGGAGAAGGTGGAGTTCCTTCTTTCTCAGGATCCGCTGACGCACCTGCCGAACCGCAGCATTTTTATCAAAAAGACACAGAGGATGCTTAAGGAGAACCCGAAAAAGCTCTACGCGTTTGTGCAGATGGATGTGGATAAATTCCATATGGTGAACCAGTTCTTCGGGGCCAAAGAGGGCGATAATATCCTGCGCTATCTGGGCGTTAAGATACAGGAATGCATGGAGGCCATGGGAGAGTGTACATACTGCCGGGTTTCCTCTGATACGTTCTGTCTTTGCATGCCGGACGATCAGGAGGGGATTGACGAGGCGATCGAGTATATCCAGTCATCCCTGCGCTCATACCCAATCCGGTTTGATACGACGATGTCCTTTGGCATCTATATGATGACAGAGCGCGATCACGAGAAAAACGAGTCGATTGAGACGATGATGGATCGGGCGAGGGCGGCTCAGAGAACTGTCAAGGGCAACTATATGAAGCGCGTCGCGGTGTACAATGAGGAATTCATGCGCCAGGAAGAGATGGAGCAGATGATCGTGTCCGAGATGAAGCAGGCCCTCCGGGAGGAACAGTTCAAGGTCTATCTGCAGCCGAAGTGCGATATGGAGACAGGCCGCATCATCGGTTCAGAGGCTTTGGTGCGCTGGCATCATCCCAAGCACGGCATGATCTCCCCCGGGAAATTCGTACCGATTTTCGAACGCAACGGGTTCATCTCAGAGGTGGATTATTACGTGATGGAAAACACATGCAGGACCATCCGCCGCTGGCTGGACGAGGGCTTTCCCGTGGAGCCGGTATCGGTCAATGTATCCAGGATGGATATGTATAATCCAAGGCTGATGGAGAATATCAAGGACTGCGTGAGCAAGTACAATGTTCCGCATGAGCTGATTGAATTTGAACTGACGGAGAGCGCGTTCGTATTTGACAACGCGCAGCTTACCAATTTGGCGGAACGGCTTCAGGAAAACCATTTTTCGGTTCTGATGGATGATTTTGGAAGCGGATATTCGTCCCTGAATTCGCTGCGGGAGATTTCCGTCGATATTCTGAAGATTGATTTGAAGTTTTTGCCGCAGAAACGGGAGGATACGCGTGCAAATGTAATCTTAAGCTGCATTATTGATATGGCGAATAAGCTGGGGCTGGAGGTGATCGTAGAAGGAGTGGAGAATATTTCGCAGGTAAAATTCCTGCTTTCGATCGGCTGTAAAAATGCGCAGGGGTTTTATTTCCACCGTCCGATGTCGATCGATGAGTTTGAGAAATGCATGAAGGCAGAGCCGGTGCCGATTTCCATGCGGGAACGGTATCGTGCGTTCAGAAAACAGCGGTAAGAATTTCAGGCAGTGGGAAGGCGGCAGCAAGGGTATGCCGGATGCTGCGAGACGTGCGGGAGGAGCATGGGTTATGGGTGATTTGATTCTGGTAGTGGATGATGCAAAATTTGCAAGGATCCTGGAAAAACGGACGCTGCGCAACGGCGGATATGAGAATATTATTGAGGCGGCTACGGCAAAGGAGGCGTTCGAGCTTTTTGTGGAGAAAAAGCCGGAGCTCACGCTTTTGGATATTACACTGCCGGACAATACGGATCTGACGCTGTTGAAAAAAATGCTGGCTGAAAATCCAAAGGCAAAGATTATTATGAATACGGCGATCGGACAGGAACTGATTATTATGGACGCGATGAAGGCAGGGGCAAAGGACTTTATCGTAAAGCCATTTGAGGAAAAAGCCTTTCTGAATACCGTAACGAGAGTGCTGGAAGCAGAGTAAGGTTTTATCGTCTGCCGGGCGGGGTGTGTTTGGCGAAGCCGGCAGCGGGAAGTCGGCCGGGAGGAGAAGATGAGGATGTTTGATCAGGATGGGAACCTGGATGCGGATATCCAGGATGCGCTTTATGAGGTGGGAAATGTCGGCCTTGGCATGGCCAGTATTACGATTGGGCAGATTCTTGGCATGCGGGTGCTTTTAGCGTCCCCGCTTGTCGTGCCGCTGGAAAGCAGCAGGATTGAGAAATATGTCACGGATGTCGTGTCTCCAAAAGGGCACACAAAATTCGGCTTTTTTATGGAATTCCAGGATAAGATGCAGGGCATGCTGCTTCTGATTATTGACCGCGATTTTATCCTCAAGGTGATCGAAAAGATGACGGGGCGCGTATTTGAAGGCGATGATATTCTCGATGACGAGGTGAATTTTTCAGCCATTTCAGAGTTTGCGAATATGATTGCCGGGGCGTATATGAAGGCGATCGGAAGCTACACCGGGATACGCATTTATTTATCTCCGGTGATGGCGAACATTGGGGAGGGGATGAATCTTCTAAAGGATGCGCTGGAAAGGCTGAGCTGCGTTTGTGATATGGCAATCTGCGTGAAAACGGATTTTGTCCTGTCCGGCGAGGACGGCGGGAAGGTCGGGAATTCGGGCCAGGTGATCATGATGCCGGGCCAGGATTCGGTGGAGAAGCTGATGGAGGCGCTCGGGATGTGAGAAGCGATCCCACAAACGATGAGGAAAGCCTTTCGCCGCGGGAAGAATGGGGAGGCGGAAAGGCTTTCCGGCAGCAGGGCCGGAGCAGACAGGCGGATAAAGAATCCTGAGAGGCAGGGTTCTTTTTTTATGCGCAGGGGCGCGTAAGGAAATTAGCGGCTTTGCTGCGCGCGCCGCGCGCGGGCAGGGGAAGATGGCTCTTCCCTGCCCGATTGCACTCGGACGTCCAAAGGAAGGCGGCCGGAAAAGTTAAAAGAAATTTCACAAATAACCTCTGGAAGTTTATTGGCATTTCACTCTATTTATGATAGAATGAAAACTGCACAATTTTGTCAGTGCTGGAAAGAATCAATGAAATGTGCAGGAGATCTTGCAGAAACTGCAATGATGATGAACCGTCCAGACAACCTCTGTACGGTTGCGTGATGCTTATAAAGAATGGAGAATTCCGGAATGCTTGAAGAGAAAAAAGAGGATTTGGCAAACAGACAGAACCGGTCCAGGCGCAGGAAAGGCGGGGGCGATTACCGGGCGTATGTTCTCATTGCGGCCGGCGCGGCTGTGCTGATCGGAAGCGCGGTATTTGGCGGGCTTCATTTAAAGAACCGGGAGACGGCGAACGTTGTGACGGAGCCTTCGGAGGAGACAGAGAAGGAGAGCGCGCAGGAGACAGGGGCGGACGGCGCGCAGACAGCGGTTTCCCCTGAGAAGACGGCGGCTCAGCTCGAGGAGGCCGCGAAGGCCGCGGTGGTGGATTCCTATCAGAACCTTGGAATCATCCAGGTCAGCGGATATTTAAATATGCGTGAGAGCGCCAGCAGGAATGCGGATATTATCGGAAAGCTTCTCGGGGACAGCGCGTGTGAGATCGTGGATGACTCTGTGGAGGGATGGTATCAGGTTTCATCCGGCGGCCTGACCGGCTATATCAGCTCAGAATTCGTCTTAAGAGGCGATGAAGCCCGGGCGCGGGCCATGGAGCTCGTGGCGCCGCGCGCGGTTGTGACCGTGGACGCGCTGAATATCCGTACCGAGCCGTCCACAGACGCGGACGTGGTGGGACAGGCTCTGAGGAATGAGCGGTATATCGTCGAGGAGGAAACGGCGGACGGATGGCTGAAGATTCAGACCGGTTATATTTCCAAAGATTATGTGGAGATCCGCTATGCCCTGAACGAGGCGCGTAAGCTGGATATGCGCTCCATGGTTTTGAATCTGTATGAAAATATCGGTATTTCCAGTGTGGACAGCTATTTGAATGTCCGCGAGGAGCCGAGCGAGGACGGTAAGATCATCGGAAAGATGACGAGTAAGTCCGCCGGCGAGATTTTGGAAAAAAGCGAGGACGGCACGTGGTATAAGATCCATTCCGGCCCGGTGACCGGCTATGTGAAGGCGGAGTATATCCTGACCGGTGACGCGGCCAGGGCGGAGGCGCTGGAGGTGGCGGAGCTGATGGCGATTGTGTCCACGGACCGCTTAAACGCCAGGACAGAGCCGTCCACGGAATCGAATATCTGGACACAGATTTCCAGTAATGAGCGCTACGGCGTGCTCAGCCAGCAGGACGGCTGGGTGGAGATTGATCTGGACAGTTCGACGGCCTTTGTGTCCACGGATTTTGTGGATGTGCGCTATGCGCTTCCGGAGGCGATTAAGTTCAGCCCGCTGGATGAATCGCTGTCCCTGCGCAATCAGATGGTAAACTATGCGCTGCAGTTTGTGGGCAACCGCTATGTCTGGGGCGGCAATGATCCGCATACGGGAGCGGACTGCTCCGGTTTTGTGAAATATGTATACAGCCATGTGGCCGGAGTTACGCTGAACCGTGTGTCGCGCGATCAGGCCAGACAGGGCAAGCGCATCCAGTCTTCACAGATGCGGCCCGGCGATCTCATCTTTTATACGAACAGCAAAGGCGTGGTCAATCATGTGGCGATGTATATCGGCAACGGCCAGATTGTGCATGCAGCCAGCAGGAAGAGCGGGATCAAGATTTCGACCTGGAATTACCGCAATCCGTACCGGATTGTCAATATGCTGGGCGATTAGAGAGCGGGAGTGACTGCTCCGACACGCCCGGGACAAAAGAGGCGTTAAAAAAGGAAACGCACAGCCTGGTCAGATCCGGCCTGCTGTGCGGATCGTATGAACAGGCAGTGGCAGAAGAGAAGTTTGGAGGACAGAAGATGGGACGGAGCCGCTCAAGGAAGCAGACGGAGAAAAAGGACCCGATACGGTATTTCATGATGGCCGGCGTGGGCGTGATTGGGGTGCTGTTATGTATTGTGGCAGTAAGGCTGGCGAGGGGAGGGGCCTTCGCCGGTCCGGCCGCGGCCAGCCTGGAGACAGAGATGACAGAGAGCGCGTCAGAAGCGCCCTCTGAGCCGGAGAGCGCGCCGCAGCCGGAGACAGAGCCGACCTTGTCGGAGGAGGAGCTGGCCCGGATTCGGGATGAGGAAGAGAAAAAAGCAGTGGTGGATTCTTACGCGAATATGGGCCTGGTCACGGTGTCCGGTTATCTGAACATGCGCGAGAGCGCCAGCAAGGACGCGAAGATCCTGGGAAAGCTTCTGGGAGGCAGCGCGTGTGAGATCGTGGACGACTCGACAGAAGGGTGGTACCTGGTCAGCTCCGGCGGCCTGACCGGCTATATCAGCTCTGAGTTTGTTCTGACCGGCGAGGCGGCCAGGACGGAAGCCTTTGAGCGGGTGGAGAAGATGGCGGTTATCACAGCCGACAAGCTGAATGTGCGCAGCGAGCCGAATCCGGACGCGCAGGTGGTGGAGCAGGTAGTGTATAATGAGCGCTACCGCATTTTAGGACAGCAGGAGGGCTGGATCCAGATCAGCGACGGTTATATTTCAGCGGATTTTGTGGAGGTGCGCTATGCCTTAAACGAGGCGAGAAAGCTGGATCTGAAGACCATGGTCCTCAATATGTACGATCAGATCGGTATTTCCAATGTAAATAATTATCTCAATATCCGTGAGGAGCCGAATGAGGAGGGCAAGATCATCGGTAAGATGACCAGCAAGTCCGCCGGTGAGATTCTGGAGACGACGGAGGACGGCCAGTGGTACAAGATTAAATCCGGCCCTGTAACCGGTTATGTGAAGTCTGAATTCATCCTCACCGGGGACGCGGCCAAGGCGGAGGCGCTGGAGGTGGCGGAGCTGATGGCGATTGTGTCCACGGACCGCTTAAACGCCAGGACAGAGCCGAATACCGACTCGCCGATCTGGACCCAGATCTCCAACAGCGAGCGGTACGCGGTCTTAAAGCAGACGGACGGTTGGGTGGAGATTGAGCTGGATACCACGAGCGCTTATGTGGCCACGGATTTTGTGGATGTGCGCTACGCGCTCAATGAGGCGATCCAGTTTACCCCCATCGAGGATATCCCGGAGCCGGCGGCTTCAAACGGGGGCGGCGGGAACAGCGGCAGCAAGGGATCCACAGGAAATAAGGGGAATGCAGGCAATAACAAGGGGAGCGGCGTGGGCAATACGCCGGGCAACGCGCCGGCGGGCTCCAGGAGAACGCAGATTGCCAATTATGCGACCCAGTTCCTTGGGAATCCGTACGTATGGGGCGGCACAAGCCTCACAAACGGCGCGGACTGCTCGGGCTTTACGATGTCTGTTATGTCGCACTTCGGCGTCAGCCTTCCGCATCATTCCGGCTCCCAGGCCGGTGCGGGGCGTTCCATCAGCTCCTCGGAGATGCGGCCCGGCGATCTGATTTTTTATACGAACAGCGGCGGCACGATCAACCATGTGGCGCTCTACATCGGCAACGGCCAGGTATGCCATGCGTCCAATGCCAGGGACGGAATCAAGATATCGACCTGGAATTACCGCACCCCGGCCAAGATCGTGAATGTGCTGGGAGATTGATTTATATGTATATTTTATCCTCAAACGCGTCAAAATAGAAAAAGACGGTAACAGCGCAGTGAAACAGGAGTTTGAGGAGGTTATTATGGCCAGAAATGAGGATACAAAGGCAGAGCGCGATAAAGAAGAGCGTATCCGGGAAACCGGGCAGCTTGAGCTGGAGGGGACAGGAAGCCATATCCATCTGCTGTCAATCATCGGTGAGATCGAGGGACATGAAAACCTGTCCGGTTCCACCAAGACAACGAAATACGAGCATATCCTGCCAAAGCTTGCGGAGATTGAGGATGACAAAACTATCGAGGGCGTTCTGGTTCTGATCAATACCGTAGGCGGCGACGTGAGCTGCGGGCTCGCCCTGGCGGAAATGATCGCATCCCTAAGTAAGCCCACGGTTTCCCTGGTCATCGGCGACAGCCATTCCATCGGAGTCCCTCTGGCCGTGGCGACGGATTACTCCTTCATAGTGCCCACAGGGACCATGATGGTCCACCCGGTCCGCATGACGGGCCTGGTGATAGGGGCTGTACAAACCTACGACTATTTTGAAATGATCCAGGACCGGATCTTAAGCTTCGTCTCCGGCCACGCGGATATCGGTTACGAGCGCTTAAAGGGCCTGATGCTGAACACGGAAATGATGACCAAGGATTTGGGGACGGTTCTGGTAGGAGAGGCCGCCGTGAAGGAAGGGCTGATCAATGAGGTGGGCGGAATCAGGGAAGCGCTGGGAAAACTGAAAACGATGATAGAGAATCAGGACGGACATATTTAAAGATACGCATCCAGTTGTTTGCCGTAAACAACCTGTAACCGTTCAGATTATCTGAACGGTTACAGGACACATCTGCTATTCCACGATATCGAGTTCTTTGCTGTAGGAATTCAGGATCTCACACCCATCCTCTGTGATCAGTACCAGATCTTCAATCCGCACGCCGACTTCGCCGTCTACATAGATGCCGGGCTCAATGGAGAAGATATTTCCGGCCTCTGCGACCGCCTGGTTTGCGGAGGAGACATCGCCGAAGTCATGCACCTCCAGGCCGATAAAGTGGCCTAAGCGGTGGGTGAAATTGGGGCCGTATCCGGCGTCCTCAATCACCTGGCGGGCCGCCCGGTCCACATCGCATAAGCGCACGCCGGGCTTTAACATGGCTTCCGCGGTTTCGTTGGCTTTGCGCACCAGGTTGTAGATTTCGCGGTGCTTTTCACAGGGAACCTTTTTGAAGAAGAAGGTGCGCGTCATGTCCGCACAGTAGTCGTCCTTCCTGCAGCCGACGTCAAAGAGGACCGTGTCGCCTTCCTTTAACACCGTATTGTCCGGCTCGTGGTGGCCCTTTGCACAGTTGGGGCCAAAGCCTACAAGGGGGGTGAAGGAGTAGCCGTCCGCGCCTAAAGAGGTGTAGATATCCTGCATTTTGGCGGCAATCTCCTTCTCTGTGACGCCTTCTTTGATCAGTCCGCGGAAGCGGGCCATGGCCTGATCGTTGATGGCGGATACAGCGCGCATCTTTTCCTTTTCATCCTCGTCCTTCACGGCGCGGGCCTCGTCCACGCAGATGGAGCTCAGCTCAAACCGGGATGCGCCGGAGCGCCCGATCACCGGGAGCAGGAAGCGGGCCGGGAAGTTTTTGTCAATGCCCAGGGGCTCGCCCTTTTTGATGCAGCCGCAGAGCAGGGAGAGGTAATCGTCCGTGTCATTAAAGCGGATCTTCTCAACGCCCAGATCCTCGGGTACGGTGAACAGGTTATTGATGAAGATCCGGTGCGCCCCGTCCCCGCTTATATAAAGGGCCAGAAGGCGCTCGCCGGGATCAATGAAGCGTCCGGTGAGATACAGGATCGCGTAGGGGTCGGAAATAATCATCTGATTTATATTTCTGTCCTTAAGCTTTGCCAGAATGGTCTCAAGTCTCGCATGATTCATGAAAAAACCTCCTTTTTTATGCTTTAATATAATTGTAAAGAATCGCGGATAAAAGTCAAGCGTATAATTCCCAAAATTAACAAAAACGCAAAAAGTGATTGATCAATGAAGATAAATCGTTTATAATAAAAAACATTATTTCGGATACGCATATTTCGCGGGTTTTAAAGCGATGTTTTTTATGGCGTCCGGGGTAAAAAAGAGAGGAGGAACTAAGATGAAAAAGGTATTAAGCGCACTTCTGACAGGCGCAATGGCAGTTTCCATGCTGGCCGGCTGCGGCGGCGGTGGAAGTTCCGCGCCGGCGCAGAGCGAGGCTCCGGCGGAGCAGGGTAAGGAAGAAGCTCCCGCAGAGCAGGGCAAGGAAGAGGTTCCCGCAGAGCAGGGCAAGGAAGAGGTTCCCGCAGAGGGCGAGGCCCAGGCAGAAGGCACAGGCAAGGTTGCGATTGTGACGAATACCGTATCCCAGAATGAGGAGGAGTACCGTTCTGCTGAGACGATGTCCCAGAAGTACGGCGACCGCATCGTGCATGTGACATGGCCGGATAACTTCATGACCGAGCAGGAGCAGATGATCACAACGGTCAGCAAACTCGCCGCGGATCCGGAAATTAAGGCGATCATCATCAATCAGGCTGTTCCGGGCACCAACGCCGCGATTGATAAGCTCTTAGAGTCCCGCGATGATATGCTCATCATCTATGGTACGCCCCAGGAGAATCCGGAGGACGTGGCTGCAAGGGCGGATATCATCCTTCAGCCGAACGAGCTGGATATGGGACCGGCTATGGTAGAGCAGGCTGTGAAGATGGGCGCTAAGACGTTCGTACATTACTCGTTCCCGAGACATATGGCTCAGGTTCTTCTGTCCGCGAGACGTGAGCTGATCAAAGAGAAATGCGCGGAGTTAAACATTGAATTTGTAGATGCAACCGCTCCGGACCCAACCGGTGATTCCGGCACGACCGGCGCTCAGCAGTTCATCCTTGAGGATGTTCCGAAGATGGTAGCTCAGTACGGCAAGGACACTGCGTTCTTCTCCACGAACTGCGCGATGCAGGTTCCGCTTATCAAGGCGGCCGTGGAACAGGGCGCTATCTATCCGCAGCCCTGCTGCCCGTCTCCGTATCACGGCTATCCGGCAGCCCTTGGACTCGTATCCGAGGAGGATTCCGCTGTTGAGAAGATGAACATTCAGGATATCGTGGATCAGACCACCAAGTCTCTTGAAGAGGCTGGCGTTCTCGGACGCTTCTCCACATGGCCCGTTCCGGTTTCCATGATGATTACTGTTGCCGGCACAGAGTATGCGTTTGACTGGATGGCCGGAAAGACCAACGGGGATCTGGATATGGAAGTTCTGAAGGCAAAGATGGATGAGTATGCGGGCCTTGACTGTAATATGAGTCCCTATACGGACGATGCAGGCACTTCTTATGATAACTATCAGCTTATCATGATGGATTATCTGACCTACGGTGAATAAAATCGTTACTGGCCGCACCCCCAGCCGGGCTGTGCGCCGTAGCTGAAAATCAAGATTTACAGAGTGTTGCAGGCGGCACGGGACTTCCCGTGCCGTATTGCGATAACTGAGGTTAGGAGGTTAGGCCTTGAGCGACAATCTACTGGAGTTTAAAAATGTTTCCAAGTCGTTTTATGGGAACCAGGTTTTAAAAAACATTAATATGACAGTAAAAAAGGGCGAGGTACACGCCCTGATCGGAGAAAACGGCGCGGGCAAGTCAACGCTTATGAACATCCTGTTCGGCATGCCGGCGATCCACGAGACCGGAGGATTTGAGGGTTCTGTGGAGATTGAGGGAAAAGAAACCCACATCCGTTCCCCGCATGACGCCATGCTGGAGGGAATCGGCATGGTGCATCAGGAATTTATGCTGATTCCCGGGTTCTCCATTGCGGAGAATATTAAGCTGAACCGGGAGATTACGACAAAAAACGTAGTCAGCCGGGTTTTGGGAAAGCGTCTGGAGGGGCTCAACTATAAACAGATGAACGCCGATGCGCAGAAGGCGCTGAAGACGCTTGATATGGACATTGAAAGCTATACCCAGGTCGCCGGCCTTCCGGTGGGCCATATGCAGTTCATTGAGATTGCCCGCGAGATCGACAAATCCGGTATTAAAATTCTGGTATTTGACGAGCCGACGGCAGTGCTTGCGGACGCAGAGGCGCAGAACCTTTTGAAGGCGATCAGAAGGCTTGCCGACAGCGGTATTGGGATTATATTTATCAGTCATCGTCTGGAAGAGATTGTATCCGTTGCGGACACGGTGACGGTTCTGCGCGACGGAACCCATGTGGCGACCAAGCCGATTCAAGAGACGAGCGCAGTGGATATCGCGCGCATGATGATCGGCCGCGCGGTGACGCTGGATCGCGAGGAAGCAGCGGATCGCAGGGTTTCGGACGAGGTGGTGCTGGATATCCGGGATCTCCATGTGAATATGCCGGGCGAGCAGGTAAAGGGTATTGAGTTATCGGTGAAAAAAGGCGAGATTATGGGCATCGGCGGTCTGGCCGGCCAGGGAAAGCTGGGTATTGCCAACGGCATTATGGGGATCTATCCTTCCAGGGGCCAGGTGACATTTAAGGGAAAGGAACTCCCGCTCAACAATTCCCGCCAGGTGATCCGCGAGGGCGTGGCCTTTGTGAGCGAGGACCGGAAAGGGGTGGGACTGCTCCTTGACGAGTCCATTGAGCTGAATATCTGCTTTACAGCCATGCAGAACCAGGATAAATTCCTGAAAAATTACGGGATTATCAAGATGCGGGACGCAAAGGAGATCCGCGACCATGCCAATAAGATGATCGAGGATCTGGATATCCGCTGCACCTCCTCGCAGCAGAACACAGGCAGCCTTTCCGGAGGAAACCAGCAGAAGGTCTGCGTGGCCAGGGCTTTAACCCAGAATCCGGATCTGCTTCTCGTATCCGAGCCCACCCGCGGCATTGATATCGGCGCAAAGAAGCTGGTTCTTGACCTCTTAAAGCGCTTAAACCAGGAGATGGGCATGACGATTATCATGACCTCCTCGGAGCTGGCGGAGCTTCGCAGCATCTGCGACAAGATCGCCATTGTCTGCGACGGCAAGGTGGCGGGCATCTTAAATCCCACGGATTCGGATGAGGCATTTGGCCTGATGATGTCCGGTATTACAGATATAGAAGAAAGGAGGGAGGCATAATGGAGGAAAAGAAGATAAGCCCAAAGGAGATTGTCGGTAAGATTGGGCTGCCGACGATCATTATTGCGGCGTTCCTGGTATTTATCCTGGCGCTGGGGCATTTTATGGGTCTTTCCGTTGCCACCCTGCTCAGCGATACAGTGAAGCGCGCGGGCATGAACGGCATTCTGGTGCTGGCCATGCTGCCGTCTATCCAGTCCGGCACGGGCCCGAACTTTGCGCTTCCCATCGGCGTGGAGTGCGGTCTGTTCGGGATCGTATGCGCCATTGAGTTTGGCTTTACGGGATGGGGATGGTTTTTTATGTCCATCCTGTTCTCGATTATTCTGGCAACTGTAGTCGGGTATTTTTATGGAAAGCTTCTGAACGCCGTGAAGGGATCGGAGATGACGATTGCGACCTACGCCGGCTTTTCCATCACGGCCTTTATGTGCCTTCTGTGGCTCCTGATCCCCTTCAAGTCCCCGAATATGGGATGGTTTATCGGACAGGGCCTGCGTGAAACTATTCAGCTCGACGTCATCGGGGCCAGCATGATTCTGAACAATTTCCTTGGATTTTCCATTGGTCCGGATTTCTATTTCCCGACAGGCATGATCCTGTTTTTCCTGCTGTTCTGCTTTCTGGTGGGGGCGTTTTTCAAGAGCAGGCACGGTATTGCGATTTCGGCCGTGGGAAGCAGCAACAGCTTTTCCGAAGCTTCGGGACTGAATATTAACCGCAACCGGATCCTTGCCAATATCCTCTCCACGATTCTGGGCGCGATCGGGATTGTGGTGTATTCCCAGAGCTACGGCTATGCGCAGCTTTATAATGCGCCCCTGACCATGGCCTTTGCGGCGGTGGCGGCGATCCTGATTGGCGGCGCTTCGGCCCAGAGGGCAAAGGTATCTCATGTTATTTTAGGCGTATTCCTGTTCCAGGGACTTCTGACCTCCGCGCTTCCGGTTGCGAACCGTGTGTTTGCCGGAACGGATCTGTCAGAGGTAATGCGTATGGTGATCCAGAACGGCATTATCCTTTATGCGCTTACGCAGGTTCGGAAAGGGGGTAAGGGCTGATGGAGAATAAATCAACTGCCGTAAAGGCGCTTACATGGATCGGCGATAACCTTGTGACCCTGATTTTCCTGCTGTTTACGATCATCGGGCTGTCTGTTTCGGAGGTATCGTTTAGCTGGTTTTTGGGCGAGCTGACGGGACGTCTCTACAGAAACTGCTTCCTCGTACTGTCCCTGATTATCCCGGTTATCGCCGGGCTGGGCCTGAATTTTGGTATCGTGGTCGGCGCGATGGCCGGGCAGATCGCGGTGGTGTTTATCCGCTACTTTGAGCTGGGCGGCATGAGCGGCTTTTTACTGGCTGTCCTTTTATCCACTCCGCTGGCGGTGCTGTTTGGCTGGATGACCGGACGCCTGTATAATAAGACGAGAGGCCAGGAGATGATCGCCAGCCTGATCGTCGGCTATTTTGCAAATGGCGTCTACCAGTTCCTGTTCCTGTTTGTGGTGGGCGTGATCATTAAGGTTCCGGCGAACCATCCTTTAATCAAGCCGGACGGGATCGGCATCCGCTCCACCGTGGATCTGGGCATGGCGGACAAGGGCGGGCTTAAATACGCCCTTGACAACATTGAAAAGATTCCCTTTACGCATGCGCTGATTCTGATTGCGGCAGCGATCCTCATCCTGCAGATCCTTCGTTTCGTCCACAATAAGACGGCGATGCAGATGAAGAAGAACCGCATCATGACCATCATCAATATGGCGCTCTGTGTGATTGTGATTGGAATCGGGGCATACTCGATTGCGGCCAAAAACAGCCTTACGGTTGTGGCCAAGGTTCCTGTAGTGACCGTGCTGCTGATTGCCGCGCTCTGTGTGTTTACGGAACTGCTTTTAAAGACAAAGCTGGGACAGGATTTCAAGGCTGTGGGCCAGAGCCAGCGCATTGCGGAGGTATCTGGTATCAATGTGGATAAGACGCGTATCATTGCGGTTATCCTCTCCACTGTGCTGGCGGCGTGGGGACAGGTGATCTTCCTCCAGAATGTGGGAACACTGAATACGTACAATGCGCATACCCAGGTCGGCATGTTTGCCGTAGCCTCTATTCTGGTGGGCGGCGCGTCCACCTCAAAGGCGACGGTCAGCCAGGCCCTGATCGGGACGATTCTGTTTAACGCAATGTTTATTATGTCCCCGGAGATCGGCCAGGCGGTGTTCGGCCAGGCGCTTCTGGGTGAGTATTTCCGTACCTTTATGGTATACGGCGTAATCGGTTTTGCCCTGGGACTCTATGTCTGGAAGGCAAACCGCAAGAGCAAGCTTACGATTTGATAAAAGCAGGGCGGCTGCGCGTGCGGGACGCCATAAAGATTAGGATACCATTTCAGACGGGTATCCTAATTTTTATGGCCGGGAAAACGCGGCGCATGCGGCGATTTGCGGCCTGCCTGAGAAAAGAGGATAAAATGGAATGGGAATAGAAGAGCAGATTGCACGTCTGGAAGTAAAAGCAGTAAAAGCGGAGGAAGCCTGGCGATCGGAGAGGGAGCGGTTTGAGCGGATCCGGGCCGTGTGCGATACGAACGCCGAAGCAATCTGCAGAATGAATGTGCAGTGGATGGAGTCTGTGCATGGCATGCCGGGTGGGTCGCAGGAAGCGGACGGATCATGGCAGAAGTCGGTGAAGCGTTTTGAGAGGAAGTGCAGGGATTTAAAAGGCTGGCCCCACAGGAGCGAAACGGAATTGATTCATCTGCAGTCCCGTTTAAAGGAGGCGCAGTTTGAGCTCAAGTGGATTGAAAATCAGATGTATGACTGCGCCGGCGGCCAGCGCCGCAAATTGTCCGCGAAGCTTAAGGCCGGGAAGGAGCGGTGCATGGATCTGGAGCAGGCGCAGTATGCGGTCGAACAGTGGGAGATCCTGTATCTGATGTTTATAAAGGATCTGGAACGGCGGAGGGATTCATGGATGGATGAGCGCTTTTATGAGATGGAGCGTAAGGACATCCGCGCAAAAATGGCGCGCTGCGCTCCATACTGCGACCTGATCAGTAAAATGGTTGCCTCACATCTGAGAAGCCTGAACCAGACAATCTTTGGATCCAGTGAGGAAATTTCGGACGAGATAGGCGAGGAGATCGAGCATTACTCAGTGGGAATTTTGTTCCTCGAATATCATTTATACAATTGCAGGCTGGCCGCGGCAAGCATGGATGCCGCGGCGCATGAGCTGGACCGCCTTAAAGAGAGGCTTCCCTGACAGCGGCCTCCCGGCTCTGGCAGAAGCAGACAGGGCTTAAAGAGGGCCGCTTTGAAAAACTTTTTGGAATTCCTTCTCAGTCAGTGTGGATCCCCGCACTCCCACGACAGCCGCTGCCATACGGCCTGCTGTCTCTATGGCGTCCCTCATCGGCCGGCCAAGGCTTAAGCAGGCCATCACTGCCCCGATATGGGAATCTCCGGCGCCGATGGCGTCAACAGTCTGTGCCGGGACGGCGGGAACATAGTAGGAGCGGCCGCCCTGTTCCAGACAAAAGCTTCCCTGTTCTCCAAGGGTGACGATGACCGTATTGCCGGTTTCGGACAGAAGAATCCGCGCGGCCCGCTCTATGGGTGTTTCACCATAAGCCGGTTCCGGTTTTTTCGCGCTTTCGCCGCTGAGCGCAAGCGCTTCAGATTCATTGATGTGCAGCACAGGATGGAGCGCATAAAGCCGCTTCATTTTTTCTTTTTCAATAAAAATACCTCTGGGGCCCGGGGCGAAAAACAGCTCGCGTTTTGGATAGCGTTCCAGATATTCAATCAGTTCATATCCGGTGGGCTCTTCGATTTCCAGCCCGCAGATGTAGACCATATCAAACGAGGCATTGTCAAACGCGTCCATCCATGATTTCTGAAACGTATACTCCGCCCCGTGCCAGGACAAAAAGGTGCGCTCCCCGCCTGCCTCGACGAGACAGTAGCAGCAGCCGTTTTCCTGATCCGGGACGCGGATCGCGGCGGGAAAGCCCTTCTTTTCCAGTTCCCGGGCCGTAAATTCACCGTACAGGCCGCTTCCGACCGGAGAGATGAGAGTCACCGGAGCGCCGAACAGGCGGATGGAGGAGGCTGTGTTGTAGGCGCAGCCGCCCAGGGAGAGCGCATGGCCCGTGGGGTGCAGATCCTCCTGGGTGCGCGGGAGGTGGTGGAGGCTGATGATGACATCCACGCAGGCAGAGCCGATGACGAGGATTTGTTTTGGGGGGCAGGGGGATTGGGTTTGGTTCATGCGGGATCTCCTTTCTTTGTTTTGCGCCGGCAGGAAATTCAAGAAAGTGCTTGCAAAGTTCCTCGCAAAACAGTACAATAATTTTAGCTGCACTTTACATCCTTTGCAGGAGCGTGAAATGGAGCTGTTTTGTTACAATTCGCTAGATAATAATGACGAACATTTCATGGAAGGAGCGCGATTACCCATGAAGAAGTCCTATGAAATGGACATGTGCAGCGGTTCGGTTGTGAAAAAGGTTTTGTCGTTTTCGGCGCCGCTTATGCTGTCCGGCGTGCTGCAGCTGCTTTTTAACGCCGCGGATGTGATTGTGGTGGGGCGGTTTGCGGGCAGACAGTCTCTGGCGGCGGTGGGCTCGACGACGGCCCTTATCAATCTGCTGGTCAATATCTTTATCGGTCTTTCGATCGGCGTAAATGTCCTGGTGGCCCGCTATTATGGAGCTAAAAATGAGAAGGATCTCAGCGAGACGGTACATACCGCGGTGGCGGTGAGCCTGGCGAGCGGGCTGGCTTTGATAGCAGCCGGTTTTTTTGCGTCCCGGTTTATGCTGGAGCTGATGGGTACGCCGGAGGATGTTCTGTACAAATCTGTGATGTATATGCAGATCTATTTTTCCGGTATGCCGGTGATCATGGCCTACAATTTCGGGAGCGCAATCCTCCGGGCCGTGGGGGATACAAAGCGGCCGCTGTACTTCCTGACCCTGGCCGGGGTGATCAATGTGCTCCTGAATCTGTTTTTTGTGATCCGGCTGAATATGGATGTGGCCGGCGTGGCGCTGGCAACCGTGCTGTCCCAGTGCATATCAGCGGCCCTGGTGTTCCGCTGCCTGATGCAGGCAGAGGGAGGGCTTAAGCTGCGCTTAAACAGGCTTGCGATCAATAAGCGCAAGCTGCTGATGATCATAAAGGTCGGGCTTCCGGCCGGAATGCAGGGGGCGATATTCTCGATTTCCAATGTGCTGATCCAGTCGTCCGTGAATTCGTTTGGCTCCATCGCCATGGCGGGAAATACGGCCTCGCAGAATATTGAGGGCTTTATCTATGCCTCCATGAATGCGCTGTACCAGACGAATTTAAGCTTTACGAGCCAGAATATCGGCGCGCAGAAGTATTCGCGCATCAACCGGATCCTCCTGGTATGCCAGGGATGCGTGACGGCGGTGGGCGTGATCCTGGGCTTTGCGGCCATGGCGGTGGCAGAGCCGCTGCTGGGGATTTATTCCTCGGATCCGGAGGTAATCTCCTACGGAATGCTGCGCATGTCCGTCATCTGCACCACGTACTTTATCTGCGGGTGGATGGATACTATGGTGGGAAGCATGCGGGGCATCGGATATTCCATCCTGCCGACGATCGTATCCCTGACCGGAGCCTGCGGGCTGCGGGTGATCTGGATCTTTACGATTTTTGCATGGAGGCCCACGCTGACGGTGCTGTATCTGTCTTATCCGGTGTCCTGGCTGGTGACGGCCACAGCGCATGTGACATGCTATCTGCTGGTCCGCCGTAAACTGCCGAAGACGGACGGCGCGGCCGTTCAGGCTGTTTAGAACAGCCGCGCCGTAAATGCCGCCTCCCTGAAACCGGTATCAGGCGGTATCGGCAGGGATCGCATTGGCCTGCCCCGTTTTCTGTCAATACAATTCCTCCTGTCACATGATAATACCGTCGCGGATATCGCGCTTAAATTCCATAATATCGCCGGGCTGGCAGTCCAGCGCCTCACAGATGGCGTTCAGGGTGCTGAAGCGGATTGCGCTTATCTTCCCGGTCTTGATTTTAGAAAGGTTGACGTTGGACACGCCAACCTTTTCTGACAGCTCTTTTAATGACATCTTTCGATCGGCCATGACGCGATCCAGTCTTAATATAATGGCCATGTTCCACGATCCTTTCAGGCGGCAGGGGAACCTGCCGGGCGCTAAAGCGTTTCGTCAGATTCCGTCTGCAGGCATGTTCCATATTCAAAAATCAGGCTGAGCGCGTAAAAGAAGCAGGCAAATATCAGCGGAAAAATGCTCAGAACGACGGATGCTCCCCGGAGGACAAAGGACGCTAAAAACAAAATCATCGCAATGGCGGCAAATACAGAACTGCATCGCTTCCAATAGCCTGTAATCCGGGCTGTAAAAGGCGACTCACCGTTTTGTATGGACTGGAAGACCTTTAAAATACAGTAAAAAATATAAGCGCCAATACCGGAAACCATAATCCGGGCGGCCAGACTGAACGCGAAAGCAGGCAGGCTGAGCCGCCCTGCGGCGCAATCGTATGGCACAATGTATTGGAACAGAACGTAAACCAGCAGCGGCCAGCCTTTTAAACCATCTCCCTGCTCCAGGATGCGTATAACAGAGTCCTGGAACACGATTCCTGCGGCCAGTATGGACAGGTAAAAGAGGCCGGAGCACAGATACATGCCGATAAGGAGCTTTGCGGCCTGACAGATGGTTTTGCTCTCCTCCTGGAGGCGCGTGAGCGCCCGCGCTTTTGAATTCACATCCAGTGAGGTGCGCATCGTTACCATAATAATCCCTCCTTTTTGGGTACATATAAATGCCTGTCTGTATGAAATCTGTGGCCACAGATACAGGTAAGCCCCGCAAGCCTAAGGCGCGGCCTGATAGCTTTATTGTAGTGTACTGGTTTGGAAAAGTCAAGAAAATTAATGATAAGCATTAATAAATTGTCGAAAATTATAAAAATTACTATGAGATAGAGATTTCCTGCCACTGTTTATGCGCCAGAAATTTCCTTTTTTGTGAAACGATTCCGGGAAAAGAGGCTGGATAGCATGGCGCAATTGTGATAAGATGGAATAAATATATGTACTGTCGGAATCTCACAAAATCATGCACAGTGAGATTCCGAGAGTATATAAATATGGCAGGGAGGTGTAAAACATGGCCAGAACGGTAGGGATAGGGATTCAGAGCTTACAAACAATAAGAGAGCGGCAGTGCTTTTACGTGGATAAGACGAAGTTTATCAAAGAGTGGTGGGAAAGTCAGGATGAAGTGACCCTGATCACGCGTCCCAGGCGTTTTGGAAAGACACTGACCATGAGCATGACCGAGCAGTTTTTTTCAGTCAATTATGCCGATCAGGGAGAGATGTTTCAGGGGCTTTTGATTTGGGAAGATGGGGAATACAGAAAATTGCAGGGGATGTACCCGGTTATAAACCTGTCGTTTGCCAATGTAAAGGAAAATACGTATGAAAAGGCACGCTACAGGATTTGCCAGATATTGAGGGATCTATATGTGCCGTACCGCTTCCTTTTGGAAGGGGATTTGCTGACAGAGGGGGAGAAGGCGTATATTTCCCGTATGTCAGAGACGATGAGGGAGGAGGACGCCGCCATGAGCCTCCACTACCTGTCTGCTTTTCTACACCGCTATTATGGCAGGAAGGCAATTATCCTTCTGGATGAATATGATACCCCCATGCAGGAGGCGTTTGTAAACGGTTACTGGGAGGAACTCGTATCCTTTACCAGGAGTTTATTTAATTCAACCTTTAAAACAAACCCGCATCTGGAGCGTGCGATTATGACAGGCATCACACGGGTGAGCCGGGAATCGGTTTTTTCTGATTTAAATAATTTAAAGGTGGTGACCACGACTTCGGATGAATATGCGGACTGCTTTGGATTCACAGAGGAAGAGGTTTTTGCGGCTCTGGAGGAATTTGGGATGCCGGACAAAAAGCCGGAGGTAAAGAGATGGTATGACGGTTTTACCTTTGGAAGCTGTACGGATATTTATAATCCATGGTCGATCATAAATTATCTGGACACAGGCAGGGTAATGGCTTACTGGGCCAATTCCAGCTCGAACAGCCTGGCCGGGAAATTGCTCCGGGAGGGAAATAAAGAAGTTAAGCAAAATTTTGAGCGCCTGATGAAGGGCGAGCCGCTCCGGATGGAGCTCGATGAGCAGATTGTGTACGGAGAGCTGCAGTCAAAACGAAATTCTGTCTGGAGCCTTTTGCTTGCAAGCGGTTATCTGAAGATCACGGGGATGGAATTTGAAGAAAAATCGGGCCGCTGGTATTACAGCCTTGCTTTGACGAACCGGGAAGTGCGGCTCATGTTTGAGAATATGATCCGGGACTGGTTTTCGGAACCGGATGAATATTATAATGATTTTATAAGGGCCCTGCTTGCGGGTGATGTAAAGGCCATGAACTATTATATGAATAAAGTGGCGCTGGCCACGTTCAGCTCCTTTGACGCCGGGAATAAACCCTCAGAGTCCGCGGAGCCGGAGCGCTTCTACCACGGCTTTGTGCTGGGGCTTTTAGTGGAGCTTGCGGACCGTTATACAGTGACATCGAACCGGGAGAGCGGTTTCGGGAGATACGATGTTATGCTGGAGCCAAAAGGGGACGACGACGGGATCATTCTGGAATTTAAGGCGCAGGATCCGGAGGAGGAAAAGGAGCTGGCGGATACAGTGGAGGAGGCGCTGCGGCAGATAGAGATGAAAAAATATGAGACAACACTTGTGGAAAAGGGAGTCCGGGAGGAACGGATACGTAAGTACGGATTTGCCTTTTGTGGGAAACGGGTTTTAATTGGAACCCCTCAAACCGGAGCCCATAAGGAAAAAAAACTTGACACCGCCCCTGTCTTGTAATAGGTTGCTTTTTTTGACAGCCAGCAAAAGAAAAAATCGTTGTATCCCTTATATTACTGGGTTTCAGCGGTTTTTTCGCTATCTAGTACATCATTGCATTAATTCGCGAGTAAACAGCACTCGCTATCCGCGCCCTCTGAACGCCTGCGAAGCTAGCTGTAGGATCCACTACGCCGTCGCTTCGCAGACGCACAGATGACACGAATATCAAGCGCTGTTTACTCGCGAATTAATGCAACGATGTACTAGAGCGTGTTTGAAAATTCATTCCTGGCATCTGCACGCCCCACTTCGCGGTATATTTGTGCCAAATTCACTTAACGCAGCCCACTACGCCGCGTTCATTTGGCCCAAATCTCCCACAAAGCGGAACGCACATCTGGCAGAAAGCATTTTTCAAACACGCTCTAGCGAAATTTCTTTAATACTTGCAAAATCCAAAGGCATAGTATATAATGAACATAGAAAGAGCACCCACTCCAAAGCGGATGCTCCCAAGTCAAGCTACTTACCTCTCAATGAGAGGCGCCTCTCCTGTGGATCAGACAGGAGGGGCATTATTTTTTTCGCCTGTTCTTCCTATCTCTGTCGAGAAAGGCAAGCAACGCCACAATCAAGCTGCCAAAGGACATCAGCAAAGCCAATATTCCTATGAAAATCGAGATGATCTCATAAGCCGTCATAAGCGCCACCGTCTACGCTCCGCTTCGGTCCTTGCTAAACAGGTGCCACTGGCACCTAGCAACCTTCCTATGTATTCCGGCAAGCCGGTTTCATTGGCTCGGGAGGCTGCCACCCTGTCATGGGTACTCTTTCATGAGGGAATTATAGCAGAGATCTGCAGAATTGGCAACCAGGCTTTTATGCCCCTGGCCCTATGCTGGTTCTGAAAGTGTTACTATTCACGAAACGGCTGCTTTTTAGCCGGGCCGTAAATAGTAACAATGGTCCGTCTTTACCCGCCCCCTGACAGGAACAATGATTTGTAGTTTCCCGCTATTGCCCAATCCAGTTTTCCAGAGGATAGGCGTCCTGAAACCGTTCTGCCTGCGCGGATCTACATTCTATGCGCGCGCGCCTGCATATTTCCAACTGCTGGTTCAGTTCCTCTGATTTCCGCCCGGCATCCTGCATCACACCGCGTACGAGAATGTCGGTGAGTTTCATGCGCGGCGGATCCTCCCGGTAATGGCCCAATACGCCTGCCTCAAACAGGGCGGCTATCTTGTCAGGTATATTTTCCTCATCATCCGAATCAAAGAGCCGCTCTTCTGACGGGATGCTGAAGAACTGAAGGATCTTCTGCACGGTAAAGCACAGATCCTTCAGTTTTTCATCCGCTGGCAGCAACGGATACAGATACTTCTCTACAATCGCTCCACTAAACAGCTCCAGGCACCCGCGCTCATCCTGGAAATATTCCACGGACTCTATGACATCCGCGATTTGTCTGCATGACGCTGCGCGCTCCGTATCATCACAGCGCTGAAAATATCTGTCCCAAAGCTCCTTATTTGTCTGGTTTGTCGTCACGGTGGTCCGCAGCAGTTGTCCAAAGACGGCGTTTTTCTTCTGTATATCGGTAAGCAGCGTCTCCCACAGCGCTTCACGGTATGGCTGAAAGCGGGGGTTTCTGTCATATTCCCATTGTATAAACTCCCTTAAGGCAATCTGAAACGTCCTGCCCTGTGTGTTGCAGTCGGTTTCCAGCTCTTTTGCAATCACTTCGTCCCACCGGCGGCGGGCGGCGTGATGATACCCGTTCCACCACAGGGGCTGAGGATATCCGCAGTACACATTAAGGCATGGCCGGAGCAGATCTTCTGTGCGCAGGGCGGCCAGCCATTCTGACGCGCTGTTTACAGGTTTATGATTCAGTATCTGCGCCTGCAGCTCTTCCGGTATCTGCTCCCGGGTAAGAACAATGGCTTTAAGCCACGGTAAATCCTTACGCGGGGCAGCCAGGAGCTGCTTTATAAGCCCGCGCTCCCGGCCGGTCAGACGTTTCCAGCCGTCTGTGATATGGCGTATATGGGATGTGAGAAGGCTGGTGGAATCTGTCGTCTCAAGCATCTGGCAGAGCAACTGGAAACGATCGGAATCCGGCGGCAGGTAAAGCAGGATATTTTCGGCCAGGCACATGCCGTAATCATCCGGGCAGGAGACTCTGGACAGCCATCCGTTCCAGGCGTAAAAAAGCGGTTTAAGAAGCGCCGGATTTTTGACATACTTCACCATTTTGCGCATGCACGCATCCATATGCGGCTCGTGCATGCTCAGAAAATCCACCTGGAACTGCCGGAGAAATTCTGTAAATACCGCGCTCCATGTCTCCCACAGCAGCTTTTTTTCATCTTCGGTGAAGCGTTTCCACGACAGCCCGTTGGAATGATATTCATCCGCAAAATTTTCCAGGAAATTTTTTGCCTGCATGGAGACAGATACTCTCCCGAGCTGGGCGGTAAAATAGCGCAGGATCGTTTGCCTGTCCTCTGCGGAATATGCCGGCCACGACTGCAGCGCTCCCTGAAACATCTGGCAGATGACATTAAAATTGTCCCATTCATTTAAGTAATGGCTTAGGAACTGTCAAGAAATAACTTTTCATATTGCTTGTCTTTTTCTCCGATAGTGCTGCTCAAAAATCAGTTACATAGCCCACTATGCGCCTGATTTTTGAGCAGCACTCTCGAAGAAAAATCCTGCGCACTATTGAAAAGTTATTTCTTAACAGTTCCTTAGCTTTAGCTGTCCGGCATAATTTTGAAATAACAGGCGGATTGCTTTTTCGCGGATCACGCTCTCGTCATAATCCAGGGCAATATTTAAAAATGCCAGGGGCAGATTTTTCCGCAGGGGCGACTGCAGGATGTCAAGCATCTGTTTGGGAGAGAGGTCTGCTTTTGTCGCGACTGCCCGGATTTGTTCCGGTGTCAGGGGCGGCTTTCTGCGGCGGGGGAGTATATCCGACAGGGACGGCTCGATCGTCTCTTTGGGATTGACCATCAGTTCTCCATTTTCCCACAGCAGGTATTGATCAAATGCCGTATCCCTGACTGCGTCCAGCAGTTGCTCCTGACGCTCGCGGGGAAGTTCAGAGAACCCGGTTTCAAGCAGGAGGACAGCCCTGTCCCTGACAGCCGGGTATCTTGAATTCAGCGCTTCAAACATCGCGGATCGCAGGTCATTCCTGTATGCATCATTTTCCTTTACACAGGCGTACAGAAATTCTAACGCGCACAGATTGACATTCTTATTGGCCGCTCCCAGGGCCCGGCGCGCGGTCAGGACATACTCCGCGCAGTCAAGGGCATCGTCCAGTTCTTTTAACAGCAGGAGCCTGGCCGCATAGCAGAATACAGGGTGCTGAAAACGGATGTCTTTGGTCCGCCTGTCGATAAAGATGTAACCATATTGTTCAAGCCGGCTCAGGAGCCAGCTTTCTTCGCCTGACAATTGAAAAGCCTGGCTGTATCCCGCATATGCGGCGTTTTTTTGCTTTTTTTCGCCCTGTTCCGGCGGCCTTTTTTCGCCCCGCTCCGGCGGTCTTTTGCCGCCCAGCGTCATACGCACGCTGCGGGATTTTTTGCGAAGGTGAAGCAGCGCCGGCTGTTCGGCCGCATCGGATAAAACATATGCCAGATCCTGGTAGGAGGTTTTGCGGATCGTATCGCATGTAAAGCCCAGCCCCAGAACGATCCGGACAGCGTCCCCGCCCTCGCCGCGGAGTTTATCCACTACATCTTCTGAGCTAATCCGCGCATGCCGCAGGATTTCTTCATCCGTATGGCGGGAAAGCGCATGTACATGGGGAAATGTTCCTTTCAGGTTGCAGATTTCGCCGATTTCGAGAAAAACGCCCTTCTCTTTTTGGCGGATATATCCGGCGATCCGCGAAAAGCACTGCGCGCTCTCATCACTGTTCCCATAAACGGCGCGCCACGCTCTCTGTGCAAAGGAGATATCCTGCATCGTCAGGTCATTCCATGGGAAGCCGCCGATGGAACACTCTGCAAGCTCCTTTTTGTCAAAAGCCGTAAAAAGGATGTCTTTTCTTGTCGTCACAATCAGTTTGCTGTCTGCCGATGACTTTTCCAGGACAAGGCGGCGCAGCTTACGCGCCTGTTCCGTCCGGTTTTCTGAGGCGCGCATGGAGCCAAAGGGGTCTTCCAGGAGCAGCAGCTTTTTGGAATGGGTACAATGATTTAAGAATGCCATCCCCTCGTTTATATCATCCGTTGGATGGATGTCATAGCCTTTCGCGGCGAATCCTTGGGCGATGGCCTGGGCGGCGATCGTCTTGCCGCAAAATGGCAGTCCGGTAAACAGCAGAACGTTCTGGTTTTCCAATTGTCCGCTGTAAAGCGGCTGATGAGGGACTTCCAGATACTGCAGATCGCGTGGCAGAAGCCGCTGCGTGTGTTGATTCAGCATCTGTTTCATGTCAGGCGCAATGTCGCCGCCGCTGTCACGGCCATGCCGGACGCACTGTTCCAGCAATTCGATCACATGGGCTATCTCTCCGGATCGGACGGCGTAGCGGGTGTTGAGTAACGACGCGGTAAGCGCCCGTACTGTTTCATAGCTCTGCTGTTCGGCAATCCGTACGTCCCCCAGAAGCGTTCTGAGCTGTGAATCCGTGATTTCAGCAAAAAAATCCTGGAGCGCGGCCAGGCGCTCTCTTTCAAGCTTCGTATTTGCTGGCTGCGCGGTCAGATAGGTTCTGATATCCGCAGCATCCTGCTGTCTGACGGCGGCCCGCCGTTTGTGTTCCGCCGCTGTCTGTCCCGCGTCCGCAGCCGCTTTGGTTGAGGGATCCGCGTCAAAGCATTCCTGGTCCAGGTACGGAAGCAGGCGATCTTCACAGCGGCCGGTGGTGATAAACAGCGCCTGACGGCCTTCGGTTTGGATGTTTTTGAGCAGAAAACGCGCTGCCTGCCGATTGCCGAAATGGGCAAGCCAGCCGCTTACCTCAAAAAAGGTAACAGGTTTATCATGCTGTTTCACCTGTATGAAAAGTTCTTTGCGCATCTCAGGATCGCCATATATAATTTTTGCATCTTCTTCGTTTTCTACATAAATATGGACCGTATCTTCAGATAAATATCGCAGGGCCATATATACGGTCGCTAAATATTGATATTCATAGCCTTTTATTCCCTGAATTTCAACAGACATCGTGCGTTTCTCTCTTTCGCTGCCCGGGTATATGCCCCATCCGGCCGGTAATCGCGCTGCCGGCGCCGAATATTTTGTCAGCCTGCAAGGCGGAGGAAGGAGGCGATGCGGCAGCATCGTTGACTGACGGCAACGCGGCAGATGGTATGTACAAGTTATGCAGGATTTGTAATTTGAGGCAGGATATTTTTATAATGATTGTATTGTATCATTTATGCTGTGATGTTTCAACTTGATGGAAGCGGGGAAACAGTAATAATATTTGAGAAAGGCAACCGTTCAAAGCCTGTCCGGACGGTAGCTGGGAGAGAACAGATGTTTGAAACAGTCTTGTATTTTTCCTTTATTTTGATATAATGGATTTAGAGGCAGTTTTGGAAAGGCAGGGACAGACGAAAGGAGCGTCGCCTTTGGCAGTAATATTCAATCAAACGATACAGCGCTTAACAGCATTCGATTTTTTCGCTGGGAGCGGACTGGTGACACATTCCCTGAAGCCGTTTTTTAATGTGGTTTGGGCGAATGATATCAGCAGGCAGAAAGCAGAGGTATATGTTAAGAATCACGGTTCCAGTCATTTTCACCTGGAAGATATTCGCGCTGTTTGCGGACAGGATCTGCCTTATGCAGATTTATCGTGGGCCAGTTTCCCGTGCCAGGATTTATCGCTGGCAGGAAAGGGAGAAGGGATTCTCGCAAACCGAAGCGGTTTGGTATGGCAATGGCTGCGGACAATGGATGAGATGGAGGAAATGCCTGATATTCTGGCGGCTGAAAATGTAGAAGGGCTTATCTCAGCAAATGAGGGAGAGAACTACATTATTTTACACAATGATTTGATCAAGCGCGGTTATCGGGCCGGCGCTGTCAGGTTAAATGCGCAAAGCTGGATTCCTCAATCCAGGCCGAGAATATTTATTATCGCTGTGAGGAGGGAGATACCTTTACCGGCGCATCTGTGTTCACAGGGGCCTGTCTGGCTTCATCCGGACAGTATTGTGAGGGCGGCGTCCGGGCTGAAAGATTGGGTGTGGTGGAATATGCCGGCGCCCGGAGGCAGGCAATGTCAGTTGTCGGATATCATTGAGTGGGATGCTCCTGTTGATGAGAGTGAGAAAACGAATCAGCTATTGAAGCTATTGTCAGAAAGGCATGAGAAATTACTGGAGGAGCGCGATAATATAGCTGTGACAGGCTATAAAAGAACGAGGTGCGGAAAACAAAGGCTGGAGCTTAGATTTGATGGGATTGCAGGATGCCTGCGAACCCCAAAGGGCGGGAGCAGCCGGCAGATATTAGTGATGAAAAGAAATGGAGTCATTCACACGAGGCTTTTGACAGCGCGTGAAACGGCCCGGTTAATGGGCGCCCCGGAGAATTACTGGCTTCCTGAGAAATATAATGACGCATATATGGCGATGGGAGATGCAGTTGCTGTTCCGGCAGTCCATTTTTTGGCAGAACATTTATTATTTCCTTTGGCGGCGCAGGCCAAAGTTCAGAGAGCGAAAGAAAGAGAAGCGCAAAATGACGATACAAGAGCAGTTGTTGGAATATAAGCGAAAAAGCAAAATTCATACAAAAGGACCGTTGTCAGTCGTTTTATTTGTCACCAGAAAGGCAAAACAGAACGGGCTTCCGCTCCGCTGCGCGGATTTAAAGGCGGAAAGCGCGGGACAGGTAGCCGGGTTAAGTAAAGCCGCGGTGCAGTCGATATTAGCGGATCATGGCATTGTTAAGGTATTGGCGGCTGAAGGAGGACGAACCAGCAGGGGAAGCATTAAAAATATGGAGGATTACGCAGCCTTTCTAACATGAATTAAACGAACAAGGCGCCTGTGATTTGGATGTTATTGAAGCGTGGTGGGTTGACAGGGTAAAAGATTTCTTTGCTTCAAAACCGTTTCATTTAAAAAGTGACGCGGGTTCTTCTGTCAGTTCGGCGGTCTGGGATTTGCTGGACCAGGCGAAAAAAAGACAAAAGGATAACCCGGGAACCATGTATCAGGGCGCTGTACTGCAGCATTTGGTCGGAGCGAAAATGCAATTGTTAATGGGGGATAAACAGGAAATTGAGCATCATGGTTTTTCTGTTGCAGATGCGCCGACAGGCCGGAACGGGGATTTTATGGTTGGCAATACAATCATACATGTGACGACTGCTCCCGGCGAATTATTGATGGATAAGTGTCTGGATAATATACATTCAGGATACCGGCCGTTCATTATAACAGTCTCTGAAAGTATGCCGGCGGCCAGATCATTGGCAGGTATTAAAGGAATTCTGAAAAATGTAGAAATTGCAGATGCGGAACAATTTATATCAACCAATATTCATGAATGGAGTGGATTCGATTCTGCGAGGCATAAGGGAACCATAGAAAAACTGATTATGATATATAATCAATTGATTGATACATATGAGACGGATCCGGGCCTTAAGGTATCGTTAAAATAAAAAGATGGCAGATGTATTTGATAAAGAAAAACGCTCGGAAATCATGAGGGCGGTAAAGAGTTCAAAGAATAAATCAACAGAGGAAAAGCTGATAGCGTATTTTAAAGAAAACAAAATCACTGGCTGGAGGAGAAATTACAAAGTTTATGGAAAACCCGACTTTGTGCTGCCTGATTTGCGGATTGCGATATTTGTGGACGGCTGCTTTTGGCATGGGCATAATTGCAGAAATACCCATCCGGAACAGAATAAAGAATATTGGCAGCGTAAGATAGGCCGAAATATGGCCAGGGATAAGGAGGTTACAGATCATCTTGAAAGGCTGGGATGGAATGTAATCCGGATTTGGGAGTGCGAGTTTTTAAAGAAAAACCGCGGGCTGCTTGAAAAAAGGTTAAAGGCGCTGTATTCCAAACAAAGAACAGATGGATAGGTTCAGGAGGCTTCCTGTAAAGTAAGGAGGGGCGCAGGCGAACACTTATACAGAAGAGGATTATTACAACTTACCGGAAGACGTCCGGACAGAGCTGATTGACGGGAATCTGCTCTACAGCCAGGCGGCGCCTTCGAGAATCCACCAGACGCTTTTGATGGAGCTTTCCGCAACGATCCGGAATTATCTCAGGGCAAGCTGAATCTGTATGCAGATGCGTGCATGCACATTTGGCGACTGCCGCGAGGGTCAACAATCCCGTTGCTTGCAGCGAGGTTGTTGACTTTCTGGAGCGGACAAGTCTTCCCCCGGCGGGATTCTTTACATCATGTGAATCACGGGCTGAAGGATGCCGAGTACGATAATGACGACGCCTATGATACGCACCGCGGCCGGGGATTTGATCCTGCAGGCAGGCCGCTCAACGACCTTTTTCGGATTGATAATCAGCGGAGCGCCCAGGATGGCGCAGAGAATAACCCACGCGATATCAAGCACAATAGCTCACCTCCTTTCAGGAAGTTTTTCTGAGTGCCGACTGACAGGCTCTCCGGTGACGCAGTCCCAGATGTCCTGTAAGAACAAAATAAAATCCTTTTTGGCTTCCTCTAACGTCCCGTTATTGTCATAGACATAATCATATGTATAATTTTCAACATTGTCGTCGGAGCCATTCCCCCATTTTTTAACCATGCCGTCTCTGCGGATTAAAAGAGTTACGCATGGTATGTGTACAGCCTGCCTGAATTTATCAATTTCTTCGCATTCTCTGATATGCGCGAACAGAATCTGCGAAGGGCTATGTAAAAATGCTTCATATTCCGCTGTTAAATATTTAAAAGGTAAGTCGTTATAGCCAACAAAAACCTGTTTTAAATCAGCCAGAAACTTTCTGGATTTTGGATCCTTTTCGCCGTTCCACCCGTGCTGGCTGGCGATCGCTTTGATCGGCGTAATGGCGGAAATGTTTGTGATTTTAAATGCTTCGCCCGCGAATTCACATAATGTATCTTTTCCGGCGCCGCCCTGTCCGTTAATTATGATAACAAGTTTATTCATATTCACCAGTCCTTTTCATTTTGAAGCAATCCCAGTGTATCATATCGCTTCCGGCAAGTCAACAACCATGCGGCGGACGGCCAAGCCGCGTTTTTTGCGGTTTGTGTGCATCGCGGAGCGGGGTTCCTTATGGATACAGGAGCTGGCGAGGGCGGCCTTCCCACGATAAACAACATCCCGCAATAGTCCACTTGACTAAATGCCATTGAGGTGTGAACAGCAACATCCATCCTGATTTTTCCACTGATACAGCAAAGTTGACATTGCAAAATCAGCGGGATATTAGTAAAATAGCAGATATAGGAGAAAACTATGTAACAGTTCGGGAAATCTGAATGGTCACAAAACGATAAAGAATTTATGTTACAGTTCACGGGGCAATGGTATTTAGTTAAGGTGTATGAGAGCTATGGTTCATTGTGAGGGGGGCCGCCGTCGCCAGCTCCTGTATCCAACGGAACCCCGCTTCCGCTCGGAGAAAAGCGCAGCGGACGCTAAGCTCGAAAAGACCTCGCTAAGCGCCGGCGGTTTTCTACGGGTTCCTTATGGATACAGGAGCTGGCGACGGCTACGTTATCAGCGGGCCTGGAACCGATTTCATCCGGCCGGAATTCTTGTAATACCTTTGTCTGGCACAGGCAGAAATATCCTCTGCCTGAATTGTTGAATAATTAGTATAATTATTTTATGTATTCTATCATATATTAGCTCAACAAAAATTTGACTGTTATATTTTGCGATTTTGTGAATTGAGATTATTATTATGCTATAGCCATGATGAGCCATATTATTTGTTGTTATTATTATAGCGTGGCGGCCCTCTCACGACAAGCTACGCCCCGCAGCAGTTCACTTCGCTTAACTAAATGCCATTGGTTCACAGCCCGATGAACAGTAGCGAATTTAAAGAAAGGGAGAGGAAACTATGAAGAAGAAATGGATTGCAGCAGCCGTTCTGGCGTCGTTTGCCCTGCTTATCCAGGGATGCGCCGCCGGGAAAGCGGCCCCGGAGCCGTCGGCCCTGGCACAGGAGCAAAAGCCGTCAATTCCGGCGCAGGAAACGGAACCGTCTGATTTGACGAAAGAGGAACGGCCGTTGCTTCTGGTGCAGGAGGGCGCGCATGATCTGGCGTCGCCTTCTAAGACCGGGGCGCTGCATGTGGAGGGCGCGCGGCTTCTGGGAAGCGGCGGGCAGCCGGTTCAGCTTCGCGGTATCAGCAGCCATGGCCTGGCCTGGTTTCCGGATTATATTAACAGCGCCTGCTTTGAGCAGCTCCACAATGAGTGGAATGTAAATGTGGTCCGTCTGGCGATGTATACGGAGGAATATGGAGGCTATGTGAGCGGCGGCGACAAAGAGAATTTAAAGCGGCTGATCGACGACGGGGTGAGATATGCGGCAGAAGAGGATATGTATGTGATCATCGACTGGCATATTTTGTCTGACTCCAATCCGAATACGCACCGGGAGGAGGCTAAGGCCTTTTTCAGGGAAATGTCAGGGAAATATAAGGACTGCAGCCATGTGCTGTATGAGATCTGCAATGAGCCGAACGGCGGGACGGGATGGCAGGATATCAAGGCGTATGCGCAGGAGGTGATCGGGGTGATCCGGGAAAATGACGCGGACGCGGTGATTATCGTGGGCACGCCGAACTGGTCGCAGTATGTGGATCAGGCGGCGGCGGATCCCATCCGCGGGTATGACAATGTGATGTATGCCCTTCATTTTTATGCAGCGACGCATAAGGAGGATCTGCGCGGCAGGATGACGGCCGCTGTGGAAGCGGGGCTGCCGATCTTTGTGACCGAGTACGGTATCTGTGACGCGAGCGGAAACGGGGGGATCGACGAGGCCGAGGCGAACCGTTGGATAGAGGCCCTTAATCAGCATGGAATCAGCTATGTGGCGTGGAATCTTTCCAATAAGAATGAGACATCGGCGATTTTTAACAGCTCCTGCGGTAAAACGAGCGGATTTACAGATGAGGATTTAAGCGCGTCCGGGCGCTGGCTGCGCGGCATGCTGACAGGCCGGTAATGGTTTTCAGGCATGTTCCGGGACGAAATATGAACGATCCCGCGGGCGGCGGTTTGGCGGGCGCGCCGTGGGTATAAGCGGGACTGGCCAGTTCCCTTATTCCCGCGGCGGCAGAAAGGATGGATGGACAGCGGATGAGATATGTTACCTATATGAAAACAGACTTTTGCGATCTTCTTCTGGCCGGGGATGAGAGCTCGCTTACGGAGGTTTCGTTTGCGGGCCGGGAGATGAAGGGTTTTACAGCCGGACGCCGGGAGGAGGAGACGGAAGAGGAAACACCTGTTCTTGCCCGGGCGAGGCGGCAGCTTGAGGAGTATTTCGCCGGAGAGCGGAAGGCGTTTGAGCTGCCGCTGTCCGCGCGCGGCACGCCGTTCCAGAAGAGAGTGTGGGACGAGCTTTTAAAGATCCCGTATGGGGAGACGATCACGTACGGCGAGCTCGCCGCGCGGATTGGGAATCCGAAGGCAGGCCGCGCCGTGGGCATGGCCAACCATCACAACCCGATCTCGATAATCGTCCCGTGCCACCGGGTGATCGGCGCGCGCGGGAAGCTGGTGGGATATGGAGGCGGCCTGGACTTGAAGGAACGGCTTCTTGCATTTGAAAAGGGAAACAGGGGAAATTAGAAAATGAAACGATGGCTTCCTTTCCTTATGAGTGTCAGTCTGGCGGCCGGGTGTACGCGGTACACGCCGGTTGAAGGGCAGGAATTACCGTTTGAAGAGACTGGAGCAGTATACGGATATCAGGCGGAAGCGGAAGCAGGGGCGCCGCGGGAGGCAGGAGCGGAAACATCACACGGTGTGGGAACTCTAAAAAGACCGGATGCGCCGGAAAAAACAGGCGCAATGGGAGAGAATGCCGTGTCCTTAAGCCTGCCCGGGCCGTCTGTGAAGTGTGTTTCGCTGGCGCTGTCTGAGGCGCAGAGGCAGGCAAAAGAGCTCGGCGAGGCTGTCAGGGCCGCGAAAGATCAACGGACGCCGGTGAAGGTGAAGGGGATCTATGTGACGGCCTATGTGGCCGGAAACCGGGAGATGATGGAGCATATCATTTCCAGGATTGACGGGACGGAACTGAACGCGGTGGTGATTGATTTTAAAACGGATGAAGGGCATATCGCGGCTTATGTGGATTCTCCGGTGTTTGAAGGCGTTGACGCGTGCAGGAATTATATTCCCGATCTGCCCGCTCTGATGGATACGTTAAAATCGCATGGAATCTATACCATAGCGCGGATTGTGGCGTTCCGTGATCCGTGGCTGTCGGAGAAGCGGCCGGACGTAAGCTTAAAGAGGGCGGACGGCAGCGTCTACCGCGACAGGCAGGGCCTCTCCTGGGTGAACCCGTATAAGAGGGAGGTGTGGGATTATCTGGTGGAGGCGGGGCGGCAGGCGGCGGCGGCCGGGTTTGACGAGGTGCAGTTTGACTATATCCGCTTTTCCACGGATTCCACAATGCGTGAAGTCGTCTTTGACGAGGCGGATACGCTGGGCCGGTCGAGGACGGATGTGATCACGGAATTCGCCGGATATGCATATGAGAGGCTGGCCCCATTGGGCGTGTTTGTGTCTGCCGATGTGTTTGGGGCGATCATCGGCAGCGGGGAGGATGCGGCGGCCGTGGGGCAGAGCTACGGCGCGATGGCGGACTGTGTGGATTATATTTGCCCGATGATCTACCCCTCCCATTACGGGGACGGGAATTTCGGCCTGGATCACCCGGATCTTCATCCATATGAAACGATTTCAGGCGCGCTTAACCAGTCGTCGCAGGAGCTTTCGGCATACCGCGAAGGACAGCGGGAACAGAGCCCGGAAGGCGGGGCGGGAAAAGAGCGGGGGCCGGGAGATGATGCGGAAAAAGAAAGGAGCCCGGAAGTCGGGGCGCGGGAAGAGCAGGGCGGGGAAAGCCAGGAGCAGGGAAAACAGAGCCCGGAAGGAAAACGGCGGAAAGAGCAGGCTTTGGTCCGGCCATGGCTTCAGGATTTTACAGCGGGCTATTTAAGGCATCACCGGCATTATGGCGATAAGGAGCTGCGCGAGCAGATTCAGGCGGTCTACGATGCCGGCTATGAGGAGTGGATCCTGTGGAATGCGTCGAACCAGTATCATTACGGAGGTCTTTTGAATGAATCAGATGCCCAGGCCGGGGGAGAGGTACCGGCATTTTAAGGATAAGCTGTATCAGATCGTGGCTGTGGCCACGCATTCCGAGACGGGGGAGAAGATGGTGATCTATCAGGCGCTGTACGGGGAGTTCGGGGTCTGGGCGCGGCCGCTCTCCATGTTTTTGGAGCCGGTGGATCGGGAGAAATACCCGGAGGCCGCGCAGAAGCTGCGTTTTGAGCGGGTGGACGCGGCCGCGGCGGGGGATGAGGAGCAGGAAGAAGCGCGGACAGAGGGCAAGGAGCGGGAAGAAGCGCGGGCAGAGGGCAAGGAGCGGGAAGAAGCGCGGGCGGCGGATAAGGAATGCGAAGAAGCGCCGGCGCGCGGGGATAACGGGATTCCTGCGGGGGAGCAGGCATGCGGGCACGATGACCAGGGTTCAGACGAGAGCTCGCTGCACCCGCTCCTGTTCCGGTTTCTGGACGCCGGATCGCCGGGCGAGCGCGTGAATCTTTTGAGGCTGATGAAGGGCAGGGTGGGCCAGGCCGAGGTGGACAGCCTCTGCACTTGCCTGGACGCGCGGCGCCCGGACGGGAGTATAGAGGAGCAGATTGACGATCTGATCGGGCGCCTGCAGATGCAGCAGAAGTATCAGACGTCCAGGCTGCGCCGGGGTTGAGGATGATGTTTGAGATAGAAGAGGAATTAAAGAAGCTTCCGGCCCAGCCGGGAGTTTATATTATGCATGACAGCCGTGACGAGATCATCTATGTGGGGAAGGCGATAAGCCTTAAAAACAGGGTTCGCCAGTATTTTCAGAGCAGCCGCAACAAGACGGCAAAAATTGAGCAGATGGTATCGCGGATCGCCCGGTTTGAGTACATCGTGACCGACTCAGAGATGGAGGCGCTGGTTCTGGAGTGCAATCTGATCAAGGAGCACCGGCCGCGCTATAATACGATGTTAAAGGACGATAAAACGTACCCTTATATCAAGGCGACGGTTTCGGAGGAGTATCCCCGCGTCCTGTTTTCCCGGCAGATGAAGAAGGATAAGAATAAGTATTTCGGGCCTTTTACGAGCGCGGGGGCGGTGAAGGATACGATTGATATGATCCGCAAGATCTACCGCCTGCGCACGTGCAGCCGTAGGCTGCCGGAGGATATCGGCAAGGGGCGGCCCTGCCTGTATTACCATATCCACCAGTGCGGCGCGCCCTGCCAGGGGTATGTCACGAAGGAGGAATACCAGCAGTCTGTGCGGCAGGCGCTGGACTTTCTGGGGGGAAAATATGAACCGGTGATGAAGCTTCTGGCGGAGAAGATGGCGGCGGCCTCGGACGCCATGGAGTTTGAGAAGGCGATCGAGTACCGCGAGCTTCTCGCAAGCGTGAGAAAGGTGGCGCAGAAGCAGAAAATCACGAGCCAGAGCATGGATGACCGCGATATTATCGCCATGGCAAAGGATGAGCGCGACGCGGTTGTGCAGGTGTTTTTTGTCCGGGACGGGCGGCTTATCGGGCGGGAGCATTTCCACTTAAATATTTCCCAGGCGGAGGAGGACAGCCAGATTTTAAACAGCTTTGTGAAGCAGTTTTACGCCGGGACGCCGTTTGTGCCCCATGAGATCTGGATCCAGGAGGAGCTGGAGGACGGGCCGGTGATTGAGCGCTTCCTGACGGGCCGCAGGGGGCAGCGGGTGAAGCTCATTGTCCCCAAAAAAGGGGATAAGGAGCGGCTTGTGGAGCTGGCGGAAAAGAATGCGAGGATGGTGCTTTCGCAGGATAAGGAGAAGATAAAGCGCGAGGAGCTGCGCACGATCGGGGCCATGAACCAGATCGGGGAGTGGATCGGGCTTTCCGCTATCCGGCGGATCGAGGCGTACGATATTTCCAATATCAGCGGCTTTGAGTCCGTGGGCTCTATGATTGTGTATGAGGACGGGCGTCCGAAGCGCAATGATTACCGCAAATTCCGCATCCGCACCGTGCAGGGGCCGAATGATTACGCCTCGATGCGGGAGGTTCTTCTGCGCCGTTTTTCGCATGGATTAAAGGAGAAAAAGGCGCTCCTTGAGGAAGGGCAAGACATGTCCTTTGGAAGCTTTACGCGTTTTCCGGATCTTCTGATGATGGACGGCGGCCGGGGCCAGGTGAATATTGCCCTGGAGGTTCTTAAGGAGCTGGAGATTGAAATTCCGGTGTGCGGGATGGTGAAGGATGATAATCACCGCACGCGCGGCCTGTATTTTAATAATGTGGAGATTCCCATTGACCGGCATTCGGAGGGCTTCAAGCTGATCACACGGATCCAGGACGAGGCGCACCGCTTTGCGATCGAGTACCACCGGAGCCTGCGGGGAAAGGATCAGGTGCATTCCGTTCTTGATGATATAAAGGGCATCGGCCCGGCCCGGCGCAAGGCGCTGATGCGCGCGTTTAAGAGCATTGAGGCGATCCGGGACGCGGGCGTGGAGGAGCTTGAGAAGGCGCCTTCCATGAACCGCGCTTCGGCGGAGGCGGTTTATGCGTTTTTCCGGGATGACAATCAGGGGAAGTTGTGATAGGATAGGGTATGTGAAGGAAGCCAAACGGTAATGACGAAAGGAAGAACGACCATGTATGGAGTGACGATTACGGAGCTGATTGACAAGCTGGGGCTTAAAAATATGACGCCGGAGCTGGATACGGACAGTATTATGCTGGTTCACCCGGATGTAAACCGCCCCGCGCTGCAGCTCACCGGTTTTTTTGACCATTTTGACCAGGATCGCGTGCAGATTATCGGATATGTGGAACACGCGTTCCTGGAGACGCTGACGCCGGAGCGCCGCCGCGAGGTGTATGAGAAGCTGATTGCGAGCAAGATTCCCTGCCTCCTGTACAGCCGCGGCATGACGCCGGGCGAGAGCGTCCTGGAGCTGTGCAGCTATTACGGCGTGCCGTGCATGGTGTCAGATAAAAAGACGTCGGATCTGATGGCGGAGGTGATCCGCTGGCTGAATGTGAAGCTGGCCCCCATGATCAGCATTCACGGCGTCCTGGTGGACGTGTTCGGCGAGGGAGTCCTGATCATGGGCGAGAGCGGGATCGGAAAGAGCGAGGCGGCGCTGGAGCTGATCAAGCGCGGGCACCGTCTGGTCAGCGATGATGTGGTGGAGATCCGCCGCGTCAGCGACGAGACGCTGATCGGATCCGCGCCGGATATCACGAGGCATTTTATTGAGCTTCGGGGCATAGGAATTATTGATGTGAAGACCCTGTTCGGCGTGGAGAGCGTGAAGGATACGCAGGGGATTGATATTGTGATAAAGCTGGAGGAGTGGGACCGGGAAAAGGAATACGACAGGCTTGGCATGGAGGATCAGTACACGGAATTTCTGGGAAATAAGGTGGTCTGCCATTCCATCCCCATCCGCCCGGGCCGGAATCTGGCGATTATCGTGGAGTCGGCGGCGATCAATTACAGGCAGAAGCAGATGGGCTACAACGCGGCTAAGGAGCTTTACAACCGTGTGCAGGCCAATCTGGCGAAACCGAAATAAGGCGGGCAGGGGATTATGAGTGTTTTTTATGAAAAGCTGTGTCTGGCGGCCGGGGACGGCCGGGTGAGGCGGGATGAGCCGATGGCCATGCACACGACCTTCCGGGTCGGGGGCCCGGCGGCGTTTTTTGCGGAGCCTGAGGGGGAGGACGCGCTCGCGCGTGTGATCCGCCTGTGCAGGGAGGAGGACGTCCCGTTCTATATTCTGGGAAACGGGAGCAATCTTCTGATCAGCGATCAGGGATACCGGGGGGTGATGATCCGGATCGGGGATGGCTTTTCGGATCTTACGCGTATTGAGGAGGGCGCTTCTGCCCCTGGCTGCGATGTCCCTGTATCTATCCGCGCCGGCGCGGGGCTTCTCCTGTCGCGCATTGCTTCCTGGGCGGCAAAGGAGGGGCTTGCGGGCCTTGAGTTCGCGGCCGGGATCCCGGGGACGCTGGGCGGCGCGGTGGTGATGAATGCAGGGGCCTACGGGGGCGAGATGAAGGATGTCATCCGCTCTGTGCGGACGCTTGGCCGGGACGGGCGGATACAGGAGCTTTCTGTAAGTGAGCTGCGGATGGGCTACCGCTTTAGCAGCGTGCAGGAGCGGGGGGATATCGTCCTTGGCGCTGTGCTTGGCCTTAGGCCGGGCGACAGGGGCGATATCCAGGCCCGCATGGAGGAGCTGGCCGGACGGCGGCGCGAGAAGCAGCCCCTGGAATATCCGAGCGCGGGCAGCGCCTTTAAGCGTCCGGCGGGGTATTTTGCCGGGAAGCTCATCGAGGACGCGGGCCTTCGCGGTTACCGGGACGGAAACGCGCAGGTCTCGGAAAAGCACTGCGGCTTTGTCATTAACCGGGGCGGCGCGACGGCGGAGGAGATCCGCAGGCTCTGTGGGCATGTGCAAAAAAGGGTGGCGGAATGCGCGGGCGTTCATCTGGAGACGGAGATCCGCATGATTGGCTTTGAGGAGGGGACGTGCGATGCGGCTTGTAATTGTGACCGGGATGTCCGGGGCGGGAAAGACAACGGCCTTAAAGATGCTTGAGGACGCGGGCTTTTACTGTGTGGATAACCTGCCGATCCCGCTGGTGGGGAAATTCGGCGAGCTGACGCAGGGGAGCGGGGAGATCCACAACGCGGCCCTTGGTATTGATGTGCGCAGCGGGGAGGAGCTCTCCCAGCTCGAGGATACGTTCCGGGAATGGGAGGCGGGAAAATTCCCGTTTGAGATCCTGTTTCTTGACGCCAGCGACGCGATCCTCATAAAGCGCTATAAGGAGAGCAGGCGCAGCCATCCCCTGGCGGGCCGCGACCGGCTGGACCGCGGGATTGCAAGGGAACGGACAAAGCTGGCTTTTCTTAAGAAGCGGGCCGACTATATTTTGGACACCAGCAAGCTTTTGACCAGGGAGCTTAAGGGGGAGTTAGATCGGATCTTTCTGAACCGGGAGGGCTATTCAAATCTCTTTGTGACGATCTTAAGCTTTGGCTTTAAATACGGGATTCCCTCTGACGCGGATCTCGTATTTGACGTGCGTTTTCTCCCCAACCCCTATTACAACGAGGATCTCCGCGGCCACACCGGAAACGAGCCCTGTGTGCAGGAGTTTGTGAAGCAGGGGGGGACGGCGCAGATTTTTCTGGAAAAGCTCCATGAGATGATCGATTTCCTTCTTCCGTACTATGTCCAGGAGGGGAAAAACCAGCTTGTTATTGCCATCGGCTGTACGGGCGGCAAGCACCGCTCCGTGACGATCGCGAATCTCCTGTACGGCTGCTACGCGCCGCGCCGGGATATCGGCCTCAAGATCGAGCACAGGGACATTGAGAATGACAGACGGGTGAAGCAGGAATAAAAGGGTGGTGGTAGCATGTCGTTTTCTTCACAGATTAAGGATGAGCTGTCGCGGCAGATAAGTCCGGCCAGGCACTGCCAGATCGCTGAAATCGCCGCCATTCTTGGATTTTGCGGCCATATCCACATGGACGAGGAGAATTGTTTCAGTATCCGTATACACACAGAAAATGTATCTGTCGCAAGAAAATACTTTACTTTATTAAAAAAAGCATTTAATATAGGAGCTGATATTTCGATCCGGCGCAATGCATTTTTGAAAAAGAACCGTACCTACACGGTGCTGATCCGGGAGCATGAGCCTTCTGTCCGGGTACTGGAGGCGGCAAAGCTTCTGGACGGGCAGGGGGAGATCTGTGAAAACCTGTCGGCAGCCAGAAATACGGTGCTGCAGAATCCCTGCTGCCGCAGGGCGTTTATCCGCGGCGCGTTTCTGGCCGCGGGATCCCTAAGTGATCCGGAGAAATTCTATCACTTTGAGATCGTCTGCTCCTCCATGGAGCGGGCCAGCCAGCTTAAGGAGATCATCGCGACTTTTTCGATTGATGCAAAAATAGTTGTCAGAAAGAAGTATTTTGTGGTATATATAAAGGAAGGAAGTCAGATTGTGGAGATGCTGGCAGTCATGGAGGCGCGCCTTGCCCTGATGGATCTGGAGAATATCCGGATTCTGAAGGAGATGAGGAACAGCGTGAACCGGCAGGTCAACTGTGAGACTGCGAACATCAACAAGACCGTATCAGCGGCCGTGCGGCAGCTCAATGATATTACCTATATCAGGGATACGGTGGGGCTTTCTTATCTGCCGGAGGCGTTGGCCGGGATTGCGCAGATTAGGCTTAATAAACCTGAGGCGACGCTTAAGGAGCTGGGGGAGAGCCTAAGCCCTCCAGTGGGCAAATCCGGGGTCAACCACCGGCTGAGAAGGATCAGCGCGATTGCGGAAAGCCTTCGCACAGAGAAGGGGGAATAGCGGCAGCGGGGATTCTTTTGCAAGTATGAGGAGGATATTATGACAAGTAAGAAAATCAAAATCGAGCTCACTTCCGGCCTTCAGGCCAGGCCGGCCGCGATGCTGGTGCAGGTCGCAAGCCGGTATGAGAGCAGCATCTATCTGGAATGCGAGGCGAAGCGGGTCAATGCCAAAAGCATTATGGGAATGATGACGCTGGAGCTTTCCGAGGGCGAGAGCGTCAATGTGACGGCAGACGGTAAGGACGAGGAACGGGCGCTTGAGGGAATAGAGAAGTATTTAAGCAACAATTAGGAATATCGCGGGTAAACGGTTCAGGCTGCCTGCCTGGACTGTTGCCGTCGCGGCCGCTGCAGGTTTTATGCGGCGGCCTTTTTATGCGCCGGCCCGCATAAGGAAGATTTGCCGACAGGGCGGCATGCGGGCCGCGCAGCGGTCAGGGGAAACAAGTTTCCCCTGACCGATTGAACGAACAGGCCCGCATAAGGAGTTTTGCCGCCGGGGCGGCATGTGGGAAATTACAAAGGGGGTTTCATATGGCATTCACGCATCTGCATGTGCATACAGAATACAGCCTTCTGGACGCGTCGGCAAAGATTAAGGAGCTGACGGCCCGGGCAAAGGAACTGGGGATGGACAGCCTGGCTATCACGGATCACGGGGTGATGTACGGCGTGATTGATTTTTACCGCGCGGCGCGTGAGAACGGCGTGAAGCCGATCCTGGGGTGCGAGATCTATGTATCGCCCGGCTCGCGGTTTGACAGGGAGAATATAAGCGGGGAGGATCGGTACTACCACCTGATTCTTCTGGCGGAGAATAATCAGGGCTATGAGAATCTGATGAAGATCGTCTCCAAGGGCTTTGTGGAAGGCTTTTACTATAAGCCCAGGGTGGATTACGAGGTTCTGAGGAAATACAGCGCGGGAATCATTGCCTTAAGCGCCTGTCTGGGCGGCGAAGTGCAGCGGTATCTGGCTAGGGGGATGTACGGGGAGGCGGCTAAGGCGGCGCTCAACTACCAGGACATCTTCGGCGCGGGAAACTTTTTCCTGGAGCTGCAGGATCACGGCATCCCCATGCAGAAGACAGTGAACCAGGGGCTGATGCGCATGAGCCAGGAGCTCTCCATCCCGCTTGTGGCCACGAATGACTGCCATTACATCTATAAAGAGGATGTGGATCCCCATGATATTCTCCTCTGCATCCAAACCGGGAAAAAGGTGACGGACGAGAACCGGATGCGCTATGAGGGAGGCCAGTATTATTTAAAATCAGAGGACGAGATGCGGGCTTTGTTTCCCTACGCAGCCGAGGCGCTTGACAACACGCACCGGATCGCCGAGCGCTGCAATGTGGAGATCGAGTTCGGGGTTACAAAGCTGCCGCAGTACGATGTGCCGGACGGCTACACGTCCTGGGAGTATTTAAATAAGCTGTGCCTGGAGGGCTTTGAGAAGCGCTATCCGGATGACGACGGGAGCCTCCGGGAGCGGCTGGATTACGAGCTGGGCGTCATTCAGTCCATGGGGTATGTGGATTATTTCCTGATCGTGTGGGATTTCATCCATTTTGCGCGCTCCCATGACATCATGGTGGGGCCCGGCCGGGGCTCGGCGGCCGGGAGCATCGTCTCCTACAGCCTGGGGATCACGGATATTGACCCGGTCCGCTACCAGCTTCTGTTTGAGCGATTCCTGAACCCGGAGCGCGTGTCCATGCCGGATATTGATATTGACTTCTGCTTTGAGCGCAGGCAGGAGGTGATCGACTATGTGGTGCAGAAATACGGCAAGGACCGGGTGGTGCAGATTGTGACATTCGGTACGCTGGCGGCCAAGGGCGTGGTGCGCGATGTGGGGCGGGCCTTGGATATGCCGTACGCCAGGTGCGATGCCATTGCCAGGATGATCCCCGGGGATCTGGGGATGACGCTGGACAAGGCCCTAAAGGCCAGCCCGGATTTGAGAAATGCGTATGAGAGCGACGGGGAGGTTAAATATCTGATCGATATGAGCAAGCGCCTTGAGGGCCTGCCGCGCCACACCTCCATGCACGCCGCGGGGGTGGTGATCAGCCGTACCTCTGTGGATGAATATGTGCCCCTGTCGCGCGCGGCCGACGGTTCGATCACCACGCAGTTCACGATGACGACCCTGGAGGAGCTGGGGCTTTTGAAAATGGATTTCCTGGGCCTGCGCACCCTGACCGTGATCCAGAACGCCGTGCGCCTGGCCGAGGGGGCGAACCATATTTCCATTGATTTAAATGCCATTGACTACAATGACCGGCGCGTCCTGGAATCCATCGGGACCGGGAAGAATGACGGCGTGTTCCAGCTCGAGAGCTCGGGGATGAAGAGCTTCATGAAGGAGTTAAAGCCAGAAAACTTAGAGGATATCATTGCCGGGATCTCCCTGTACCGTCCGGGCCCCATGGATTTTATCCCCCGGTATTTAAAGGGAAAGAATGACCGCGCCTCCATCACCTACGAGTGCCCGCAGCTTGAACCGATCCTGGCCCCCACGTACGGCTGTATCGTGTACCAGGAGCAGGTGATGCAGATTGTGCGGGATCTGGCGGGCTATACGCTGGGCCGGAGCGATCTCGTGCGCCGCGCCATGTCAAAGAAAAAAAGCTCTGTGATGGAAAAGGAGCGCCAGAATTTCGTCTACGGAAATGAGGCCGAGGGCGTAAAGGGCTGCATCGCCAACGGGATCGATGAGAAGACGGCGAACCACATCTATGACGAGATGATTGATTTCGCCAAATATGCCTTTAACAAGTCGCACGCCGCGGCCTATGCCGTCGTCTCCTACCAGACCGCGTATTTAAAATACTATTATCCGGTCGAATTCATGGCGGCTCTGATGACTTCTGTCAAGGACAATGTGTCAAAAGTGTCGGAATATATCATGAGCTGCCGGAAAATGGGCATGAAGATCGTCCCGCCGGACATCAACGAGGGCGTGGGCGGCTTCTCCGTGTCAGACGGCTCCATCCGCTATGGGTTATCCGCGATCAAGAGCATCGGCCAGTCCGTGGTGGACGAGATCGTAAGCGAGCGCGAAACGCGCGGCCCGTTTTACTCGCTGGAGGATTTTATTGAGCGGATGAAAGGCAAGGACATCAATAAGCGGACGCTGGAAAGCTTTATCAAATCCGGGGCCATGGACAGCCTTCCCGGGACAAGAAAGCAGAAATTCATCGTCTCCGGCCAGCTTTTGGATCAGAAAAACAAGGAAAAGCGCACCTCCATAGAAGGCCAGCTCTCGCTGTTTGATTTTGCCGCCAAAGAGGACAGGCCAAGCTTCCAGATTCAGTTCCCCGCGGTCGGGGAATACACAAAGGACGAGCTGCTGGCCTTTGAAAAGGAGATCCTGGGCGTCTACATCAGCGGCCACCCTCTGGAGGCATATATCAGTCTCTGGGAGAAAAACATTACGGCAAAGACCTCGGATTTCGCGGTGGACGAGGAAACCGGCGAGGCTGCGGTAAAGGACGGGACGTATGCGACCATCGGCGGCATGATTACCGGAAAGACCGTAAAGACCACCCGCGCGAACCAGATGATGGCCTTTGTGACCATTGAGGATCTGGCCGGCAGCGTCGAGGTGCTGGTCTTCCCCAGAGACTACGAAAAGCGCAGGGATTTGCTGAACCAGGACGAAAAGCTTTTTATCCGCGGCCGCGTCTCCATCGGCGACGACCCGGTGGGAAAGCTGATCTGCGAGGATATCATACCCTTTGACGCGGCGCCGAGAGAACTGTGGATCCAGTATACAGATAAGGAGGCGTATCTGGCGGATGAGAAGGCGCTTCTTGACATGCTCCGGATGCAGGAGGGGCCGGATCGGGTCATGATCTATCTGGGCCGCGAGCGTGCAAAAAAGGCGCTGCCCGCCAACTGGAATGTGAAGGCGGACGGAGCGCTTTTAGAGGTGCTGGGGAAGCGGCTGGGGGAGGGAAATGTGAAGGTTGTGGAGAAAAATCTGATGTTTCAGGGAAGGCAGGGGCGGAGGTGATTCGTGAGAGGGCCGTTCCGTGTAAGCGCTCGTTCCACCGGGAGAAGCAATGCGTCTGAAAATGTGCGGAAAGCTCTTGAAAAGCAACAGGAAATGCATTAGAATATATGAGATTGAAAGGGAATATGATTTTTTATAACCATCACATATTTACGATTCGCTCCCCGCATACGGCGGGGCGGTAAGACGGAGGAGATACTATGGCAAAAGAGGTAAAGACAATCGGCGTACTGACCAGCGGCGGCGATGCGCCGGGGATGAATGCAGCGATCCGCGCGGTAGTCAGGACAGCGCTCAACAAGGGACTGAAGGTAAAAGGCATCATGCGCGGCTACGCGGGCCTTCTTCAGGAAGAAATTGTGGACATGAACGGAAAGAGCGTGGCGGATATCATCGGCCGCGGGGGCACGATTCTTTACACGGCGAGATGCCCGGAATTTACGACGCCCGAGGGCCAGCAGCTTGGGGCGGATATGTGCAGGAAGCACGGAATTGACGGCCTGGTGGTGATCGGAGGGGACGGATCCTACAGGGGCGCCGGAAAGCTGTCCGCCCTGGGCGTGAATACCGTGGGCCTTCCGGGTACGATCGATCTGGACATCGCATGTACGGATTATACGATTGGATTTGACACGGCGATCAATACGGCTATGGAGGCGATTGACAAGGTGCGCGATACCTCCACATCCCACGAGCGCTGCAGTATCATTGAAGTGATGGGGCGCCACGCCGGATATATCGCCCTGTGGTGCGGCATTGCCAACGGCGCGGAGGATATCCTGCTGCCGGAGCGCTATGACGGGAACGAGCAGATCCTGATTAACCGGATTATTGAAAACCGCAAGCGCGGCAAGAAGCATCATATTATTATCAATGCAGAGGGCATCGGCCATTCGGCTTCCATGGCGCGGCGGATTGAGGCGGCGACCGGGCTGGAGACGAGGGCGACCATCCTAGGCTACATGCAGCGCGGCGGCTCCCCGACGTGTAAAGACCGGGTTTACGCCTCCATTATGGGCGCAAAGGCGGTGCAGATTCTCCATGAGGGCAGGACAAACCGGGCGGTTGCGTATAAGCACGGCGAGTTTACGGATTTTGATATCCAGGAGGCCCTGAACATGAAAAAGGACATCCCGGAGGATCAGTTTGAGATCAGCAAGCTTTTAGTGCGTTGAGAAAATGGTCCGTAACCGCTGAGATAGCTTTTGACGGTTACAGCGGTTCAGTGTCTTAAAGGTTATGTGCGAAGGCGGGGCATTGCGTCTGCAGGGATGCCTTTGCCGCTGCCGGAACGGAGTCGGGACATGGAAAATACGGTGCTGTGCGGCGCAAATTCCTATGTGGAAAAATTTTATTTTAACGAACGGTTTGCCGGGATTCCGGAGGGCGTAAAGGAGGAGCTTAAGGCGGCCTGCGTCCTGTTTACGGAAGATGTCGGCGGCGCGCTGATGCTGGAGTTTACGCCGGAAGGGCGGCTTTTATTCCGGGTAGAGGCAGAGGAAAACGACTATCTGTTTGACGAGATCGGGAGCGCTTTGAAAATCAAACAGTATCAGAAGGAAATGAGAGAGCTTTTAGAGTCTCTGGAAGCGTATTATAAGATTTTTATTTTGGGCCTTTGTGAGGATGAGGCTCTTAGGAACTGTTAAGAAATAACTTTTTAACAGTGCGTCGGATTTTTTTCGGGAGCGCTGCCTGAACAGTCAGATGTATTGGTGCAGAGGGATGAAAGGAAAGGTGGAAAGGGATGGAGCTGACAATTGGAAATGTCCGCTTAGAGAGCGGCGTTGTGCTGGCCCCTATGGCGGGCGTGACGGATCTTCCTTTTCGTCTCCTGTGCAGGGAACAGGGCTGCGGCCTGACATATACAGAGATGGTGAGCGCAAAGGCGCTTCTTTATAACAACCGCAATACAGCTCCCCTGCTTGAGGCCGCGCCGGGAGAGGGGCCGCTGGCCGTACAGCTCTTTGGCTCGGATCCGGATATTATGAGCGAGATGGCGCTGCGCCTGGAGGAAGGCCCTTACTCCATAATTGATGTAAATATGGGCTGCCCGGTTCCTAAGATCGTAAAAAACGGAGAGGGATCGGCCCTTATGAGAAACCCGGAGCTGGCGTCAAGGATTTTAAAGGCAATGGTGAGAAAGCTCCATAAGCCGGTTACAGTCAAATTCCGGAAGGGTTTTACAGAGGAGACGGCGAACGCCGTCGAGTTTGCCAAAATGGCGGAAGACTGCGGCGTGGCGGCCGTGGCGATCCATGGAAGGACAAGGGAGCAGTTTTACTCAGGAAAGGCCGACTGGGACGTGATCCGCAGGGTAAAGGAGGCGGTTTCCATCCCTGTCATCGGAAACGGCGATATCTTTGGGCCGGAGGATGCGAAACAGATGCAGGAGGAGACAGGCTGCGACGGCCTGATGGTGGCGCGCGGGGCCCGGGGGAATCCATGGATTTTCAGGCGGATCCGCCATTATCTTGCCACAGGAAAGCTCCTTCCCGGCCCGGCGCCGGATGAGATAAAGGCCATGATCCTGCGTCACGGCCGCCTTCAGGCAGAATATAAGGGGGAGATGGCCGGAATACGCGAGATGCGCAAGCACGTTGCCTGGTATACATCGGGATATCCCCATTCCGCGGCGCTGCGCAATGAGATTAACCAGGTGTCGTCCATGGAGGAGCTGAACCGGCTGATAAGTGAGAGGATGCAGCGGGACGGCGAGGGATTGTAAATGGCCGTAAGCCGTAACGGTTCAGCGGTGATCCGAACCGTTATGGCGGAGTAAGCGTTCAGACAGGTCTGCGCATCTGTTTAGCTGACCGTACGAAAGTGCAGCGGCCGCAGCCATACGGCGCGGGGGACTGTCCAATTCTTGACAAGGGTGTAAGGATCAGTTATAATAATGCGATGCAATATCAGGCGGCGTTTCAGCGCGGCCCTCCAGAGTATCCGGACGGCGCTGTTTCAGGCCGTCCGGATCGTTGCGAATCGAATCAGAATCCGGAAACGGATGTTTATTTAAGAAGGAAGGGTAACTGTAATGGCAGAAAAGAAGAACATTTTAACTTACGCAGGTCTGAAACAGTACGAGGATGAGCTTCACGATCTGAAGGTGAATAAGCGCAGGGAGATTGCGGCCAAGATTAAGGAAGCAAGAGAGCAGGGCGATCTCTCGGAGAATGCGGAGTACGATGCGGCCAAGGATGAGCAGAGGGACATTGAGGCGCGGATCGAGACGCTCGAAAAGCTCCTTAAAAACGCTGAGGTCGTAGTGGAGGACGAGATTGATTTAGATAAAATCAGCATCGGATGTAAGGTAAAGCTTCTCGATGTGGAGGAGGATGAGGAGATGGAATTCCGCATCGTAGGTTCCACAGAGGCCAACAGCCTTCAGAATAAAATTTCCAATGAGTCCCCGGTGGGCCACGCGCTGCTGGGCAGAAAGGCCGGCGAGACGGTGGAGGTCGAGACGCAGGCCGGAACGATTCAGTATAAAATCCTCGAGATCCAGAGGGTATCATAGGAGTTATAAGTCATACAGTTCACAAAGGAGTGGAAGAAAGTGGCAGAGCAGAATCAGCAGAACAAGAAGGAAGAGCAGGATTTAAATCAGTTGCTGAAGGTCCGCCGGGAAAAGCTGGCCGAGCTTCAGAGCAGTGGAAAGGATCCTTTTCAGATTACAAAATTTGACGTAACCGCGCACAGCACGGATGCCAAAGAGCATTTTGAGGAGATGGAAGGAAAGGAAGTCTCCATCGCGGGCCGTATGATGGCCAAACGCGTGATGGGCAAGGCATCCTTCTGTAATGTCCAGGATTTGAAGGGAAATATCCAGTCCTATGTTGCAAGGGACAGCATCGGCGAGGAGTCCTATAAGGAATTCAAAAAGCTGGATATCGGAGATATCATCGGCATTACAGGCACTGTTTTCAAGACGAAAACAGGCGAGATCTCGATCCATGCAGAGTCCGTGGTCCTTCTCACAAAAAGCCTGCAGATTCTGCCGGAGAAATTCCATGGCCTTACGAACACGGATATGCGCTACCGCCAGCGCTATGTGGATCTGATCATGAATCCGGAGGTAAAGGACACATTTATCAAGCGCTCCCGCATTTTAAAGGAAATCCGCAGCTTCCTGGACGGGCGGGGCTTTATGGAGGTGGAGACGCCGATGCTGGTGTCCAATGCAGGCGGCGCGGCGGCCAGGCCATTTTCCACCCACTACAACGCGCTGGACGAGGATGTAAAGCTGCGCATCTCGCTGGAACTGTATCTAAAGAGGCTGATTGTGGGCGGATTAGAGCGCGTATACGAGATTGGGCGCGTGTTCCGCAATGAAGGCGTGGACACCCGGCATAACCCGGAGTTTACCCTCATGGAGCTGTACCAGGCCTATACGGATTATGAGGGCATGATGGAGCTGACAGAGAGCATGTTCCGCTATCTGGCGGAGACGGTATGCGGGAGCGCGGTGTTAAGCTATAATGACACGGTGATCGATATGTCAAAGCCATTCGAGAGGCTGACGATGATCGACGCGGTAAAGAAATATGCCGGCGTGGATTTCAGCGTGGTGACAACGGACGAGGAGGCAAGGGTCCTGGCAGATCAGCACCATGTGGAGTATGAAGCGCGCCACAAAAAGGGCGATATTATCAGCCTGTTCTTTGAGGAATTCTGCGAGGAACATCTGATCCAGCCCACCTTTGTGCTGGATCACCCGATTGAGATTTCCCCGCTCACCAAGAAAAAGCCGGGCAATCCCGAACTGGTGGAACGGTTTGAGCTCTTCATCTATGGGCGGGAGATGTGCAACGCCTACTCGGAGTTAAATGATCCGCTTGACCAGAGAGAGCGGTTTAAGGCCCAGGAAGAAGCCTTCGCCGCCGGCGACGAGGAGGCGAACCATACGGATGAAGATTTTTTGAATGCATTGGAGATCGGAATGCCTCCGACGGGCGGGATCGGATACGGAATTGACAGGCTGGTGATGCTGCTTACGGATTCTTATGCGATACGGGATGTGATTTTGTTCCCCACAATGAAGTCCGTCAAGGAATAAACCCAGTAAAATCAAGGGTTTCCGGCTGCTCAAATCCAAGTTGACAACAAATTGACAACAATTTTTCATATCAATACGAAGAATTGCGACGCAGAATGAATAGCTGGAGGCTGAAACGCAATACAGCACACATCGCTGAGAGAACACTTTTTGAAAGAAATTTCAAAGGTGTTCTCTTTTTTCGTTTGGTGCAACTCTCTGTCAAACAACAAATCGAATGGAGGATTCATTTTATGATTAGTGACAAGACGAAAGCCTATTATGAATTGAAAAAGCGAAATGATGTGCGGGAAAGTGCAAAAAGATTGCGCAGACAGTTTCTCCGGTATAAGGATGCGGAAATAGTTTATAGCATTACACACAAGAAGCTGTTGGAACTCGCTGGTAAAGCGGGAGCCATATATCGAATGGATGGAACCGTTCTGATTAACCGGGATATTTTTGATGAGTATCTGGAACAGTTTCATGAGCCGAGTACGTTGGTTTCACAGGAGGATAAAGAATGAGCGGAAATCTATGGATGTTTTCGGATATGTTGGACGATGAGGATGCCAAGATGATACAGCGTGAGTTCGTTACCTATTATGAAGGCGCTGATTATTACGGACTGGGCTTGAAAGTTTTTACAAGACTGGCTCATGAGGCAGGAGCAGTGTATAAGATTGGAAAGCGGGTTTTAATACGGCGAGATATTTTTGAAGAGTATCTCAGAATCTTGAGGCGCAAAGATGATGCGTCTGAGCAAGATGAAAGTATGAAAAGTGAGGATAATGATATGAGACAAGGAGCATTAACTTTAGATGCCCAGACTGGGCGAATGGACATTCGATTTGATTTGGAGGATTATTATGGAGGTCTTCAGTGTGGGGAGCGTATGGATGTCTTTATCAATGGAGACTGGAGGCCTGCCAGAATTGAAATGGGAAATGGTTGGTACTTAACTGGAATTAAGACGGACAGGCTTGAAGGATTAATTGTAAGGATTTAATTAAATTATATCGCCGGGCGGTTTCTTTAACAGGAACCGCCCTATTTTTATGCCCATAATTATGAAAGGAGGGAACCTAAGTGAAATGTTTGATGAAATACCAGTGGGTAAAGCTGCCCAGAAATTATCTTTCTGAGGGAAAGGGGATTATGGGTGCATGGGCGCGTCTGGCGTCTCGTGCAGCATTTCGCAAGGGACAAGCCCTCTACTGCGGGCACATAAACGCTGTAAGTCCCGGAATGTGGTCAGGAGGCGTTGTAGGGCTAAAGAGTATTCTCGGCCTAAAAAGCCGTCAGAAAGCTCTTGAGGTGCTTCAGACACTGTCTGGCTTAGGTTATGTACAGTATACGCTTGACTCTAATACGAAAAAGCTGACCTATCAGATAACAGACTGGGTAGTGAAATGTTCCGGAGAAGAATGTATGCAGGGTGCTGTTTATGCAACGGATGGATATGGTTTTCTCTGCCTTCCTCGCAATATCACAGAACGCCTTGCGGAAAAACAATATATCTTTGAAGAAGCCGACGCTTGGATGGATCTCTGGTGCCATTCCGTGTATGAAGATCCGAACAATACGTTTTCTTTTATGTCTCCGGTCATCCAGTATGGAAAATACGGAGTCTTACTCACGTTGGAAACCTTGGGACAGCGTTGGGGTTGGGAAAAGACGAAAGTATGGAGATTCATGAAAAAGTATGGGGATGTCTTTGCTCTATATGGTCTTCCAGGTTCCTATGGCTGTCTCATTTTTAATAAATTGTATCCGACAGGATCAGAGGTTTCAGTTCCAAACCAGGAGGAAATACAACGTATTCTTGATGAAATACGCATTTATGGCACAGGTACGCATAAAACGGGTTCAGACCATGAGCATATGAACAAGCTCATCACATGGTACAGCCGCAGACTGCCCAGAAGCAACCTGCCAGATGCAGACACACAGAACGCTGAAAATCGCGTTGCACTTTCAGACCCTATAATACGCGCGTATCTTTCTCCGTGTAGGAATTGTAAGAATTGTGGATATGACTGCCAAGGTAAAGGTTATATAACACAGGCAGTGATAGAAACGAGTAAAATCCGCGGGCCATGTGAGCCGGTGGATATCACGAAAATAGCAAAGGAGTATTTTACATATGAGCAAGCAGGATGAAAAAAAGTTGTATGAACAACAGGAAAACAGGATATTAGCGCAGTCAGACGCATTTATTTCCCTTCTTACAAAGCGAGGGATTCTTGGAGACCAAAAAATTGATGATGAGAAAGTGCGTGCTGCTCAAAAGGAGAAAAAGCGGAATGCTTATCACAATACCCAGATGCTCCTCAAGAATTACCGGAAGATGGTCTGGGTGTTTAGTTGTTACCCAGAGGAGATTTTGCTGGAGCTGGAGGCCCCGTTTGAAAGCTTTGACCGAATGGTGGACAGGCTGGACCTGGAGATGGCTATTGGGAACAAACGGATGGAGAGCCGTCTGGAGGCAGCGGCAAGGTCAAGATTGCTTCTGGATCGGTTTAACGAAGCGATGGCAGTTCTCCGCAAGGAGCCGACACGGGGCGAAAAGTTGTATCAGCTGATCTATACGGCCTATCTGGCACCGGAAAAGCTGAAACTGGAGGAGATTCTGTTTCGGCTGGACTTGTCACAGAGGCACTATTACAGGCTTCGTGAGCAGGCAATTTCCATTCTTTCCATTCGCCTGTGGTCAGCTCCAAGTGAGGATGTGGATGTATGGCTGGAGCTTCTGACGCTTTTTGAACATTTGGAATGACAAATTCAGGGTGAATAAATTGGCACAAAAATGGCATAAGTTCTGCCGATGACAGGGGAATAAAGCCGTGCTATACTTGTATCATCCCAAACTGGGATTGGGCAGACAAAGATGCCGTTTCTAAAGCTGAAATGCTTTGAGAAGCGGCATTTTTTATTGCCTAAAATCAAAAAAGGAGGTACTCGGCATGGTTAAACAAATCAAAGGGGGCGGAGGGCGTATGAAGACCGCCTACTGGTCGTTGGTCAGTATGGCGTCTGCAATGCTTATTTCGCTGCAGCCTGTTATGGCTGACACAATCTGGAACCGTTTTTCGGCAATCATGAAGGATGTTTACGGCCAGCTGGTTGGAATCAGCACGATTGTGGCGGTTACAGCGGCGGCCATCGCATTGATTGTCAGGATGATTTCCAGAAACCAGCGCGCAGTCGATGAGGCAACGTCATGGCTTAAACGAATTGTAGTGACGTGGATTGTCCTCAATTCCCTGGGGTTCATCGTCGCCTATCTGCAGCCCCTTATTGCTGGTGGCAATTACACAGGATAACCAAAAAAGAGAAAGCAGATGGAGGAGGTGATAATAGATGCTTGATTGGATTTTTGAAGGAATCGTGACGTGGATCAGCAGCATTGCTTCACAAATGATGGATGCAGTGTCCGGTCTGTTCCTTCAGGCGCTGGGAACAGATATGACAGCGATGGAAGAATATTTTCCGTTTGTGTCTAAGGCATTTACAGTCATGCAATACACAGCATGGGCGATTCTGTTCCTTGTAACGGTATGGCAGCTTTTCCGTGTCTTTGGAGGACCAATCACGGAGGCAGAAAATCCGTGGGTGCTTTTGGCAAGAGGTTCTATTTTTGCTCTATTGATCGGCTATGCAAAGCCGATTTTTATGATTGTGCTGGATATCGCCCGAGCGCCATATACGGCTTTGATGGAGATTACCATGTCGGCAGAGGATTTTACTTTTGCGGGTGTGGAACAGGCACTGTCCAATGGTTTGACAACCATTGTAGCCATCGTATCAGTGGTAGGGCTGCTGCTTCTCATTATTTTAGAGATCGCTCTTGGCTGGAATTATTTTAAGCTGTTACTGGAAACCGTTGAACGCTATATTGTGGTTGGCGTGCTCTGCTACACCTCCCCTCTGGCTTTTTCCATGGGTGCTTCCAAAACAACAGCGCCGGTTTTCAAGAGTTGGTGCCGTATGGTGGGATCACAGCTTTTGCTGTTGGTGATGAATGTATGGTTCCTCAGGGGCTTTAATAGCTCCATGGGACAGTATATCGGAAACGGCGGTGCTCTTTCCACAGGTCAGGGAAGCATTTTTCTCTGGCTGTTCTGTGCATTGGCTTTTTTAAAAACGGCACAGAAATTTGACTCCTATCTGGCGTCCATGGGGCTGAATGTAGCTCAGACTGGTTCCAGTATGGGCATGGAGCTTATGATGGCAGCGAGGGTGATCAGCGGTGTTGGAGGCGGTGTGAGAAATGCGGGCAGTATGTTCCATAGTACAAGCACTGCAACCGGAACGGGTGCAGCTGCAAGTGGATTTGCTTCCGGGTTCGCATCACGCTTCAAGCCAAATTCCTTTGTCCGTGATGCGGTTGTGGATGGCGGAAGCCGTATGGGTGCCGGCGGCAGCATCGGTTTTGTCGGTCGTGCCTTTGGTGGCATGGCGGCACGCAACGGTGTCACGCTTACAGGAGACTCCATTTCTTCTGTAGCTTCAAGAAATCCCGGTGTTTCCGGAACGATTGCCGGTGACATTGCAGACAGAAGCCTTGGCAACTATATGCCTCAGATGCAGGGTCAGCAGCTGAAAGATACCCAGATTACAGGTGGTCAGATCAGTACAACTTCAATTGGCGCAGATGGAAAGAGTACAGCGCTTGAAATGTATAACGCATCACAGTTTGAGAAACCGGATGCACCGCATTCCGTTGTTACAGCTTCCGATGGAAGCCAGTGGTATCAGATGGCAAGCGGAGCCGGAGCAGGTGCGTTTTATGATGCGCCGGCATTTATGGGAAGTCCGTCAGAAGCGGCACAGGTTGCAGCGACTTTCCCCGATGCTTCCGAAGGAACGACCCTCAGGACGGTTGGCGATGGCGTAATCGAAGCAAGTTCCGATTCTGGCAATACCATGTGGTACAACAGCGCTTACTATGATGAGCCGGATGCACCACATACGATTATGCAGTCGGCAAACGGTGTAGACTGGTACGCTATGCAGCAACACGCTGAAGCGCCTGTATTTGAGCAGGGCGAGGCTGCTTTTGCATATAATCAGGCACAGTTCCAGGCATTTATGCCAGGATATGAACAACAGGTATCCTCTGTTGATGGATCCGGACGTATGGATGGTCATTTTGAGGTTCGCCATGAAAATGGATCGGGAACCATGTTCTATGATACATCTCAGTATGCGGCTCCCCGAGGGGACTATCAGGTGTTTGAAGATGCCCGCGGAGGGCAGTGGTTCGCTATTCGCGGCGAAGCCGCTGTGGAACGCAAACCGGTTTATCAGGATGGAAAACCGGTTTATGATGGTGACAGTGTACGGACAGTATCTGTGGAAACTGTTCGTTATAAGAATACGCCATCACGCTTTGGAGATCCAAAGCCCCGCAGCAAAGGGGAAATTAAGCCGCCAAGGCGGAAACGGTAAAATAAGTGCAGGCAGCCGAATCAGAGAAAGATACTGGTTCGACTGTTTTGCATTTTTGATGTTGAAATAACGCTGCTCTTGCAGCAGCTTGATATAAGGAGGTGGATTGCATGGCTGAGCCAGAGAAACAGCAAATCGGTGATGGCTCTGATAATTATGAACAGGCTGCCGGACAAATGGCAAAAGCGGCGAAGCAGGCAGGCCAGGAAGCAACAAAGCAAACGGCAGTAAAGGGCGCAGAGGCTACAGCTAATGCGGCCGCTGCTACTGTAAAAGCCAGTGTGGAGGGCGGAAAGGCAGCTTCAGAAATCGCTGCCGGTACTGCGGCTGGTGGTCCGTGGGGCGCTATCCTGTCTGCGGCATGGGCAATGCGCCATACTCTTTTCAAGATACTGATATGTATCTGTTTGTTTCTGTTGTTCCTGATTACCATGATTGTTTCCTTGCCGACGATTGTATCAAACAGTATTTTTGGGCTGGATGGTACGCAGCCGGCGGAAGGCGCAACTCTGATGTCAGCCTATACGGAGATGTCAGGTGCTGTTTCCGATGTGGTATATGAAGGATATAACCAATCGCTTGCCTATGCGGATAAGTTGATTACAGACGGTGGATATGATTACGATCTTTCTATGGATGCGTTGGTCAATTATGCACAGAGTTCCGCCGGATATGATGTCTGTTACATACTGGCGGCTTATTCAGCGTCCATGCAACAGCAAAACACTGGCAAGGACGATATGGTATCAAAGCTCAGAGGCTGTGCTGGAGATATGTTTCCCGTTACAGCAGAAGAAAAGGAAAAAGAGATACCCATTCCTGTTTCCTATTACACCTATAAATCAGTAACGCTCACTGTGATTACAAACAAGGTGCAGACAGGTACGATTAACGGCACACCCCAATACCGGTATGAGACAGCATCAAAAACTTTCTATCTCCCGGATGAAGCACATAGCAGTGATACGGCTGTCACGGTGGATGCCTATAAAGAGGTAGCGGTGGATATCCCTGTTTATTCCGGTGGGAAGATCACAGGCACAACCACAGCAAGTTATTATGTGGCAAACGGGCAGGAAACCCTGAGCCCTGGTACTGAGATTATCAAATATCTGGAGTGTACCATTCATCCGTTTGACAATACAGTGATTTCCAAAGCGTTTGGCATTGACCTGAATGCAAAATATGATCAGTTTAACCTCACTTATGGCGAGGTAATTCAGAACATGGCGAATGCGTTAAAACGGACGCTGTATGGTTCTGTAGGCAGTGGACAGACGGTTCCTCTGACGGATGCCGAGCTGATTGCTTTTGTGAACCGACAGAATTGTAATGCGACAAGAAAGCATATCCTCAGCACCGCCCTGTCCCTTGTGGGCAAGGTTCCATATTTTTGGGGTGGTAAGTCGGCACCCGGTTGGAACGATGAATGGAATACGCCAAGGCTGGTAACAGCTGCAGGGTCTTCTACAACAGGCACAATACGCCCTTATGGGCTTGATTGTTCAGGCTTCAGCACATGGGTATTTAATACAGCTGTGGGTGTAGATATCGGAGCCGGTACGTCCGGACAGTATCCAAATACCGTTGGGGTATCAGCAAGTGAGCTGCTTCCCGGTGATTTAGGATTTTTAGCAGAATCTGATGGAAACGGATGGAACCATGTACTGATTTTTGCCGGGTACGGTGAGAGCGGAGAACGGATGTGGGTGCATTCTTCTGGCGGACAGGGTGTAATCCTGAATACGCCCAGTTACGAAGCATCGCTTTCTTTACGTCGGCCTGTCAATGTGGATTTTGATGCGCCGGTATCCGGTGAGGTTTCAGGAACACCGATTTCTACTTTAGAAGTAGATGTTACCCATTACTGTGCATGTGCAAAATGCTGCGGAAGCAACGCAGACGGGATTACTGCCAGTGGTAAAAAGGTGGCTCGCGGCATGGTTGCAATGTCAAGCCATTATCCGTTTGGCACGCAGATTATGATAAACGGAACCATGTATACCGTAGAAGATCGCGGTGGTTCCGGCATTGAGAATGATATCCATCGTGTGGATATTTTTGTGCCGGATCATAACGAAGCATTACGTTTGGGCAGATACAAGACAACAGCTACAATTTACAGGATAGGCAGGTGAGAAATCTTGGATGAAAAAGAGTACAGTAATATTTATGCTATACCGGCAAATTACACAGATTCCGGCAAGATTTTTGGCGGAATGCTGGAGCCGAGAAATGCAGTAGAAACAGGGATATTGTTAGTTATTTTGGGATATCCGGAACTGATTCTGATTCCCATGTCCGGAACGATTCGCATTGTTGTCATGACTCTTACACTTTTACCTCTTGCGGTTCTTTCCATGATGGGGATTGACGGCGATTCGCTGTTTCAGTATATCGGACATATCATCCGATATTTTGCGAGCAGGAGAAAACTACATTACAGAAGGGTGGGATACAGATATGATCCAAAACAGCTCCGAAAAAAGAAAAAAGGCGGCAAAGCAAAGAAAAAAGGCAAAAAAGCCGGAAAAGCTGGAGTTCGTCCAGGACTTCATTCCAGTTAAAAGTCTCCAGCACGGTATTATTGAAACGACCGATGGGAGATATATTCGGATTCTTGAAATTGAGCCGATTAATTTTATGCTGCGTTCCGGAGAAGAACAATTTAATATCATATCGTCTTTTGCCAGCTGGTTGAAAATCTCTCCTATGCGGCTTCAGTTTAAGAGTATGACAAGAAAGGCAGACTCAGATAAACATATTGCCATGATCCATGAAGAACTGGAAGTAGAGGAAAGTGAAGAATGCCGACATCTTGGAGAAGGCTATATCTGCCTGATTAAAGATGTGGGAAGTAGAGAGGCGCTTACAAGGCGCTTCTTTTTGATTTTCCAGTATGAAGAGATTCGTCGTGGGGATGGGGATGATTTTTCTCTGATTTATGGCATGATGCAGACAGCGGAGCAGAATGCCCGCGCTTATTTCCTGCAGTGCGGGAATACGATTCTCCAACAGAAAGACCCGGATGAGGCAACTGCGGAGATTTTATATATGTTTTTTAACCGCCGGTCCTGTGTGGATGAGCCGTTTTCGTCCCGTGTGAACCGTGTGGTCGTGGATACGATGGCGGCGAAAGACAAGGTCATTGGCGTGGATCCTATCCCGCAGATTCGCATGGCGCACTTTCTGTCGCCGCGTGGAATTGACTTGACCCACTATAACTATGTCATGATGGATGGGCTTTATTATTCCTTCTTGTTCATAAAAGGGAATGGTTATCCGGGTATGGTGCGGGCAGGATGGATGTCGGCCCTTATCAATGCCGGGGACGGGATTGACATAGATATACAGCTGAGGCGTGAGAACCGAAGCAAGACCATTGACAAGGTGGCGCAGCGCATCCGACTTAACAGAACAAAGCTGAAAAGTATGCAGGATACAAGTACCGACTATGAGGAATTGACCAATTCCATACAGGCAGGCTACTTTATCAAGAACGGAATTGCCAATAACAATGAGGATCTGTTCTATATGTCTGTGTTCATCACAGTTTCCGCCAAAGGCTATGAGGAACTGATGTGGCGTAAGCAGCAGATCGTGGATATGTTAAAATCCATGGATATGTACGTAAGTGATTGTAGATTTCAGCAGGAAGCGGCACTTCGCTCCGTGATGCCGTTTTTGAAGATTGAACCATCACTGGAAAAGAAGTCGAGACGGAATGTGCTGACCAGCGGCGCCGCATCTGCTTATATGTTTACCTCTTTTGAAATGTCGGATGATACGGGTGTGTTGCTTGGTATCAACCGGCACAATAACTCTTTATGCATTGTTGATCTGTTCAATACGAAAAAGAATAAGAACGCTAATCTGAATCTGCTTGGCACCAGCGGCGCCGGCAAGACCTTTACTATGCAGCTTCTGGCGCTCCGCATGAGAATGAGAGGGATCCAGTGTTTTATCCTGGCTCCAATCAAGGGGCATGAATTCCGCAGGGCCTGCAAGAAAATTGGCGGCGAGTTCATTAAGATCGCCCCTGGTTCTCCGCACTGTATCAATATCATGGAGATCCGGCATACCATCTCCCCGGAGATGGAATTGATAGATGAGATTGATTACAGCGAAATGGATTCTATGCTGGCTCGTAAGATTCAGCAGTTGATGACTTTCTTCTCACTCTTGATACCGGATATGTCCAATGAGGAGGAGCAGATGTTGGACGAGGCTTTGATTCAGACCTATGCGAAGTTCGGCATTACTCATGACAATGATTCACTGTATATAGATCGCAGCGTATCTCCGCCAAAGATGAAGAAAATGCCGATTATCGGGGATCTTCACAAGGAACTGTTGGAGAACCCGATGACAAAGCGCATTGCCATTATCATCAGCCGATTCGTGACAGGCTCAGCCCAGAGTTTCAACCAGCAGACAAACGTGGATCTCAGTAATAAGTATATCGTGCTTGACCTTTCAGAATTGAAAGGCAAATTACTTCCGGTCGGGATGTTTATTGCATTGGATTACGTCTGGGATACGGTCAAGGCAGACCGTACCAAAAAGAAAGCCATAATGATTGATGAAATATGGCAGCTGATTGGCGCCAGTTCCAATCGGATGGCGGCAGAGTTCTGTCTGACCATCTTTAAAACCATAAGAGGGTTCGGAGGAGCAGCCGTCTCTGCGACACAGGATTTATCTGACTTCTTTGGGCTTGAGGACGGCAAGTATGGACGTGCAATCATCAATAACAGTAAGAACAAGATTATTTTGAATCTGGAGCCGGATGAGGCCAAGTATGTGCAGGAAGTTCTGAAGCTGACAAAAACAGAGATCCGTTCTGTTACCCGGTTTGAACGGGGTGAAGCGCTGGTCTGCTCCAACAATAACAAAGTTCCTGTTGTAATCAAAGCTTCCAAAGAGGAGCAGGAAATGATTACGACTGACCGGGCTGAGTTGGAAGCGTTGCTAAAGGAACGCCAGCAGGAGCAAACGCATTCTGCGTAGAATACGCATTTTAAGGAAAATACTCACAAAAAGGAGGTGTTGCCTATGTTGCTGCAAGATGAGCAGTATGTTGTAAAATGGCTCTCACAGTACGGAGCCTTGCCGAAAACTCAGATTACACGAATGCTGCAAAAGCCAGCCCAGACCGCAGATAAAATCCTGCGGAACCTGAAGAAGCAGATGCGGATTGCGGATGTGTCGAGCGGCTATTATATTGGGCTGGATGCAATGGATAAACCGGATCAGAGAACGATTCTTGCCGTATGGGTTCTTTTGAAATTCATTGATTATGTAGACCCGATGGCACATTATCCGGCGGTTTATCCATCTCAGCTTTTTTTCTTAAAGGAGAATACCGGTTACGAAATCGTGGTGTTATACGAAGGTGAGCAGAACCTTTTGAAACTGCTCCAGCCTCAGGAGGATTTGAAGTATATTATCGTTCTTCCCCGTATTTCTATGGCATATGGGATGCGGCTTCCTCACGCTCCCTGCCTGTTTGCTACAGTGGACTTTCAGGGGGACGAGGAGCCGGGGGTTACTTTCTATTCAGAGGAGGCAGTGAGCGATGACGAAATTTCTGGACACGTTGGATAAGATCGGGAGATTGGATAAGAAATTGCAGGAGCAGCTTGCTTCTGTACAATGGTTTTGTGAAAACGGGAGTATCTATGAAGTTTATCTGCATTCTCTTAATCTGGAAGAAACGGTGGAGCGGCTGGTGCTTCTGACGCGGGTGCTTCCCGCGTATACCGGCGTGCGGAATGCAAAGCTTGAGGTGGAGCACCGGATAAAGGATTGTATTCCCGTAGAAATTGGTTTTACAGAGGAGCGTTGGTTTTGCCTTCGCATCCCAGCATTGCTCCCAAAGAAGGCGGGCGGGTCAGCGGATTATATCCGCTCTTTCTTATATCCTGCCATGCGAGCCTTTTTTGAAAAGCGACCGCCTGTGCGGTATCAGGATTGTGTTCTGATTTACCGTCATGTATATGACAGAGCCAGACCCGAAAGAAAAATGCGGGATCATGATAACATTGAAATCAACATGGTTTCAGATATTGTTGCCATGTATGTGATGCCGGACGACAGTCCGGCGGTATGCTCTCACTATTACTGTAGCACAGCAGGACAGGAGGAACGGACGGAGGTATATGTGGTGCCGAAGAAAGAATTTCCTATATGGCTGGCTATGGAAAACACAATGCCGGATGAGGGGGTGGAACTCTATGAAAAAAGGTAAATTGAGCCGTAAAAACCTATGTAAAAACGGAACTTTTTTGGACAAGAAAAATTACATATATTCCAAAAGGAGCAAAAAGCCCAGTATAGCAGCGATTTGGGGACGTATTTACGCCGGAAATTCCGACAAAGAGAGCAGTCATGTTGTCGGAAAATGCTTATGAGCGGAGGTGAGTGCTATGGTGCATTTTCGCCCGGGCAGTCAGGTCTGGCAGCTCGTCATGCTTCTCTCATTTTCGGGAGAGTTCCCATTTCATAGCCTTTCCCTGCTTGAGAGTGAGCGGGTCTATAAGGCTCTCGTTTCCAGGCTGACTACGCTTCAGACGATTCGCAACTATCATTCCTGTGATGAAATCACCTGCCGCCTGCTGACCATATCTGGAAAAGGGGCAGGAAAAAGCATCCGGCTCTATAAGGGTGCACTTCCCATACTGGAATGGCTTTATCCGGGTGTGTATGAATATTATATGGACTCATTCTGGGAACATCGTTTTCCGGGTGATGCCTCGCACCGGGATAGGAATCATCGTGTTTCAGAGGCTGCGGCAATGTGTATGAAAGCCGGTATGGAGGCAAGACCTTATCTTCTCCCCAGACTTCAGAACCGGGAGATGCTGCAGGTTATACCTGACAAGCCCTGTTTTTATCTGGCAAAGGATATGAAAAAAGTCGGAGAGACAGAGATGAACAAGACGATGTTCACCCGTATGGCCGGCGCAATATTTTCTTCCAGCAATTGTTATGCTGTTTATAATACAAGGGATGCCGTAATGAAGTGGAGCGGCATGGGTGAGTTTAAAGCTCTCCACAGCCTGATCGAGCTTACAAGACTGAATGCCGGTATTTCTGAGGTAGACTCAGCGATACTATTTGGCCGGTCTGGAGAGATAGCCCTGCGGACACTGTTAGAATCAGACAAAACCAGGCGGTTGGAGTTTCGTTTCGATTCCATTTACCGTCATATCCATTTTATCCCAATGAACGGGGATGGCATCCGGCAGCTGCGTCTCTTTTCTGTACCAGACTGGAAAGCGCAGCTCCTTGAACTTTTATTTGAGCCTGAGGTCAGATCCTACGACCGAGGGCTTTTTGAATATGACGCCTGTGTGGACGGCGTAAATATCTTATCGCATCTGGACGGGGACATTGCAAGACTCATTCGTTTTCGGGAAGCAATTGAAAACCGAACCGGACAGTTTGAGGTTCTATGTTTTCCCCATCAGACGCACTTCCTCCGGGAATACTTGGGCGGGCTTGCCAGCATCAAAACCATCGGAATGGACTCGGTGGAAGAGGAGCTTTGCCCAGAAAGGAGGAATTTGCTTGAAAGATAAAAAAAGAACGGCTGCCATTGTGGCGGCCATCATACTGGGATGCGCAGCGTTTTTATATCTTGGTGGAATGCTTGGCCAGTTGTTTACAAACTATGCAGCATGGATGCAGGCAGACGGGCTTGCAGGCGAGGCCGCCATGAAACCGGTCAGCTGGAATCCTGCGGTCTGTTTCCCAATGGCGTTTACCCCAGACGGGCTGAAAGGAATGCTTGGAACCCTGATCCTTGGCGGAGGGATTTTTGCTTACATCAAGCTTCACGATAAGTTTGATGGAAAAAGCTATGACCCCAGAGGCTTCACCAAAAGCAAGTCAGGGATTTATGGAACCGCTTCATGGATGGAAGAAAAAGAAATGCGTGAGGTACTGGAGGTGTCTTCTGTTGATAAGGCTGAAGGAACGATTCTGGGTGAGTATAAGGGAAAAGCGGTCTGTATGCCAAAAGATACCAGACTCAATCGACACATCGCCATATTTGGTGCGTCGGGCACCATGAAATCCCGGGCAATCATCCGGAATTCACTGTTTCAGGCAATAAAGCGTGGCGAATCCGTGATTATCACAGACAGTAAAGCCGAACTGTATGCAGACACAGCAGAAATGTACCGGCAGGCAGGCTACGAGGTGAAGATTTACAATCTCGTCACACCTGAGCATGGAGATTCGTGGAACTGCATGTCAGACTTAAACGGTGATACCCTAATGGCACAAGTGCTGACCAATGTTATTATCGGCAATACCAGTTCTGGTAAAGGAGATCACTTTTGGGATAACGGCGAGGGCAATCTTTTAAAGGCTCTGATTCTTCTGGTAGACCAGGATAGAACCCGTAGTCCGGACATGAAACATCTTACTGCAGTATACCAGCTTCTGACTCAGAACAGTGAGCGACAGCTGACAGCCATGTTCGATAAGCTTCCCCTTGACCATCCGGCGAGGGCGCCTTTTAATCTGTTTGCCCAGTCCAGCGATACTGTAAAATCAGGAATCATTTTAGGTCTCGGCACGCGGCTGCAAGTGCTGCAAAACCAGGCAGTGCAGCGGATTACAAGTCAGTCTGACATTGATCTGACCTCTCCTGCCAGACACAGATGCGCATATTATATTATCCTGAGCGATCAAGATGCCACCATGGCATTCCTGTCATCGCTCTTTTTTTCGTTCATGTTTATTAAATTAACTCGCTATGCAGACAGCCGGCCAAACGGCCGTTGCGATGTGCCCGTAAATTTGATCTTGGATGAGTTTAACAACGTGGGTCGCATCGGTGGTGCAGAAGACGGATCAGATTTTGCCCGTTCTCTTTCGGTGGTGCGTTCCAGAGACATCCGTGTGATGCTGGCAGTGCAGAGCCTGGGTCAGTTACAGAACCGGTATCCAAATAATCTGTGGGCCGAAATCATCGGCAACTGCGACATCCAGCTGATGCTTGGATGTACGGATGAGGTTACGGCTGAGTATATCTCAGCAAGATCTGGAGATATGTCCGTGCAGGTAAATTCTACTATGACGGTGAGGCAAACCATTGCAGTCGCTCAGGTCATACCCCAGTACCGTCATACTGAGGGTCAGGGACGAAGGCGGCTTCTGACTCCGGATGAGGTCCTACGGCTTCCAAACGAAGAAATGCTCTGCGTCATACGAGGCTGCAATCTCTTGAAGCTTGAAAAACTGGATTTTACAAAACATCCCATGTCAAGACAGATTGTGAGAGCATCCATCATGGATTACCAGCCAGCAACAATATTTACTGCACCGATACTTAGTGAACCAGTTCCAGTAGCAGAGCCGGAGAAAAAGCCGGCACGTAAAAAAAGCCTTTACAGCTCGGCAAAACCGCCGGCTGAATTTTAAATTTACAGGAGGTACTAATTATGGCAACAAAAAAACAAGAAAAGCTTTCCGGTGAGGAAATTCTGCAGGAAACAACCCCTCAGACTGATGGGAATCCGGAGCTTGAGGAGCTGTCCCAGCCTGAAGACGACTCCCCGGATCCGGAGCTGTCCCAGACTGATACAGAGGATTCCCTGGAGAGAGTCTCTTCAGAGGAATTCAGAGATGCAGATTCTGAAGGTGAAATTCTCCCTCAGACTGATATGGAAATGGCTGATGGGAAGCCGCCTTCGGAGCCGGAAGAGAAAATATCTTCCCAGACCGATGCAGATTCTCCCAGAGATGATATCTCTTCAGAAAACGCGTTAGGCGAAGAGCCCTCTCAAGGGGATGTTTCTCAGACTGAGCCGGAAAAGGTGAAAAAGCCCCGCGGGCGTAAGAAGACTAAGGAAAATACATCTCAGTCTGACACAGAAGCAAATCCCGAGGGAAAAAATATCGCCGACGGCGTCGAGGAGGCGCCTAAGCCAAGAAAAAGGCGTGTATCTGTCAGACCGACAACACCGGTGCTGGCCATTGATGACCAGCTCAGCGTCGAGACGGATGCTGAAAAAGCCAAAAATGATTTGCTGGATCTGCTGGAATCCCAGAAAACCGGGCGCATTCTGACTGGAACCATTCAGGGCGTAGAGCGTCCCGAGGACAACCCATCCCGTTCTTTCGCAGTCATTTACCACGGTGAGTTCAAAGTCATCATTCCTGCAGAGGAAGCGGTAGAACCGCCAGCGGATTATCGTGGCAGGCTTCCGGAGGACGTGCTGCATTACATGCTTACTAAGCGTCTGGGTGCGGAGGTGGATTATATCGTCAGAGGAATTGATCCGTCATCCGGCATTGCGGCAGCGAGTCGTCTGGAGGCGATGAAGGCAAAACGCAAGCAGTATTATCTGGGTACAGACAGGGATGGGAACAATCTGCTTTACTCAGGTGTGTGTGCAGAAGCCAGAATCGTATCAGTGATTCGTGCTGGCATTTTCGTGGATATCTTCGGGCTGGAGATTTACATTCCACTCAGGGAACTCAGTTACCAGAGATGGATGGACGCAGCAGCGCATTTCCAGCCCGGGCAACGTATCCTGGTAAAAGTGCTTGAGGTGGACCGCAGTGATCGGAACCATGTCAAGGCAACAGCCTCGGTCAAGCAGTCTGGGGAAAACCCGTATGAGAAAGCACTGCGCAGATATTCCGTCGGCAACCGCTATGTGGGTACAGTCAGTATGGTGGATACCAACGGTGTGTTTGTGGCATTGGATGGCGGTATCGACTGTTTGTGCAGTTATCCCAAGCGTGGCCGTCCGCCCAGAGGTTCGAGAGTGACCGTCAGAATTTTGGGAATCAACCATGACTCCAACAGGATTTGGGGCGCCATCACACATATCGCTGCCCCCAGATAATATATGAAACTCAATCTGAGAGAAAGGAGGAAATCCATGAACCATTGTGATCTCAGCCAGTCTGAGCAGAGGAAGCGCAAAGAGATTGCCGAGCATACACGAAAGATGATCCTGTCTGAACTGGAAATCGAAAGTCAGGACGAAATATCCCTGATGGCAGGATACCGGGATTATTATCTGCAGATTTCGTTTTCCGAGCTTCATCCACTTTTGGTATTCTGCCTGGCCAAGGCACTTGAAAAGCCGAGCACCGCCAGACAGAGACAGATGACAAACGAACTGAATCTGCACAGTATTCTCGGCAGCCATGCCATCAATGATGAGGTCGGCTGCTATTCTTACCGTGCAACTCAGTGGCTTGATGCAGAACTGGATGCGCCGCGTTTTTTTGAAATACTTGACCGGTGCGTTGATGAGGCGGACCGTGGATATGTAAAATTAACAGCATAATCAGTATAGAGGCAGGAACCCCGGTTTAATTTCCGGGGTTTTTATTCTGTCATGCTACGAATTAATTATTAAAATCAGGAGGAAACGTATGAAACTTAAAAGAATGTTTAGAAAGGCGGCAGCCATGCTGCTTGCCATAGTCACAGCTTTTTCTGTGATACCGATCCAGAATGTATTTGCTGCAACAGGTGATGCGGCGGTGATTACATTCTCCTATACTTATGATTCTAATGGCAATGCAATGCATTACAATTCCAGCGCTGTCATCAATGGTTATACTGCCGGAGGCCAGGGAAAGTACAAATACAGGATGTTTGTGGACGGTGATACCGGCTTTTGTATCCAGCCCGGTGTTCCATTGCATACAGGGGACAACCTGAAAGAAGCATCGTCAAAAACATGGGATGCCCTTTCCAATGCCCAACAAAAAGCAGTCGGAATGGCGCTCCTGTATGGGTACCAGGGAAACAGGGGCAATCTTTCCGGTAGTGATGATGAGAAATGGCTTGCTACACAGACGTTGGTATGGGAGTTCGTTACGGGATGCCGTGAAGCCACAGGTTCATACAAACAGACCAGCTCCACGGTGTACAACCTCCATTTCGGCTCCAATTATCCCAATAGTGGTGCAAGGGCAGCTTATGATCAGATTGTATCCCTGCTGACGAAACATAACACGATTCCAAGCTTTATGTCCGGTTCAACAAACGGAGCCACAAAGGAATTAAAATATTCCAATGGGAAATATACGCTGACTTTAACGGATAGCAACGGCGTGTTAAGTGATTACAGCTTTTCTTCGTCTAATTCTTCCGTAAAAGTAACCAAGTCGGGGAATCGGCTGGAGATTACCTCGGTGCAGGCATTTGAGGGCAGCGTCCGCATTTCGGCAACCAGAAATAATATACCGGCAGTAAGTGAAAGTGCAAAATTGATTGCTTATGGAGACGATGCTCTTCAGGATGTTGTGACCGGTGTGGAGAAGGCCAATCCAGTTAATGCCTACCTGAATGTGGAGACACCTGTCGGAACGATGAGCCTGAAAAAGACCTCGGAAGACGGAGTCGTGGGCGGCATCCAGTTTACAATTACCGGAAATAATTATAATAAGACCGTGACAACACAGGAAGATGGTACCATTACTGTCGAGGGCATGTTCCCAGGCACTTATACGGTAACTGAGGCTGGTTATGATCGGTATGAGCCTCAAAAGAGTCAAACGATTACTATTGTCGGAGGAAAGACGACGGCGGTAACGTTCGACAATAAACTGAAACGGGGAAAGCTGGAAGTGACAAAAACGTCTGAAGATGGTCTCGTAGAGGGAGTTACCTTCCGGTTATCGGGTACTTCCCTTGCAGGGCTTGCCGTAGATGAGTATGCAGTCACAGATTCATCTGGTGTAGCTAGGTTTGAAAATGTACTGATCAGTGGTACAGAGCCCTATACACTGGAAGAAACTGACACGGCAGTGCGATACGTGATTCCTGCAAACCAGATGGCGCAGATAGAATGGAATAAAGTAACAAAGTGCAGTTTTGAAAACATCCTGAAGAAGTTCCGTGTGGAAGTGAATAAAAAGGATCGCGTAACAGGCTATGCTCAGGGTGATGCAAGCCTGGCAGGAGCAGTGTATGGTTTGTATCAGGGTGATACATTGGTTGCTTCATATACAACGGATGCCGAAGGTTCCTTTATCAGTGACTATTTTATCTGTGATTCCGATTGGACGCTGAAAGAAATCAGTTCTTCGGAAGGCTATCTTTTAGACGAGTCCGTTTACACTATCCCTGCAGACCCTGGTAATTTTGAGATAGAGCTGAATCAAATTCCTATAAATGTTACCGAGCAGGTCATCATGGGTCGCATCCGTCTGATTAAGCATATTGACAAGGAGCAGGAGGATATTGAGACCGTTAAGGAAACGGAAACTGCGAAGGATACTGAGAACACTGAGAATTCATCTGCTTTTGGTGTACAGGTAGCGGAGCTTCTCATGCTTGCAGCGGAAAGCGGCAGCGACCCTCAGAAGGATGTCAGTAGCAGCGATCCCCAGACTAAGGCTGAAACCGCAGAAGCGGAAGATAATGGTAGCAATGTAACAGAAGAATCAAAAGATACTGCAGTAAGCGACGGGAATACCCAGATGGAATCGGAGACAGAAACAGTTCCAGAGGAGTCTCAGGCACCAGATACCGAAGAAACAGTTCCTTCAGAAACAGAACCTGAAAAAGATAAATATGAAACCACCCCGATTCCGGAAGAGGATATTAAGGCACCCGGACATGAGGGCATTATTGAACAGCCGGAGGAAGGCGCCAAGTTCCAAATTTATCTTTCCAGTGCAGGCAGTTTTGACAATGCCCGCGAAGCGGAGCGTGATATCCTGACAACAGATGCAGATGGATTTGCTGTTTCCAAGGATATGCCCTACGGTAGGTACACTGTCCATCAGATCGAAGGCATGGAGGGCCAGGCATTTGTTCCGGACTTCACTGTGTACATCCGTCAAGATGACCAGACTTATTCCTATATCCTGAACAACCTGACCCAGTCTAGTTTTATCCGTATTGAAAAACACGATGCAGAGACTGGGAAAATCATCCCTGCCGCCGGCGTTGGATTTCAGGTGCGCGACCTTTCCACGGGAGAACTGATTTCGCAGAATGTGTATTATCCGACCCCTGTTGTAATCGATACGTTTTTTACCAATGACGAAGGCTGGCTGATGCTCCCCTGCGAGCTCCCTTATGGCTGTTATGAGCTAATAGAGGTGGAAACGTGTTACGGTTATGTTTTGAGTAGCGAACCTGTATCCTTTCAGGTGGATGGAAGTCAGGACGTGGTGGTAGTAGAAAAACAGAATATGCCGCAGAAGGGCAAGATTCATATCACCAAGAGTGGCGAGATTTTTTCCACGGTTATGGTAGAGGAGAACAAAGGATTTTCTGACCGCTATACTCCAGTCTATGAAACCCGCGGGCTGGAAGGTGCAGTTTATGAAATCTGTGCAGCAGAAGACATTTACACGCAGGATGGAACGCTCCGAGCTGAAAAAGGTTCGGTAGTTGATACCATTACAACGGATGGCAGCGGGCAGGCATCCAGTACCCTTTTATATTTGGGAAAATATACAATTTCGGAGGTCCAGTCGCCGTATGGAATGGTTCTGAATATAAAATCCCAGTTAGTGGAACTGTCCTATGCCGGACAGGAAGTCGAAGTGACAGAAACTTCAGCCAGCTTTTATAATGAGCGCCAGAAGGTGCTGATCAGCCTGGAAAAAGTGATGGAACAGGATAAACAGTTCGGTATTGGAATGAACGGTGAGGTCCACAGCGTTATTTTTGGGTTGTATGCGGCGGAGGATATTGCAGCGGCAGACGGAATGGTCATTCCGGCAGATGGGTTAATCGAAATACTGGAGGTTCAGGAGGATGGAACCGCCACAGCACAGACGGATCTGCCTTTTGGTAGCTATTACCTGCGCGAAGACGGTACGGATCCTCATTACCTGCCAACTGACAAAAAGTACCCTGTGGTATTTGAGTATGCCGGGCAGGAAACAGCATTGGTACAGATTCTGGCCAATGATGGAGAAGCCATTGAAAACACTTTAAAATACGGCTCCATTTCCGGAAAGAAACAGGATGAAGACGGCAACGCATTGGCAGGCGCAAAGATTGGTCTGTTTACGGAGTCCACAAAAGAATTTACGGAAGAAAATGCCATTCTAGTGACTACATCTGCCGAGGATGGCAGCTTCGGTTTTGACAAGGTGCCATACGGAGCATGGATTGTGCGTGAAATAGAACAGCCGGAAGGTTTTGTCCTATGTGGGGAGTCTTTCTCCGTTGAAATTAAGCAGGATGGGCAGGTTGTCACATTGAAGATTACCAATGAGTTTATCGTGGGCAGTATCCATTTGACAAAATATGATGCAGATTATCCAGACCATAAGTTATCGGGTGCAGAGTTTGAGGTTTACCTTGACAGCAATGGCAACAAAAAGCTTGATGATGAAGATGAGCTACTTGGAACACTGGATGAAACAGAGCCTGGTGAGTATCAAATGACTGATTTGCGTTTCAACGGCTATCTTGTAAAAGAATCGAAGGCCCCGGAAGGTTTCTATTTGGACGAGGGCGTCTATTATGTCAGCATAGATACAGACGGAAAAGTCTATGAGGTGGAGAACGAAGCTGGCAAAGGATTCCTTAATCAGGCCAAGAAAGGCAACCTGAAGATTATCAAAACATCCAGTGACGGGGTTGTAGAGGGATTCAGTTTCCATATTGTCGGAGATGATTACGATAAGACGTTCAAGACGGATTCTAACGGTAAAATCTATATTGAGGACCTCCGGATCGGAAAATATACAATCACCGAGGTGGAAGACAGCCTCAGCGCCGGATACAAGCGTCCTGCGCCTGTGGTAGTCGAACTTGTTGCGGATGAAACCTTGACAGTCAATGTTCATAACGATAAAGTTACGGTGGATGTACCAAAGACAGGCGATGACTTCAATCCGTGGATGTGGATTGGCTTAATTGCTGCCAGCGCCGCTGGACTTGGCACAAGCATCTTCTGGGCCAAAAAACGCAAGAAGAAAGATACGAAGTAAGAATCTGTAAATCAGAAAGGAACTGGGCAGAGATTCTCTGCCCGGTTCTCAATTTAGACCCTTATGTTGATATGAAATCAAAATAAAAAAAGTTTTGGAGGACAAATATTATGACTTAAAATCGTAAATGATAATAAATGAAAAATCTATTTTGAGTTAAGTTGACAAATCAAAATAACGGAGGTATAATAAGAGTGTTATTTTGATTTGGAGGTGTCTTTTATGGGAAGAGCGGGAGAATATGTCAAGAATTTAAGCGGAGAGGCAGAATACAAATCTTTTTGTCCAGCACCACTTCCGCCGTTATTGGAGATGGATGCGGATATGATTACTGCTTTAATTGGGGCGACAAAAGCACTGGCTACACTGGACACTCTTTCTGCTAATATTCCCAATATGAGCCTTTTTATCTCCATGTATGTGCGTAAGGAAGCGTTGTTGTCCTCCCAGATCGAGGGCACACAGGCTACACTGGAGGATGTGCTGGATCCACTCATTGAACAGAATGCAAACCAGAATGTGTCGGATGTCATCAATTATATCAAGGCTACTGAATTTGCACTGAATCGGTTAGAAACTCTGCCGCTTTGTAATCGGCTGATTAAAGAGACCCATGCTGTTTTGATGGAAGGCGTCAGAGGCCAGGAAAAGAGTCCGGGCGAATTCCGGATCTCTCAAAACTGGATCGGAGCTGCAGGAAGCACGCTGAAAAATGCGAGATATATTCCGCCGCGCCCAGAAGACATGCAAAAAGCAATGTCGGATTTGGAAAAGTACATCCATTCGGATGATACGCTGGATATCCTAATCCAAGCGGCTCTTCTTCACTATCAGTTTGAAACGATCCATCCGTTTTTAGATGGAAACGGCCGTGTAGGGAGACTTCTGATTACTTTGTTTTTAATTGAGAAAAAAGCCCTGAAAACACCAGCTCTGTATATTTCCTGTTTTCTGAAGAAAAACCGCATCGAATATTATGACCGTATGAGTGAAGTCAGAAACAAAGACAATTATGAGCAGTGGGTCAGGTTTTTCCTGCAGGCAGTGAAAGAATCTGCTGAGGATGCAACGGAGGCAATCCATAAGCTCTCCGCTCTGCATGACCGTAACGAGGCGGTTGTTAAGCAGATGGGGCGTGCAGCGCAAACAGCAGAAAAACTGTTTTCCTATCTGGAGCAAAACCCGATTATTGATATTAGGAAGACAGCAGATGAATTAGGACTCTCTTTTAGCACAGTATCCGCAGCAGTGGGCAGGTTTGTGAAAGAGGGAATCTTAATGCAGACAAACAATGCAAGCAGAAACAGGGTATTTGCTTATCAGGAATATCTGGATATTTTACGAAAAGACACTTAAAAATTCATATGATTATCATGGGCTGTCCTTAAAAGGGCAGCCTTTTTTAGGAGGAAATGACCATGAAAGTAAAATTGTTAAAAGGAATTCTGACAGTCCTTTCTCTCATCTGTATCCTCTGCATTCCGGCCACACCGATCTATGCGGAGCCGCAGGGAACGGATGGAACGGAAATGCAGGTCATAGAACCTGAGAAACTGGAAATTCAGCTCGGTGCAGACTGGGCTGGAGTAGAATTTCAGCTGAAAACGGATTCCGGGATGTACCCTGGAACCATAGCAGTTGGCGAAGACGGTGTCCTGAGAATGGAACTGGGCGGCAGCAAATCCTATGTGCTGACCTGTATGAATTCCTCTGTATCTGCTCCACAAGCAACGCAAGTCCCTGCCACAACAGAGGAGATGCAAAATGAGAGCAGTGAGAACCAGAAAAGCAATGGTTCAAATAGCGGGCAAGATACAAAGGGCACAGTTGCAGGCATCCCGGTACTTCATCTCGTACTATTTGCAGGCGGCATGGTTTTGGCTGTCGGCAGTTTAGTCGTCATGCAGGTGATGAAAAAACGCAGTGAAAGCGATGTTGAGTACGAGGATGAATATGGAGAGGATTAGTCTCAGACTGATTTCGGAACACACGAGAAATCCTTATAGGAATAATTTGAACAAAAAATTAAAATAAATATTCCTATAAGGCTTGACATGCAGATTTTAATTTGCTATACTATAACCGTGGCAGGGACTTGCGTTCAGGCTCTCGGTACGTTTGTGGTATAGCGTCAGACCTGATTCAAGGGAATTAGGGAACCGTTACGGATTCTGCGCATTGAGCGGATCCATAACAACGCAAGTCATTTGAATATTAAAGCCGGAAGGCTGCTTAAATACTTACAGAGTCAATTTGCTGGATGAGACATTGAAATTCCAGTGCTTTGGCTCTGTATGCTTTTTTGCAGACCTTCCGGCTTTTTCTTTTATCCAAACGGAGGTTAAGACGATGAAAAAACAAAAAAAGAAAAGAAAGGGATTTCAGGCAGGTTCTATGCGTTGCCCTTATTGTGGCAGTCCGGTTATTTATCGGAGTGCGGATGGGATTTATCATGATAACAGTAAAAAAACAATGCTCTATGTATGCGGCCGTTATCCGGAATGTGACGCTTATGTACGAGTCCATGCTGGAACCAATATCCCAGTGGGAAGCCTGGCCAATCATGAACTTCGCACCCTCAGGCGGACCGCACATCACTATTTTGACCAGCTGCACCAGTCTGGGATGATGAGCAAACAGGATGCTTATCAGTGGCTGGCAGACTTAATTTGTGCTCCTTTATCGGAGGCACATATTGGCCATCTGGGGGGATATTACTGCAAACAGGTTATTGAAGAGAGCCGCAGGCTGATGGAGCGCCGTAAATCCGGAAAGAACAGATACCGATTTCGAGCATTAGAAGGGGGCGTGGCAGCCTCATGATATTAACAGGAAAAGAACAGGAGAAGGTTGCAAAAAATATCGGTCTGATACATAGAGTGATTCAGGATAAGCTGCAGCCCCCTTATCAGGTGGGTATGTATTCCTACGAAGATCTTTTTCAGATTGGAAGCATTGGCCTATGCAAAGCTGCTGCAACTGACAAGGGCGGCACGTTTTCCACCTATGCCTATCGGCTGATCTGGCATGAGATCTGTGATGCCATGGTTTATGCTACCCGAAGACAGGCGAAGGAGATTCTCTCCGATGTGACCCCATATATTGCAGCAGAACAGGAAACTCCGGAGGAACTATCGGATTTTCGTATGGACATCAATCGTATACTCGAACAGGCAAAGGCCGAGGCACCGCCTTCCACCAGTAAAGGCATAGACGCCATCTGCATGATGTCAAAAGGATATACAAGCAGTGAAATTGGAGTAAAAATGAATGCTTCAGCAAAACTGGTTTGTGCTTGGGTATCCAAAGCACGGAAGTTCCTGAAGAGCCGGCCGGAGTTTGTGCAGCTTGCAGATGCCTATCATCTGGAGGGGTGACGGGCAGATCATATGGGATGCGGATAGCCTTGATTGGTTTACAGCATCTCGCTTTTTTTTATTTTTGGAGGCAAATTATGAGTAGACTGAAAAAGAGCACATGGAAATGGATAATTCCGTTTCTCATTATGATCATTACATTGATTTTATTTAGGATGATATTTTTGTTGGGTTATGTACCTACGGAGTCTATGGAACCGACATTGAAAAAAGACAGTTATATTGTTGGAGTCCGGATTTATTCCAAACTTGAAACAGGCGATATTATTATTTTTCATCATGACGGGAAGCTGCTGGTCAAGCGGATTGCAGCGGTAAAAAATGAACAAATAGAGCACAATGGAATCAGTGTGGCAGTACCGGAGAACTGTTATTATGTTCTTGGAGACAATGCAGGGCATTCACTGGACTCCAGATACTGGGAAGAACCTTTTGTGAGGGAAGAGGATATTATGGCGAAACTGATTTGGCCATAAATTTTTTACCATATTTCAGGCTGTAACAGACATTATGGAAAAGAATGTATTTGAATTAGGGGGGGAGTGGCTCTGACAGGGAAAAAAGTATGAATATAGAATGTTCTGAGGATGGATTTAGGAACACAGAGGAGATAATAAGAAAAAAGCAGCCAATCCGTGTGACCACTTTACTTTTTGCTGTTCAGTTCTTTCATAATGCCGAGGATATATGCCATTAATTTTGGATCCAGTTTCTTTGCTTCTGCAATAAATTCCTGCAGGGTTTCTGGATAAAGATTTTCTTCATCAAAGAATTCCTTTGGTGTTACGCCAAGATATTCACAGATATAGAAGAAGGACTGCATGGCAGGAAGTGATTTTTTGTTTTCAATGTTATTGATGTAGTTGTTTGCCTGCCCCAACGACAATGACATATCGCGTGCAGATACACCTTTTTGTAATCTCAGCTTTGCCAGCCGTTCCGGGACGAATTCTTCATACATCAGACCCACCTCCTACTCTGTAATAGATTGTACCTCATACATTACTTCTATTCGCAAATAGAAAAAGGGTATTTGCGTTGACTTGAAAAAATAAAGCTATTATAATGATGATAGATACAAAATTAAATCTATTAAACGGAGGAACCTAATGGAAGAAAAGACCTGTTGTGTCACAGGACACAGAGATATACCGGATGAACAGATAGACGCGGTAAAATATGCTTTGCGGCGTGAAATTGTAAAGGCGGTTTCGGATGGTTATACCGGATTTATGACCGGATTTGCCAATGGTGCAGACCAATACTTTGCGGAAGTTGTAGTGATTCTGCAAAAGGATTTCCCTGAGCTGCGGTTGATTGCGGTGCTTCCATACTGGAAACGGATGGACAGTCTGTGCCAGAAGGAACATACAAACGCCCTTCTGGATGCCTGTGCAGAGGTTATCGTAATTCAGGATGAATACAGGCCCAATGTCTATGCCAAACGCAACCGTTACATGGTGGAACATTCAGACCGTGTAATTGCAGTGTATGACGGTCGGGAAAAAGGCGGTACAGTTAAGACGATTCGTTTTGCGCACCAATTTCGGAAAGAACTGCGGGAAATACCCGTAGGGTTAAACTTGGACAAAAGCAGGATAAATCTTGGACAAAACCGGAAATGAAAAAGTGGAGGTACAGGCTGCTCTATGGTATAATAAATATTCAACCGTGAAGACCAGTGTCAATTCGGTTGGATTTGAATAAATAATCAATCAACTTATATGAAAATGGGAAACCACAGTTTGAAAGGAGTATTTGCATGAAACACGTATGTATGCTTATATCTGTGGCTGATATTAACGCCGCAAGAAAATTTTATGAGGATCTGTTTGGATTAGAGGTGTTCCAGGATTATGGCAGAAACATTGCTTTTACCTGCGGCCTGGCACTGCAGCAGGATTTTGACTGGCTTGTGAATCTGCCGAAAGAAAAGATATTAAAGAAATCTAACAATGCGGAAATCGTCTTTGAGGAACAGGACTTTGACGGTTTTCTAAACAAGCTGAAAGAATACCCGGACATCGAATATCTGGGAGAAGTGATTGAACATAGCTGGGGCCAGCGGGTGATCCGGTTTTACGATTTGGATGGCCATATCATTGAGGTCGGCGAGGATATGAAAATGGTGATAAAGCGTTTTCTTGCTTCCGGCATGACCATGGAAGAAGTTTCTGTGAAAATGGATGCTTCCGTGGAGGATTTGACAAAACTTCTAAATAGCTAATATATGATGGACGAATAAACAAATCAGAAGTGGAGATGAAGAATAATGAAAAAGATCATGACTATTTTTAGTGTCATGTTACTTATCATATCACTGTCTGCTTGTTCACCAGATTTCAATGGAAGCAGAACAGGGAATGACAATCAACTAATTATGGAATATACAGCGTTTAATACTACTGATTCTCAAGATTTAGTTGTTGAAGCTGGAGACACCATTCATGTGGGAATTGTAATTGAGGACGGTCATTTATCATATAAAATTCAGAAAAATGATGATGAACCTATCGCTGAAAGTGAAAGCATTTTCTTTTCGGAAGAATTTGATGTTGAAGTAAAAGAAAGTGGAACATATACAGTAACTGTAACAGGAGAAAAGGCAAAAGGGAGTGTAAAAATCACGGTAGGTGAATAAATAAATCGGAATTTGTGGAGGAGATATTATGCTTGAAAATAAACCATCTCAATCAATTATGACTGAATTACTTGGACAATCCTTGTATGAAGTTTGGCAAGCGCTATGTACGGCTATTGATGAAAAATACGATATGGAACAGTTATGGAATACTGGTGGTAAGAATTGGACTTACGAGTATAAATACCGAAGAGGGGGAAAAACCCTCTGTAGCTTATATGCAAAACGTAATTACGTTGGTTTCATGATTATTTTTGGAAAAGATGAAAGGGTAAAATTTGAAGCGATAAGGGATACTCTTTCTAATGCTGTTTGTAAGCAGTATAATGAGGCGAAAACCTATCATGACGGGAAATGGGTTATGTTTGAACCGACTAATACGGCTGATTTTGATGATTACATGAAATTGTTGGCTATCAAAAGAAAACCGAACCGAAAATGAAAAATTTCCGTTTATCGGGAAGTTACAGAGAACAAAAAATCGGAATTTGAAGGGAGTATGCAGGCTATGGATAACTGGTTTACAATAGATAGAGTAGATGATAATACTTATATTATCAGTGAATATCGACATTGGGAAGAAACGCATTGCTATTTATTAAATGGAAGCGAGCGAAGCCTACTTATTGACACAGGACTCGGCATTTCAAACATATACGATGAAGTTATGAAATTCACATATAAGCCTATTACGGCAGTTGCGACACACATTCATTGGGATCATATTGGCGGACATCAATATTTTCCAGTTTGCGCCACAGCCCCGGCAGGCCATCGCGCAGCGATTTTGTTCAATCGGGATTTTTGAAACATTCATTAAAGCAGAGGAGGATAAAATGCCATACACATTTCAATCAGTGAAAGACACGGAAAAATTAACAGATAGCAGTAAACTATATAATTTTATTGAAGGCTTTGCAGATTATAAAAATCAGTTTTCTCTTATATACGGTAAAATTAAAGCGTTATTTGGTCAACCAATCTATGAGACAGAAAATTTGGGAAATCTTTTTTTATATCGCATTTTAACGACATCGGATGAAGGGGAAGAAATCCACTTAGAGATTTACTGTGCAGGCTCAGGTCCCGCAGTTGGCGGTATGCAGGATGAAAAATCCAGAAAAGCGGCAAAGGCTTTAGTAAATTATGTCTGGCAGGCCGAACCGGTTAACTACACACATAAAGCTTACTATTTCGACGGACCTACAGTTCTTGAATTCGGAATCAAAAATGGCTCTCCTTATTATAACGAAACGGAGTTAAGACTTTCGGAAAAAGAATTTACGGAACTGTATACACATTTATCGTAAAACCTCAAAATATGTATCCTTTTCCTTTGTTTTTGCCTTTATGAAAGTTCATAACATGAGGGAAAAGGATATAATAGTTAATAAGTGCTATAAATTAGGTCTTATCAAAATTTCAGTTTGTCAAGTTCTTTCAAACCTTTCTTAACTCCTTTAGTTAAGAGACATCGTTTGCAATAGATCTATGGAAGTTTTGTAACCAGGTAGTTGAAGCCAATGGAGGAAACATATATGGGTATTCAGAAAAATATTTTGACTGGCTTGTGAATCTGCCGAAAGAAAAGATATTAAAGAAATCTAACAATGCGGAAATCGTCTTTGAGGAACAGGATTTTGACGGTTTCCTGAACAAACTGAAAGAATATCCGGCCATTAAATATTTGGGAGAAGTGATCAATCATAGCTGGGGCCAGCGGGTAATCCGGTTCTACGATTTGGATGGCCATATCATTGAGGTCGGCGAGGATATGAAAATGGTGATAAAGCGCTTTCTTGCTTCCGGCATGACCATGGAAGAAGTTTCTGTGAAAATAGATGCTTCCGTTGAGGATTTAACAAAGCTTCTGAATAGCTAATACATGCTGGACGAATAAACAAATCGAAAGTTGGAGAGGTGGTATCTATATGGAAATTAGAACGATAGACAATGAACAAACAGCTGATGCAGTTGCACTTATATGGACAACATTTTTACAGTTTGAAGCCCCTGATTATTCTGATGAAGGAATACAATCGTTTAGAAATTTTATTGAAGATAAAGCCATTTTGAAATACACTTGCATAAAATGATTGGATTGAAGAGTACAGATGATGTTGCTATGAAAATAAAAGCATTGCTGTAAGTTCTGGTTACAGAACTAATTTAATGTCGCCTTATTGGCAAAGAACGATGAGCCGCCTTAGGCGGAGAAAGCGTATGTCAAGATGGAAGAAAGGCCGAATGTAAATGAAAGAAATTATTAACTTTATTGAAATGAATGTGGATGGCAGAACGCTGGTTACAAAGGAATTGGTTTACAAACTGGAAAATGGTGCGTTACAGGGCGTATATGCTGACCAAATATCCTTTTCTAATCTGAAATATTCGCAAAGTGGATTGCAGATAGATATGTTTATTGTATCTAACGAGAAAATATGGCTTGTTGGTAAGGATGGGAAACGAGAGAAATTGAGAAAGGATTTTAGTGCTGTATCCCTGTTTCGTTTTGAACTGGCGAGGCGAAAAAGCACGAATGCAATTACAGGTTGTTTTCGTTTTATTTCAGCTTCAGGAAAAAATGTGGCGGCAGAGGCTATTGTAAGTGGAATTTATGATGTGCGCATTGAAAATGGTGTGTTGAAATTGTCGGAAGATCAGGCGCTGTACCGGGATCAGCCTATACAAGGTGAGCGTTTTAAGCCTGTTGCTTTTCAATCAGAACATCGTTTTTATTGCGAGGACGGAAAACTGCACTATGAATATGATGGCAGAAGTTTTGACGTAGACGCCAAAACTATGCAGCGTTGCGATAGTTGCGATGCATTCCCTCCGTTTATTTCAATCGAGAAGTAAGCCAATCAATTCCAGTTTGCTGAGTTCTTTCAACCCTTTTTTCTAACGATGTTTTGTAACCAGTGATTGTAGCCAATGGAGGAAACGAATATGGATATCCAGAAAATTATCAGTTTAGTAACAAAAACGCAGGTATTAATAAAAAACCGTGAAATGGCCGCTCATGTAAAAGAGAAGGGTCTTGCAGACTACGTAACGCAGGTAGATATTGCCGTGCAAAATTTTTTAAAGAAGGAGCTGTTTGCCCTTGCGCCGGATATTCAATTTCTCGGAGAAGAAACCGGATTGCAGGAAATAAAGGCGGATCGCTTTTGGATCTTAGACCCGGTTGACGGGACTACCAATCTCATGCACGACTATCAGCATAGCGCTGTATCGTTAGCGCTGTGCCGTCAGGGAGAAATTGATATGGGAATCGTATACGACCCTTTCCGTGAAGAAGTGTTCTCAGCGATTAAGGGAAAGGGCAGTTTCCTTAACGGACAGCCCATACATGTATCAACCGCAGAAAAACTATCCGACACGATGGTTGGGCTGGGGACAGCGAAAAGAGAGCTGGCTGATGAAAACTTTGTCCGATTCCGCAGAGTGTTCGGCCAGTGCCAGGATGTCCGCAGGATTGGGTCTGCCGCTCTGGAACTGGCATATACCGCATGTGGCAGACAGGGAGGCTATTTCGAGATATATCTGAATCCCTGGGATTATGCTGCAGGTATGCTGTTAATTCAGGAGGCGGGAGGGCGGGTAACTGATTTTACGGGAAAGCCGCTTGATCCGCGAAAAGGCGGCAGCGTAGTGGGAACAAACGGATACGTCCATGCGGAACTGTTAAATCAGTTGTGAGTTGTGTGTTCCCCTTTCGGAAACTGGTGAGAATATAGTAATACTTTTAAATAGCTAATACCTCGTGGACGAATAAACAAATTGCATTTTGGAAGAGATGGAAATGGAAACTAAGCACCCATCTATGTTAGACTTGTTGCTTGAAACACATATTGGATTGGAGCGCCAAGGCCCCGGAAGTTCCGAAGTCATCGAACAGGCTCTTGGATTTATTAAACCACTAAATAATTTTTCACGAATTGCAGATTTAGGATGTGGAACTGGGGGACAGACTATTCATTTAGCGCAGCATCTGCCCGGTACTATTACTGGCTTGGATATGTTCGCTGACTTTATAGAGAAATTGAATGAAAATGCAAAAAGCATGAATTTGGGAAATCGAGTAAAACCTTATGGAAAACAGCGGAGCTGTCCATCAACATGGTTTGGAAAAATTCATGGAGGAACAGAAAGAGAAATACATCTGCCAAAAATGTGGTGGAATCATTTCTATTCACGATAGAGAATGTAGTGAGTGTCAAGAAAAAATGAATTAAGGAAATCCGAATGGGAGGAACGCAATCATTGTCAGATAGAAAAGTCATATTACAGTTTACAGTTTTAACCTTTTGTATTGCATATGGTGTATCTGGTGTTTTGATTGCTCTTGGGCAATTCGGATATAAGGTTTATAGTTTGGTTAATTCTTTACAACAATTTGCAATGAATATACCTTTTGCTATCTATATTTTATCTCCCGCGATTGCCTCTTATGTTGTTCTGAAGAAGAATAACAATGTAACAGGTTTTCCAGAATGGTTAAAAACAGTCTTTTTTGCAAAAAATAAAATTTCCGTCTATTTGTTTATTGTAACAGGGATTGCTTTGTATTTTGGGACACACATAATTGTATCGGGCTGTGATGGAATAGCGCTTCCCTTTTACATGTTTTTTCTGTCCTTGCCAGGGAATTTCATCATTGGCGGCATGGAGGAAGCGGGGTGGATGTATGTATTGCAACCCAGATTGGACAAAAAATACGGCTTTGTTCTTTCTTCTTTTTTAGTTGGAATGATTTGGACATTTTGGCATATCCCTCTCTTTTTTATTCCCGGAACGAATCACTGTGACGGGCTGATTAATTTCTGGATGTTCAATGTTCAAGTCATGTCGTTAAGTTTTTTTAGAGGGGCAATCTACAAAATAGCAGGAAAAGGCTATGTGTTTGTGTATGTGCTTTTCCATACTATGTTCAACGCTGCATCCTCTCTGTTTAGCTCCATAATGATGACGTGGACGGGAACGATTGCCGCAAATGCTGTAATGATTCTTTTGTCAATAACAATCATTACTGTATACAACAAATCTAAGAAAATAAATTAAAAAATTATGATTTTAGGAGGTACATATCTATGAAGGATAGGATTGCATACTGCGGATTGGACTGTGAAAAGTGTGACGCATATCTTGCAACAATCAATGACGACCAGGCGTTGCGTGAGAAAACTGCAAAACGATGGGCCGAGTTAAATAATGCTCCCATTTTACCTGAACATATCAACTGTGAGGGATGTCGGGTTGATGGAATTAAAACTGTATTCTGCGATAGTCTTTGCGGAATTCGCCAGTGCGCATTGAAAAAAGGTGTGACGACATGCGGTGACTGTTCAGACATGGAAAAATGTCAGACTGTTGGGGAGATTATCTCAAATTGTCCCGAAGCTTTGGATAATCTGAAAGGGTAAACAAGATACTCTGACAACTTTCATTTTATTGAGGATAACACAAATGAATTTAACTTTTAGAAATGCAGAACGGAAAGATACTTTGTTGATCCTGCAATTTATCAAAGAACTTGCAGATTACGAAAAAATGCAGAACGAAGTAGTGGCTGACGAGGCCACGCTTGAAACATGGATTTTTGATAAACAAAAAGCAGAAGTCATTTTTGCTCTTCAAGACGGAAAAGAGGTTGGATTTGCGCTGTTTTTCCACAACTTTTCTACGTTCTTAGGACGAGCCGGTATTTATCTGGAGGATCTGTATGTCAAACCGGAATGCCGCGGGAAAGGTTACGGAAAAGCTCTTTTGAAAAAATTGGCATCTATCGCTGTGGAACGTGGCTGCGGACGGCTTGAATGGTGGTGTCTTGACTGGAACAAACCCAGCATTGACTTTTATCTGTCGCTTGGAGCAGAGGCCATGTCTGATTGGACAGTCTATCGCATTGCAGGCGATACATTAGCACAGCTTGCTGAGTAACACCAATTCCGGTTATCAGAGAGTAACGCAACAAAAAACAAATTCGGGCTTAAAAAGAGGAAAATTTATGTTTGAGGACGGTCGAAGCAAAAAAGTTATTTTTATAGCGCATTGTATATTAAATCAAAATTCAATATCTGATGGAACAGCCGTTTTTCCAGCAGCTTTTAAGGATGTAATAAAAATTCTTCTTGATGCTGATATTGGTATTGTCCAAATGCCATGTCCTGAACTTTGCTGTTTAGGGCTTAATAGAGGAAACAACGATGGGGCAGATGTTCCTGTCGTTATTGAAAATACCCGTATTCGTAAGGAAATGCAAAAAGCGGAATCTTACAAATTGCTACTGGTTCAAGTTGATTATGTGATGAAACAAATAACAGAATACAATGCCTACGGCTTTGAGATAATCGGGATTATTGGTGCAAATCGCTCGCCGAACTGCGGTGTTGAAACCACATCAGATTTTAACAAAGAGATAAGCGGTAAAGGTATTTTTATGAGCGAACTTAGCAATCGAATAAAGGCGGAAAACTTGAATATTCCTATGTTAGGCATCAAAGATACTGATAATGTATTTGATCAAGTAAAGTCTTTCATTAAGTCAAACTTGGTCAAGGAGTAGCAGAAAAATAAATAAGAAATATTGAGAGATTGTGGTATGAAAATTGAGTATAAAGATACCCATGTTTTTACAGAGAAAGAACTGCAAAGACTGTTTTTGTCCGTGGAATGGGAGTCCGGAAATTACCCCGATAAACTCGTTCGGGCGATGCAAAATTCTTCGCATGTAATTTCAGCATGGGATGATAACAAACTGATTGGACTGGTACGGGCACTTGATGATGGCGAAACAGTTGCATTTCTACATTATCTTCTGGTAGACCCTGCATATCAGGGGCATCATATTGGCGATGAATTGATGAAGAGGATTATGAGTTGCTTTGAAAACCTCCTTTATGTCAAAATTATGCCGTCTGATCCTAAGATGATTGCGTTTTATGAACGATATGGGTTTCAGCAATATGATAATTACTCAGCAATGGTACTGAAAAATTTTCGATAACAAAATAGCTTCCAGTTTATCTGGAATTTGATCAGAGTTGAAAAGTGTATTATAAAAGGAGAATAATTTAATGAAAGAAATTAATCAAGAAGCAGAACAGGTCATGATAGAGCGTTTCGGGAAAGATACGATTATATCATTAGCAACAACGGAAAATGCAACGCCTTATGTGCGATACGTCAATGCCTATTACGAAAAAGGGGCATTTTATGTCATTACCCATGCACTATCAAATAAAATGAAACATATAAAAGATAACCCTGTTGTTGCAATCGCCGGCGAGTGGTTTACAGCGCATGGGAACGGCATCAGTCTGGGGTATTTCGGAAAAAGAGAGAATTGTGTGATTGCAGAGAAGCTAAAAAAGGTCTTTGCTGAATGGATCGATAACGGCCATACTGATTTTAACGATGAAAACACTATCATTCTGCGTGTGGAATTAACAGATGGCCTGTTGCTCTCGCATGGTACAAGATATGAGTTTTAAATTTTCAAATTTCCTACTGTGTTAGGTCAAGTATTATTATAGCTTATCCTAACCGTTTACAGGTAGGCTGTTTAAGGAGGTTCCATGAAAGGATTTAACCGGAAAAATCAATTATTTTCCCTTTGTGGGTTGAATTGCGGGCTTTGCCCCATGTTTTTGAATAAAAACTGCCCTGGCTGTGGTGGCGGTGAAGGAAATCAGTCGTGTAAAATTGCAAGGTGCAGTATAGAGCATGGCGGTGCCCAATACTGTTTCCAATGCAGCGAATACCCTTGCGAAAAATATGATCATATTGACGATTTTGAGTCCTTTATAACACATCGAAATCGAAAATCCGATATGGAAAAGGCCAAATGCCTTGGAATAGACGCTTATAATGCAGAGCAGGCGGAGAAGGCCAACATTCTGGAGGTTTTATTATCCAATTATAATGATGGCCGCAAAAAGACACTCTTTTGTGTAGCCGTCAACCTGCTGGAACTGCAAGAGCTACAAACGGTACTTAAAGAAATTGAACGTAAACCTAATATGGAAACACTGACGCTCAAAGAAAAAAGCGCTTTTGTTGCTGGATTACTGCAGGATGCAGCGGCAACAAAAAATATTGACTTAAAGCTCCATAAGAAAAAGGGATAATTTGAATATGCTATGATTTTTACACATGAATCAATGCTTATAGATCATCTAATCTTCCCTTCCCCCAATTAAATATCTTTGAAACTGCGCCACATATTTTTGGTGGTGCTTTTTACTGGACAGCCTGGAGCAGATCATGGAGCTGCACACGCAGCATTATAAGGATGATTTTGACCTGGATAAAGAGCTGATCCCAAAGCTGGCCCTATCGGGAGAGCCGGAGGACCGGCACCTTCTCTGGCTATCGCGGCCCTGCGGCACCTATACCCTGCGGGAATGGGAAGTCTACCTAGAAGGCAGCCATGCAAATAAAGTGTGGAAGTTTTACCATGAGCAGACGAAAGACCCAGGTCTTGCCTGTGCCCTCTCTATCAAAGAGGTGCAGGATGGAAAAGTGATCGGCAATATTTATCCGCTGGATTATGGGCCGCATGTGGAACGGGTAAAGCTGCTGACCTGCCCTATTGGAAAAGTAGCCGTTTTGTTTGAGGACGGAGCCAATATCACAATCCCTTATCAGAATCAGAGGCAACTTATGAATGAGCTGATGCCGGTACATGGGAGCCCTAAGACGATGACCGAGCTGCCGGAGAACGAGCGGGAGCTTGCCATAATCCTGAAACGGGAACGGCTCAAACGCTCTTACCATGCCACAAACGGCGATATAAAAGAGTATATTGACGGTCTAAAAAAGGTACCCTGCGTGGAAAACTCAAAGAGACTCGGACGGCTGCCACTCCCACTCATAAACCGCTTTCCCCTAAAAAGGAGCCGGAACGATGAAAGCCGGTCATAACAAAAAATCCGTCCGGGTGGAATTCGTCATGTCTGAACAGGAGGCGGAACTTGTAAAGAGGCGTATGGCGGAGCTCAGCATTACAAACCTCTCCGCGTATCTCCGCAAAATGGCGGTGGACGGTTATATCATCCATCTGGATATGAGCGACATTCAGGAAATGATACGGCTCCTGCGTATCTGCTCCAACAACTTAAACCAGTACACAGAACGGGCCAATGAGACCGGCAGCGTCTACGCCGCCGATGTGGAGGACTTGTGCACCCGTCTGGATAGTCTTTGGGACGGCATGGATAAGCTGCTGCGGGGATTGGCGAACATTTCGTAAACAGGAAAAAACACTGTTGCTTTCCTGGAATCGGCACGGTAGAATTTTGATAGAGGGGCAAATATGTTTCTCTTTGAAAGGAGGCGGGCGTATGCGTCTGATTGGTAAATTGCTGGCACTTCCCTTCGTAGTGGTTACGGGGATTCTTTATCTGTTGTGTAAGTTCCTTGTGGTGGTCTCCGGCGCTGTGCTGGGGATTTTATCAGGGATTGTATTTCTGGCGGCGCTGGTGCTGTTCTTCGCTGCCGGGTTCTGGCCGGGGCTTTCATGGCTGGTGATCGCGTTTCTGATCAGCCCCTACGGTCTGCCAATGGCGGCGGCTTGGTTGGTGGGGATCATCGGCGGTACAAACAGCGCATTAAAGGATTTTGTATTTGGTTAAACAGTTTCGGCGGGGCGCATTGGCAGCCCCGCCCTTTTTCTATAATTATGGCTGTCTGTCATGGCAGCTTTTTTGATTGGAATTTGATTGAAAGATACAACACCAATTTATTTTCACTCGGCAACCTATGCGCATGAGCATGGGGAACTGGATCAGTACCGCGCTTCCCACAAAGCAAACATTGCGTGTAAGGAGGCAATCGAACAGGCCATTGCGGACAACTACCGGGACAACCGTTTAGGCTCCACATGTGTGCAGCAGGTCTTACAGCAATTTGATTAGGTGGTGAAGGAACATTAGGAGACTTTACAGCTTGTGCTGCAAGGAAAAATTATCCCGAACATTTCTTCCCCAAATGCCTCTGTTGCTGGCTTTCTATGATATATTCGGGATAATCAGACTTTCGGTATAACCATTTAGCGGCAACCCGGAAAAGCCTGCAAAAACAAAAAAAGCGAAGGTCCTTTTTATTTGACCTCTGTTTCTCTGGCATTTTGTAGTCCCTCTGCTGTGGCCTCCATGATGGTCAGTTCTTTTTCATCCATCGAGTTCAGCAATCGGTTGATGTGCTGGTGGCAATCGCTTTCGCTATTTTGCCTGTCAGGATAGAAAAACTGGTCAACGGAAATGTCCAGCAGGGTGACGATCAGGTAAAAGGTGTTCAGGCTCGGATGTTGTCCCCGGTTCTCAATATACATGATGGAACGAGAGGTACGGTCTACAAGCTGTACAAGGTAGTCCTGTGTCCAGCCTTTCGCCTCTCTCTTGCGCATGATCTCCCGGCCTAAAGCGTGGAAGTCAAGCCGTCTTTCATCTTGGTACATTCTCATATCACCCATATATTATTCTACATTTCGGGTTAAGTTATGAGAACGAAAATAATTTTATGTTTTAGTAGTATTTTATTTCGTCAAACACTGGGTATAATGTAAATTAGGAATTTCTTAATATTTTCGCATGCAGAAAATAGCACATACTACACACCCATTTGGTATAATAATAAGAAAGGACAAGCTGAAATGACAAATTGCAAAATTCTTGTTCTTGATGATGAACATGATATTGCAGATTTACTTAAAGTTTATCTGCAAAATGAAAACTATATTGCATATAAATTTTACTCCGCAACGGAAGCTCTGGCTTGCATTGAGCAGGAAGATTTTGACCTTGCGATTCTTGATATTATGCTTCCCGATATGAATGGATTTTCTATCTGTCAAAAAATCCGAGAAAAGCACACTTATCCTATCATCATGCTGACGGCAAAAGATGAGGAAACGGATAATATTACGGGCTTAACTTTGGGGGCAGATGATTATGTAACAAAACCTTTTCGTCCCCTGTATCCCTTCTGGCATGACCACGGACTGAAAATTGACCACACAGAACTGACAGAGCTTTCCAGGGCAGCCTTGTGGTACTCCGATCACATTGAAATCACAGAATCAAAACTGCATGGAATAAAAGCTCTGAGAGAATGCAGGGATATTCTCATAGAAAGCTGCCATATTATCTCCCCGGAATTTGGCTGGTCGGCAAACAATACCGTGATGCGTAAGAGCAGCGCAGAGGGCGAGTATTTTTTCATGCGCTCTCAGAATCTGGATTTTTCGCAGGTGACATTGAAAGGAAAATATTCCTTCCAGTATATTGAAGACGCCGTATTTGACCAGGGCCAGTTTGATACAAAGGATGCTTTCTGGCACGCGAAGAATGTGACGGTGAAGGACAGTGTCATAAAGGGGGAATATCTTGCCTGGTATTCAGATGGCCTGACACTGGTCAACTGCAAAATCATTGGCACACAGCCTTTCTGCTACTGCAGGAACCTGAAGCTGATTGACTGTGAGATGACAGATACAGACCTGGCTTTTGAAAAATCGGATGTGGAGGCCACAGTTTTAACCCCTGTGATCAGTATTAAAAATCCCAGATCCGGCTCTATCCGAGTCCCGTCTGTGGGCTGTTTGATTATGGATGATGAAGAGGCAAAGGCCAGTATTATAGCACTTGAACGGGAAAGGAAGTGTATGGGAGGAAATGATGGAAATAAGGGAATTTATCGAGGCAATGAAAATCGGGTTGCCCATAACCACTGATGCAGAAGCGCGTAAGTGCATGCATAAGCTTTCCCAGGAGGCGCTGCGGCTGATTGCAGAATTAAATGGAAGCTACCATACCCCGGAGGAAATCCGGGATATCATGGAAAAGCTGACCGGAAATTCCATAGATGAGACATTCACTCTGTTTCCGCCCTTTTATACGGACTGTGGGAAAAACCTAACCATTGGGAAACATGTATTTCTCAATTCCGGATGTAAATTCCAGGATCAGGGAGGAATCACCATAGAAGATGGAACCCAGATTGGGCACAATGTAGTCCTTGCCACTTTGAATCACAGTCTGGACCCTGCGCATAGAAAAGATGTCATTCGGGCCCCTATCCATATCGGCAGGGATGTGTGGATCGGAGCCAATGCAGTGATTCTGCCTGGGGTTACCATTGGCGATGGCGCAGTCATCGCAGCCGGTGCAGTGGTGACAAAAGATGTACCGGAGAATACAGTTGCAGGGGGTGTGCCGGCCAGGGTGATAAAGACGATCGGCGTTGACGATCTTACTCAAAATAGGTATAATGATCAATAATAGAAGGGAATCAGTGAGAAGAATGGAGGAAATGAAAATGCAGAGAGAGAAAAGATTTCCGGATAACAATGATGCATGTCTGAAATATTATGAATTGATTCTGGAACAAAAGAATGTGAGAAATATTCCCGTCGCTCCTCTTCCTGACGGATACCGGTTTGTCTATTACCGTCCGGGGGACAAAAAGGACTGGATAGCCATAGAGATGTCTGCCAGGGAATTTGTTCTGGAGGAAGAAGGCGAAATGGCCTGGAAAAATTATTACGGGGGAAGAGAAGAGGAATTGACAGACAGAATGCTATTTATCGAAGATTCTTCAGGGGAAAAGGTTGCCACGGCAACCGCCTTTTATGATTCCCGTGATACTTCCGGGGCCGGATGGCTTCACTGGGTGGCTGTCAAGCGGACACAGCAGGGAAAGGGCCTGGCCAGACCCCTTATCTCCAAGGCCCTGCACAGGCTGACAGAACTTGGCTATACAGACATTAAAGTTCCCACCCAGACAAATACCTGGGTGGCAGCAAAATTATATCTGGACGCAGGATTTATCCCGGAAGAGAAAAATGCAGTCTGCAGCCGGGACGGATACCGGATTTTAAAGACTTTAACAGGCCATCCTTCTCTGGAAGGAATAGAGCCCCTGCCCTTTGAAGATATCTGGGATCAGGAGATGCTTTTGACAGAGAAAAAACTCAGGGATAACATGCCGGATCTTCTGTACTTTAAGGCAGAGGAATGGAAGGGAAAACGAAGAGTCCTCTATTGTACAGAAAAGAACAGAGGAATCCTGGAAATAGATAAATAGAACAGAGAGACAGCCCTTGTGCTCAGATGTGTTTTACATCCGGCGGGGGCTGTCTTTTTCTACCGATGGAAGTTGTCCTACTGTGCAAGATAATAAGAGACATTGGCTTCTTTATCTGTGACAGGCACTGTGATTCGATTTTTTACTTCTTCAAAATGCTCTGTGGAAAGATCTTATTATCAATGGTAAATACTTATTAGTATAGTAGTGATAGGGACACCCAAAGAGTGGAATGTAAGTCGGCGGTATTTCACGCCGACTTTTTTCTTTTCTCACGTTTCGGCAGTTCAATGGCTTCGCCAGTTTCCCCATGATAGGCTTCTTTCGGCAGTTCTACGCTACCAATGAAATTATAGACGATCTCGATTTTCTGACGCTTCTGGCCCTCCGCGTCAACCTCTACTTCATGAACAAGGATTTTCTCAATGAAAGTATTAAGGAGGGTCGGTGTCAGTTCCTCGAATGAGGTGTGCTTCTTGACCAGCTTCATAAAGCGGTCAATGTTAATCGTCTTGTCCGTCTTTTGGGAAATCTGTTCGGAAAGTTCCTTGATAGTTTCCTCAAGCCCTTTTTGTTCGGCTTCATACCCGGCTGATAGCTTTGCAAAGCGTTCATCCGTCAGTTGACCTTTTATCTTATCTTCATAAAGGTGCTGAATGATGTTGTCGAGTTCGTTATAGCGGCTTTGGCTGGTGTCCAACTATTTTTGCATTTCTACCAGCGCACGTTTTTGTTCCCGCATGGAGCAGGAAACCATCATCGTAATAAATTCGCGTTCATGTTCAGCAGCAAAATGAGTTACCCTGCGGAGATCAGCAGCCACCAGAATTTTCAGGTTTTTTACACTGATATGGTGGGTCGTGCAGGGATTTACCCGCTTGCTATATCCGGCACAGGTATAGTATTCATAGCTTTCCTTGATGCCGGAGCCACGATGATGATACATCTTTGAGCCGCAGTCTGCACAGAACAATAAGCCGGAAAACAGGCCCACAGAGCCGATTTTGGTGTGTCGGCATTTACCCTGACGGATAACCTGCACACGGTCAAATGTGTCCTGGTCAATCAGAGCAGGGTGCGTGTTCTTGAAAACCATCCGCTTATCATCGCCATTGATAATGACCTTTTTGCTTTTGTACGATTTTTTCGTAGTCTTGAAATTAACCGTATGCCCTAAGTATTCAACACGTTCCAGAATGTTGATGACTGTCTGATAAATCCATTTACACGGAGCCTGTGGGCAGTAGCCTTGCTTATTGCCATACCGCCGATAGTTGATTGTGCCGGGAGTAGGAATGTTTTTGGCTGTAAGAATATTTGCGATCTTTGTCGGGCCTAAGCCTGACAAACATAACGCGAAAATCTCTTTTACAACAGGGCCGGTTTCATCGTCAATGATCCAGTTTTCCTTATCCCCCATGATATAACCATAAGGCGGAAGATGGGAGAGCCGCTTACCAGCCATCCCTTTTGCTTTTACTACCGCGCGGATCTTCTTGCTGGTGTCACGAGCATACCACTCATTGAAAAGGTTTCGCAGAGGGGTAAAATCATTATCGCCTTTTTCGCTGTCCACACCGTCGTTGATAGCGACGAAGCGTATATCCTTTTCAGGAAACAGCACTTCCGTATACATTCCGACCTGCAAGTAATCACGCCCGAAACGGGACATATCCTTTACCGCGACCAAATAGACATATCCGGCTTCAATGTCAGCCAACATTTCCTGGAAACCCGGACGATTGAAAGTCGTACCACTGATTCCATCATCTACATAAAATTTGTATCTGGTAATACCGTATTCTTTCGCATAACGCTCTAAAATCTGCTTTTGATGTTGGATGCTGTTTGATTCACCCTCCAGACCATCGTCCTGGCTCAATCGGCAATAGAAAGCCGCCCAGGGTTCCGTATCGAATGAACGACGAGAAGAAATATTTAGAGCATTTGCTATACCGGGCATTTTGAATTGCGTGGCTGTCCGTTTCATAAAATCCTCCATTCCGACAGCCCCGCAAAATTGTAGGCTTTACAAGTCTTATTATACACCAGACAGGCCGCCGCGAAAAGTAGTTTACCGCATTAAAGTGATAAATTTTTTATGAACAGCTTTCTTTACCACGCAACTCATTCTTTAAGACCTGTGCCATTTTCGACACCGCTGTTTCAGTACCGCCTTCTTTGAAGCTGGACTGAACAACAAAGGTCACGCCATTGATTTTTGTTTCTGTAATCATGGCGGGATTATTCTGTTCCGCCATAGGCACATCACTCCTCTCTATCATAAAGAAGCGCTGTGCCGGACTAAACCGACACAGCACCGCTTATCTCTTATTTTCTGTACCGTATTATCTGGACTGGCTTTGTCCATCGGCTCACCCCCGGTACAATGGGAACATTCAGATCGTGCCGTGGTTGTCCAGCTTGAAGCTGGCGGCCCTCCGCGTTCGGTGAAATAGTGCGGCTTCTACTGTGACAGGTCGTGGCAATTTCCAGCCCACCACAGGCCGGTTATCTGCCGCCAAATGACCGCTCGGCCCCTTTGATGTTATCGTATTGACGGATTGCTCTGACCAATCCGCAGGGGGTCTTGGCGTTTGCGCTTTGTGTTGCTCGCTGCCACATTCAAAATCCAAATGCTGATATGAACGGATTGCCCGTTGTTTTTCAAGGTACATAGCAGAAAGGCTGTATTGATTATGCCTTTCACTATATAGGAGGGAAAACGGGCAAAAGTTGATAGTCAGGCGGCAAAATCTTTCCGAATTTTTTTCAATGCCGATTGAGCGGAACGCATTACAGCGGCCTTATGACAGCCCTGCATTTCTGCTATCTCTGAATAGGAATAGCCGTAAATAAAATGTAGAACAAACCTCTGGCGTTGAAGCGGTGGAAGCTGCTCAATCAAGGAATTTATTTCTTGCAGTGTTTCCAGGCGTTCAAAGGTTTCTTCTAACGGCTCCGTTGCCAATTCAAACAGTAAGCAGTTATGAAAGGCCCTTCCATCAATATGTTTCCGCCGTTCGTATCGCTGCCGTTCTTCCTGCTTACGGCTTTCTTCATAGACACGGTAAATATCCACTGACACCTCAACGTCAACTGGACGGCGATTAGCGTTCAAGATTGTAATTACACACATAGCCTAGTCCTCCTTTATGCGATACGAAACAACGCGGTAACTTCCTCCGGCGGCTGGCTGTAAGGATTATAAGGGCATTCCCAATTCTGGCAAGGGGATAGGCAAATTGCCGCAGCCTCATGGGACGGTTTGAGATCCGGGGCCGTTGTGATAAGAACGGATTCACCTGGGGCCAGACGGATTATTTTAATGGTCTTTGTCATGCTTGAACACCTCCAATATTTTTTAGAGGGCTTGTCCCTCTTACTTATCGGAGATTTCAGAACGCCTCAATTAAAGGGGGATGGAAACTTTTCGGAAAAGAATAGGTAAAGGCAAGGACAGCATCCCGAAAATGCTGCCCTTGCTTTTACCTATTCACTTAAAAAACGTAGGAGCCGACGAAAAGCCCGCTGAAGCAAAAGCGTGACCGCCGCCGGGGAGCAGCCGAGAATAACGGCAATATCCTTGTACTGATACCCTTTCCAAAAGGCCAGTTCAATCGCGTACTGCTGCCGGTGCGTCAGGCAGCGCAAACCATTGGCCAGTTTTTCATTTTGAACAGTATCAATGAAATCTTCTGCGAACAGTTGCAGGGCAAAGTCCTCCTGGATATACAATGACCGCTCCTGATATGTAAGTTCCTCGCTCATACTCTCCAGAGAGTAACAATGGTAGCGGAAACGGCGGTCTGAATTTGCAATAATACGATCCTCCTCTTTAAGAATCGCAGCCCAATCTTTTTCGGCCATAAGCCATTTCTCCTTTCTGGTGTTTGTCTGCCTGGGCGGGTAGGCAAACGGCGGAGAACGGCATCCTACGGAAACACATGGTAGATAATAAAAAGCGTCTGACTGTTCACTAATCAGCCAGACGCTATCTAATGTATTTTGAAATCTTTCTTCAAATAGTGCTTTGTAATTATTCCCCTGTCCAGGGGAAGTGCTTTTTTGGGTGACGCATACCCTGTCATATTTTGACGAAACACTTTTTGCTTCATGGCGGTTCCCTCCTAAAGCCGCCGTGATCTTTAGCGCGTGGTCGTCACTCCTTTCGTGAGGGCATAAAGGAACGGCGGCCTTGATTTATTCAAAGCCGCCGCGATTTCATCAGGGCATGGGTATTGGCTGCTGCACGACGGCTTTTTTCTTTTGCCGTCGTCCGGCAGAAACACATCTATTTGTTTTTATTTTATAAGGTTAATCTTACTTCCAAGTGACATCTATCTTACTCATAAGTAAGATAGATGTTCAAAGGCTGGCCATCCAAGGAAATGGAAGACCAGCCTTTGAAGATTGCTACTTGATGAAATTATTGCTGGAGCTTAATTGTGTTTACGATTGCCATTCTGCTAATTTGCCGGATGGGGCGTCTAATTGCAATCGCCGCAGATGCAAGGCAGAGGAACACGATTAGAAGAAGTGAACCCACAGGAATTTGCCATGAAGTTCCCCATTTATCTGCAATCAAGAACTGGAACATTAGCTTATTCAGCGGCAACCCTAAAACGCATCCAACAACACAGCCAAGTGCCGCATAGGTAAAGGCTTCCGCTGCAATCATCTTATAAAGCTGATTTGCCCCCATTCCGATAGAACGCATAATGCCGTACTGCTTTGTTCTGGACGCTACACTGGCGTTCATGCTGTTAAAAATGTTAAACACTGTGATAAGTGCAATAATGATGAGGAAGCCATAAATAAATACCGCGCCTGTATAGTAAGAGCTTTGGGACTCGGAATTGGTAATTCTCTTGTCTGAAACAGTACTGTCGGATGGGATCATGTTCCGTATTGTGGAAACAGTATCATCCCCACCAGCAGAGGAAAACTGAACATCAATCGTTGTATAGCCCAAATCGCCAACCAAAGCGGCAAATGTCTGCTCCGAGCAAATCATATATCCGCTGCTGCCTGCGCTGTTGACTGTGCTGGCCGTAGCTGTTGACAGTATTCCAGCAATCGTTACCTGCTTATCGCCGGAAGATGTATGAAGGACTATGGTATCTCCAACATTCCAGTTTACGCCATCCTGATAAGTAACCAGAACACGATCTGTATTTTCCATAGCAGGCGCGATACTGCCCTCATTCAATTCTTCTTTTGCCCACCTGAATTGGTTATCATCATAGGAAATGAGTGTGACGGTTCCTTCTCCCATATCAGAGGAAACAGAAAGGCCAGCCATTTCCATACGGCCAAAAACTTTGTCAACACCTTCCGTTTCGCTGATCTGTTCCACCAGCGACTTGTCCAGCGGTGTATTTCCCATTGTGATAGATACATCCGCTGCCGATGGAGAGAGCGCAGGCATCCCCTGTTTGAGAAAGACTACCATTACCTGAAACGACAGGAACATCATAATACTGATAGCAAATGAGCAGGTCATAAGGAATACATTCTTTTTGCCGGATAGTGCATGGAAAAATCCCATGCTGGTTTCAATGTGGAACAGCTTTGTATTTGCAGCCCTCTTGTTCTGCGTAAGCTGTGTACTGCCGCTGATTGCAGTTACCGGCGATACTTTAGAAGCCTTTTTCGCCGGGGACAGGGATGCCAGCAGTACAATCAGAAAACCGATCACCGCACCAGCAATCAGACCGCTTACACTGAACTGAAAAAGCGGTATCTCTGAAAAGCGTTCCCCGCTGATGGATTTCAGCAAAAGGCAGGCACACCATGTAATGATCTGTCCGGCAACCAGCCCAATCGGTACACCCTTTATACTTTGGCGCAGCCCTTGAAAAATGACGAAGTGCTTTACCTGTACTTTGGATGCCCCCAGGCACCGCAAAAGGCCATAGAACTGAACCCGTTCCAGAACATTTGTGTTAAAGCTGGCGGCAATCATTACTGCACCGGCAATCAGCACCAAAAGGACAAGAAAACCCGCAACGATATATAGGGACTGCATTGTGCTGTTCTCACTCTGTCCCATCAATCCAAGGAGCGCCGTATTTTCGCTTACCTGACTGTCTGAAAGGCCATATTGTGCTTTTATTTCCTTTATGGCTGCCTGAATGTTCACGCCATCTTTGAACTGAACGCGGAAAGTAGTTCCGTCTTTGGCATTTTCATCCGCAATTTGGCGAAAACCGTCCTCGGTCAATACCATGCCATATACATCCGCTTTAAGCAAACTTCCCATATCGGCAAGGACGCCGGTAATGCGGTATTCCCAGCTGGAGCCATCCGGCACTGTAACGGTCACGGTGTCACCAACCGCAAGGCCCAACTGTTCCAAAGACGATTGGTTCAATAATGCTTCATCGGGCTGGGTAGGGTATGAACCGCTTTCCATATCCATTTCTGTCAAAGTGGAAAAGGTATCCTCATTCGCACCTGCGAAGCTGACCGCTTTAGAGCCGATAGAGCCGGTAGTTCCCTGATAGGTCCATCCGCAGAGGGCAACATCTATCCGCGCTTTTACAAGTTCCGCCGTCTGTTCATCAATATCGGTCAAGCTGATATGGTATTCACCATTCGTCTTGATAAAATAATTTTTCTGTGCGCGCAGCGCCATATCTGCCATACTGAAAATAGCAGTTACCAGCAATACCGAAAGGACAATGCAGAGAACCGAAATTCGATTGTTCTTGCGGTGTACCTTTTCATACTGCGGCACCAATCCAAGATAGCTTTTCAACGCGACGACACCCCCAAATCTTTTAACACGCCATCGGTCATACGGAACACACGATCTGCTGCGCTGGCGTGATTTTTGTTGTGGGTAATCATCAAAATAGTCTGTTGATACCTGTCCGACATGGTTTGCAGCAAAGCCAAAACTTCCTGACTGTTTTTGCTGTCCAGATTTCCGGTCGGTTCATCTGCCATAATCAGGGCGGGGCGTGTGACTAATGCCCGGCCAATCGCCACACGCTGCTGCTGGCCGCCAGAAAGCTGGCTGGGAAGGTGTTTTCGGCGCTCGCTCAACCCAAGCACCTGTAACAATTCGTTGACGAACTTTTGATTTGGCTTTTTATAGTCAAGCAGCAGCGGAAATGTGATATTCTGCTCCACATTCAGCTCCGGGATCAAATTAAACGACTGGAAAATAAATCCGATGTGCTGCCGCCGGAACACAGTCAATTTCTTCTCCGGCATCGAAAAAATATCCTGTCCATCAATCCATACCTTGCCGGAAGTGGCGCTGTCCAGAGCGCCGATCACATTCAGCAGGGTACTTTTGCCGGAACCCGACTCTCCAACAATGGCGATAAACTCGCCTTTACGGACAGAAAATGATACATGGTTCAAAGCGTGAACTTCTGTTTCACCCGTGCCATAGGTCTTGCACAGGTCTTGTACTTCAAGAATATTCATATTCAAAACCTCCTTACAGACACATCATACCCCACATGACTTACTTCTAAGTGACATCTATCTTACTCATCTGTAAGGTTTAGAAAATTCAATGTAAAAGTGGTTCCTGCGTCTAAACTGCTGGTTACGGAAATGGTTCCGCCGTGAGCCTCTACAATAGATTTAGCCAACGGTAGCCCCAAACCAATTCCGTGAACATCCGAAGAAAAACGACTGCGGTAAAACCGTTTGAAAATATTATACAGATCTTCCTGGTGTATTCCTTTTCCATCATCGGAAATTTCAATTTGTGTCATCAAGGGGGATTGGCTCCACTTTACTCCGATATGACCGCCGTTCTCTGTATGCTCCAAAGCATTTTTCACAATATTTCCGATAGCTTCCGATACCCATAGAGCATCACATGATAAAACAACATCTTTTTTGCCAGAAAGCGTAATTGTTTTATGTTCCCGTTCTGCCCAGGTTTCAAAGCGTTCCAGAACATCCTGCATCAGAAGAGAAAGATTTTCCGGTGCCTTTTCCATCTGGATAATTCCTGCGTCCAGCCGCGCCAGTTTTAGTAAGGTGTAAATCACATCTTCCATCCGCTTGATCTCTCTTTGAGATTTTTCGGTGAAGCTGCTCACGGTTGCAGCATCATCTTTATGGCTCTCCATAATCTCATGGTACATTTTTAAGGCAGACAGCGGTGTTTTCATCTGATGTGATACATCCGAAATAATGTCCTGCAAAAATTCTTTGGTCTGTCGCTCGTTCTCGGCATGAGCAGAGAGGATAGCCGCCATTTCATTTATGTCATGAAAAAGACTATACCAGTCCCCAGCCTGGGAACATTCGATGCGCGACGTAGTATTGCCATCAAGAAATTGGCGGATGGTATTTTCGGCGTTATTGAAAGCCTTGTGCTGGCGGCGGAAATAGAGAAACAGCGATAAGTAGATTGCCCCGAACAGGAAAACCAACAGCAGAAATACGAAAAGCATCGCCTGATTTCGGTATGACTGGACAGCGGGCAGAAAACGCATGGAAACTGTTTCATCATATCCAATAGAAGCCAAAGCCTCCCTGCCACATTCTATATCATTCTCGTTTGGCAGCGAAGTAAAAGCGGAGATTGACAGCTCGTTTTCATTGTTCATCAAATGGCCCGCGACACCATAATCATGGAGCAATAATTCCTGCTGAAAATTTTTTGCCAGAAGTGTGGCAATCCCTCCTGCAAAGAGAAAGGAAACGAGGCAGATAGCAGTAACAGCGATTAACAGTGTCTTTGTTTCTTTCCCTAATTTGCCCATAAATCCGCCCTCACTCAACAACCCACTTATATCCAATTCCCCGTTCGGTCAGCAGATATTGGGGCGCATTTGGTGTATCTTCAATTTTGTTTCGTAGCCGCCGGATATAAACGGATAAAGTATTATCATCTACAAAATTCCCGTTGCCATCCCACATCCGGTCTAAAATCATTTCCCGTGGCATGAGATGATTAGGATTTTGCATGAACAGGCACAAAAGTTTGTATTCTACCAGAGGCAGGTCAATCGGCTCGCCATTTTTCCAAACAAGCCTTTCGGCGGTATCTATACGAATACCATTCGCCTCCAAGATTGCCTCTGCTTTAGAAAATTGTAGAGAGCGCCGAAGAAGTGCTTTAATTCTGGAAAGCAGCTCATTGAGTTTGAAGGGCTTTGTGATGTAATCATCCCCGCCCATGTCAAGGCCCTTAACAATGCTGATTTCCTGATCGGACGCAGTTAAAAATATAATCGGGATAGTTGAATTGCTACGCACCTCTTTACAAATATCGAAGCCGGTTCCATCTGGTAGTGTAACATCCAGAAGTAACAAATCGTAAGCATTTTGTTTGAATAGTTCTAATGCCTTTTTTATAGTCCGGGCATTATCCACGGTATATCCGCTGGTTTCCAAAGTATATTGCAAGCCATCAATCAGACTTAAATCATCTTCAACATAAAGTATCTTCTGCATTTTTTAGCTTCCTTCCTTGTTTTGTCCTACCGTCTATCGGCTTTTCCGCGTTTTTCGGGATTAACCAGATTGTTCCCATTTTTATGGCTCCGAGAATACGGCCAGAGGAACAATAATAATTTATCCAGCGGGGCGTTACGCCCCATATTTCACTTGCTTCTTTCAGCGTCATATAGTCCATATCTGCACCTCCAAACTCATTATAGTTCGTTTTCTCGAATAATACAAGACACATGGACAGCTTTTTAGTAGCTACGCAGAGTAGCCGCTAAAAAGCTACGCTCAAATCATTTTGAATACCTCACATTCACAGTACAATACTATATGTGAGGTGACGGAGCGTGGCTAAAAAAAGCAACAGACCGTTTATTCCTTCGGTTCCTCGCTTCGGCGTGCAAGAGAAAAACGGGAATACACCCGTGAGCAGATTGCTGAACGGGCGGGAATTAGTCCTCGTTTTGTTTCTGCGATAGAGAATGACCGTCGTAAGCCAAGTTTGGATGTACTAATTCGTCTTGTTCATGCTATTGGAACATCCTTTGATGAAGTGCTTATGCCGCAGACAATTTCAGAGGAATATACCGCCGATAGGATTAAACGTCTTATTACCCAGTGTAGCCAGCGAGATCAGGAACTTGTACTGGCACTTATTGACCAAATGCTGGATAGTAAAGAGGAGAAGCAGTGACACGGGTATGAATTTATTCACCTGTGTTACTGCTTTTTGTAATATGATGGAAATGTTGAATTTGTGAGCAATCTAAAGAAAATTGAGTATCTGCGACCTTTTTTGCAAGCAATGGAAAGGAATATCCTTTCCTGCTTGTTGGGGCGTTCCCCAAACCCCCGGCCCGACATAGAATGTGCGGGCCGAACACCACGCGAGCGTGGTGGCTTGCGCGTCCTTTGGGACGCTTCCATGCCAGGGGCATAGCAAAAGCCGGAAACGGGGTCAAGGGTAAAATAAATGCGCTACGCGCACCCCTGACGCCGCTTCCGGCCTTTGCTTTTTGGCAATAGGGCAAACTGGTTTTTACAGCCTTGGCCGCATTGATTTTGGGGGGTTTTTTCATCGCGCCACCTCCTGTTGCTTATTCCTGGACAGGGATTGCGCCATCTTTTTAACGACTTCCTGAAGCTGCACAAGCTGGCGGCGAATGGAGGGTTTGGCCTGGGTCTGATGCTTGACTACCTTGCCGGAGTATTCCGCAAAGGCAGCAGTCAGCGCGTCCGCGTCCTTTGACTTGAAGAACACCAGATAGCGGGGCGGCTGACTTGTTGTGTCCTTTTTCAGTGCAAAATCCACGCCGTATTTCCGGGCCACACGTTCAAAGGACTTAATATTTCCGTCGGTCACTTCGATATTGGAAACACCCGCGCCCTGCCGGACAAGGTGCTTCACACTCTGTTTGCCCCGATAGATTTTCGGGTTTTTCTGGCTTTTCTCCATTTCAGCCAGGGCTTTGGTTATGGCCTTTTTCAGCAGATCAGCGGTCAGCTTTCCCGCCTTGACGCTGATTGCCACGGTCTTTCGTTCCATTTCTTCCTGCATTGGGCGATTCCTCCTTTCCGGCAGGGTGGAAGTGGAAAAGGGGAACGGCTAAGGCGGCACCACCAGCCGATGCAGCAGGAAGCGCATCAGCCGGTGGAGGTTATCAACAGCCCTCCTCATGGCCCTGGCTCCTGATTTTCAGAATACCGTCCAATGTGGTGGCCGTAATGCCGAGGCGCTGCGCTACGGCAATATCATTTTTTACGGCTTCGTCCACTTCCTCGCCGCAGACAATCAGGACATGGCTGCGACGCAGCAGTTCCCGCGCCATATCAATCCCGTCCTTGTGTTCGGCGGGGACTGTATCATTCAGAAAATGCGGCAGATACAGAATCGGGCAAATCGGGGTAAAACCGGCCAGATAAACCTTGCGGCAATAAACCGCTGCCTGGTCGGTGTCGGTAAATTCCTGGCCGCTCCAGGCGGCAGAAATATATGCAAAAGGTTTTTTCACGGGGGTTGCTCCTTTCTTCGGCAGTATGCCGAGTGGCAAATGTCCGTCCCCGTGTCAAGAATAAAATGAACGCGCACCGTGCGCGTTCTTGACACAGTGCCGTTCATTTACAGTTTGGTAGTTAAGGCGGGCCGGATAAGACCGGCTCGCCACCCTTATTTGAGTATGAAAAAACAGTTACCCGCTGCCGTAGAGGTCGTGATTGACCAGGGCAGTAAAGTAACTGCTTATGGTGGTAGGCGCATTGTAAAGCGAGGTCAGGAGGTATGCGCGGATATTCCGAACCTTTGTCGTGTTCTCCCGCAAGCTGCTTATCACATACTCGATATGTTCCGAGTCCAGCTTGAGCAACCGGCTTCTTACAACCTCCTTTGGGAAGTCCTCGCCCCCAATGCGTATCATTTTTCGAGTGCTGCATACCGTGTCTACCAGGATTTCCAGAATTTCATCCAGTATGTCCCTGTCATAGCCGAGTTTCTGGCAAAGATGGTCATACTCGATATTCTCTTTCAAAATCTCCCGATAGGCCCGCATCGTATCCATCGTATCAGCCGCCGTAGGCGGTCTATCTTCCGGGGGCCTTGCCGCCGGATAGTTAGATGGATCAGTATCACTCAAATCAGTCTTATTCTTATCAGTATTGATTGTGTCCGATTTTCGGAAGTCAAGAGTTCCGCTTTCGGGAAGTGCAGACTTCCGTTTTTCGGAAGTCTTGACTTCCTCTTTCCGAGTGAAGTTCTTGACATAGATTTTAGTGGGTCGGCCCTGGCCCTGCTTCCTGCGCTCAATCAGGCCCACCTTATCCAGTTCGGTAAAGAGTGCCACCGCCTTGTTATGGCCGCAGCACATCGCGTCCATCGCTTCCTCCAGGGTAAAGTAGATGAATACCCGGTTTTGTTCGTCCAACCAGCCGTTGCGTATGGACAGCCCCATACGGTCTAACATCAGGCCGTACAGGATTTTTGCGTCTGCTGTCATTCGCCGGAAGCCGGGGTCGGTAAACAAAACCTTTGGAATCCGATAAAAGGTGTATTGCTCTGCCTCGGCTCCATAGAAGTAATCCAATGCACCCGGCTCGGCCATGTTCTCGCCTCCTTTGTCCTTGAATTTACAAAACAAAAGGTGCTGCCCGAACGCAACACCTTTTGAAATCTTTTGCGCCAGAAACGGCGTAGTTATGCGGTTTTTTGATGATAAACCCTACAATTTAGCGGCGGCCTGTCTGTGTGTATTTATTGATTGGTGGAGGGTATCCCTATGGCTAGTTTGCTTTGCGATTATTATTTATACGGTATGAAAACCGATTATTATGAAACAGAAAGCGTGGCACAGCCACCTGAAAATCACGCCGGATTCCCCGGACTACATCAAAAGCGTTATCAGCGTTGGTTATAAATTTGAAGTGCCGTAACAAAGGCCACAAGGTAAGTCTCTGCTTGCCCTGTGGCCTTTATTAGATACGGTAGGTGGTGAAGGAACATTAGGAGACTTTACAGCTTGTGCTGCAAGGAAAAATTATCCCGAACATTTCTTCCCCAAATGCCTCTGTTGCTGGCTTTCTATGATATATTCGGGATAATCAGACTTTCGGTATAACCATTTAGCGGCAACCCGGAAAAGCCTGCAAAAACAAAAAAAACTTGGTACATTCTCATATCACCCATATATTATTCTACATTTCGGGTTAAGTTATGAGAACGAAAATAATTTTATGTTTTAGTAGTATTTTATTTCGTCAAACACTGGGTATAATGTAAATTAGGAATTTCTTAATATTCTCGCATGCAGAAAATAGCACATACTACACACCCAAAATCCTTTCCATCCTGTGCGTTGCGATTGCCGCTCCCATTTTTTCAAATGAATATCAAACGGGAGCCGACAGTATCCTGCGTGCAACAAAACACGGGCGTACTCGGTTAGCAATTACAAAGATTTCTGCATCAAGTACAATTTTCGTTTTAACCTTTATTTTTGGAATAACGATTCATTTACTGATTTTGAACATGGCTTTCGGAACAGAGTGCTTAAAAACTTCGTTTCAAATGCTTTTCTCTGTCATAAATCTATCCAATATCAATTTGGGACAGTTAGAAATAGTTTTGACATTGGTGGGATTACTTTCTATGTTAGCAAGCATTAGCTGTACACTATTTCTGTCCGCAAAATGTAAAGATTCTATGACTGCGTTATTGGTTTCACTTGTTATTGTTCTTCTGCCAATATTTGCCTATACTGCATTGGGCGCATCATGGATTTCTTGTATTTTGCCATCGGCAGGAATTGGGTTGCAGAATAACTTTCTCTACCAGCTTGCAAATTTTAACTACCTGCATATTGGAGGAATGAGTTTTTGGACGCCTTATGTAATATTGATTTCAGCAGTGATTGAGATTTCCATATTTCTGTTTTTGACGGGTCGGACTTATTGTAAGCATCAAGTTGCTTAATAGTTGAAAAGCTGCTCTACGACGGCAAAAGAAAAAAAGCCGTCGTAGAGAAGACCTATTAACATGCCTATACCACCTTTCGGCGGCTTTGATTTTTCAGATTCGTGTCTGTGTCTCCTGACGAGCTCTACGAGCGCAAAGTTACCATGCAGGAGCTCCTTGCAGCAATCGCCAGTCTGCCAGACAAACAGGCAAAGCGAGTTTACGCTCACTTCATTCTTGGCATGACCCAGACGGACATTGCCAGGGTGGAAGGTGTCAGCAAAATGGCCGTGTGCTATTCCATCGAGCGGGCATTGCAGACGATGGAAAAATTTTTGAAAAATCGTCTGTGATGACTTTACAGAAGTTCCAAAAATGAAATGGCTTATGAAAGGTATACAGTCTCGGGCCAACTTGGGTCTGTTGACAAAGTAGCGCCAAACGCGCCCGAAATATGATATAAGCCAGTTGCTCCTGTGTTATCCCCTTGGCTTCTCTTTTGCGCTTGATCCCCAGCCCTATATCGTGAAAATCAAACTTGCGTTCATCGCGTTCAAACTTCATGTCATCACCCAAGGTAATTCTACATTTCAGGTGATAGTATTTGAACGATGTTTCTTTTCATGTAATAGACTGTTTAATTTCACAAACGGTACAGATTGACTGAAACACACCCAAATAATTGAGATGGATTTGAAATTTTGTTGACAAGTATGGCAGAAGTTATTATAATAATAAACAGAACAATATTCTGTTTATTGCGGAGAGGTGAATTGATATGTCGAGAAAAGCTGTTTTAGAGGGTGGAAAGCGCGATGAAATCCTAAATGCTGCGTTAGAATTATTCTTAAAAAACGGATATGAGGCTACTTCTATCCGAATGATTTTAGAACGGGTCAACGGGGAAGTCGGTATGTTTTATCACTACTTCAATTCCAAGCAAGAAGTATTTGATAAAGCCGTCGAACTCTTTTTTAAGAAAAGCGGAGAAAGATTTTCGGCCATAATGAATAAATCCGCAAACCACATCACCCCTCGATCAAGACTGGAACAGCTATATGATTGTTACACCAACAGTATGGCAGAACTAACTCAATTAGCAAATGGCTCAATTCATTGGTCAATATTGTATGCACTACATGAACAGACTTTAGAAGCAATGCTACCTGCTTTCCAGGTAATGATACATGAATTTCTGCAAGCGGCGGGCAAGGATGACTGCTACGGCAAAGAATATCTTGCCTCTTTTCTTCTGAAAGGAATTAGCGGTTTAGTGCATGATAGAGTATTCTCTACATTGTCCCTCGAACTTAAGGCGCAGGAAACCATGGAACTCATATGCAGAACATTGCAAATTCCGCACGATATATTTGAAAGCGAAGGGAGGCATCCTCTATGAAACAATATATACTGACTGAAAGGGCTCATCTCATGTGTCCTAATATGCACTTTGGCATCAAGGCAAAAATCGACGCAGGATACGACGAGGGGAAATTTCACGATGCACTTCGGGCGCTTGCGTCGGCACATCCATTTTTGAAAAGCAATGTTGCCCGAGAAGCTAAAAGCGGAAAGCTGTATTATTGCCAGCATCAGGAAATAAAAATCCCAGTTTTTGAGAAAGACAATGCTTCCCGGTGGCAAGATGATTATAGCGATATGACAAGATATGGCTGGGACGCTTTTAAGAAGTGCCTTTTGAAGCTCATAGTTTACCCAGATAGAGAATCATTTGAAGTTATATTTATCGCGCATCACCTTTTGGGAGATGGACGCAGCATATTGAACTTGGTATGCGAATTTGCCAACTGCTATCTGTCCGGGAAAACGCCTACGCTTGCCGAAGAAAGCCCTATTTTGTCTATTGATGAACTTCCAAAAGGTAGCCAGCTTTCGTCAGTAAATAAGCTGATTATTGGCTATGCAAACCGCAAATGGAAACATGAAGGGCATACCGTCAGTTATGAGGATTACAGAAAATTTGAAACGGAGTTTATTGCCGACAATCCGGTTTCCTATCTGGAGGAGGTATGGGAGCCAAGGAAGACCGAAGAAGTTTTAAGAAAATGCCATGAACACGGAGTATCATTGAATGACTACCTTGTTGCCGAGATGATGCGTAAAGAGAAAACGAACCGGGTCGTGGCCGCAGTAGATATACGCAGACATCTCTCTCGCTATAAGGTAGGTGCGTTGGGTAATTATGCCTCTGCAACTGCAATAGAGGTTTCCAATAAATCCGAAGATATTTGGAACATAGCGAGGTCAGTTTCGGAAAGGCTCAAAAAGAATATAAGTAATCCAGGAAAATTGATGATGATCCTTGCCTGTTACCTCTATATGGAGCCGGAACTGATTGATGCTGCCGCAATTTCAGCTATAGGCAGATTTAACAGCAGCGCGGGAAAATTTATTGGGTCAGCAATCCTTGGGTATAAAAAACGCAATGGCTACAGTGTCACTAATCTTGGAAATGTGGATAATCCAAACATTGTTGAAGCGATGTTTATTCCTCCGGCATCCCCTGCGAATGTTAAAACAATGGGTGTCCTTTCCGTAAACCATCGTTTGAAGAAATGTACTGCCCATTATCAATAAGATTGGGTAACTTTGGCCGGAAAGAGTGATTACTATTTGACAGCATTTTCAAATGCAGAAATTTCTGCTCTACAAGAAAAATATAGGAATGAAGTTATCGAACGTTGGGGCAGCACCCATGAGTATCAAGAGTTTTCTTCTTTTTTTCAGCCAGAGTCGAAAAAGAGAGAAATCGGAAGTGGAATGATTTTTTAATATATTCCCAAAATGTCTTTGAACGACTGGCGGAATATAAGGCAGAAACACCTGCTTTACCTGCCATTCAATCCATTGTTGCAGAGTGGCAGGAGATATATCTGAAAACTTCTATCCCTGTTCGGATGCTATGCTGATGTATCTGGGCGAATTTTATCAAACAGATGTTCCCCAACAAAAGCGCACTTGCTCTGATAGTTGTTTCCACACTCACGTTCCCTATTCCTTGATTTTGGTTACACTGTCAATGCTCTCTTAATAAGCGGTGAAGATAGTTCAGAGCAACGCTAAAGAGCGATATGATATGTACTCATCTTGCATTTTTTAGTTCACTATGCTACGATTGGCAATCAAATGTATGGCCTTCGGCTGTTAATAAATACCTACCAAATAATAGGCAGACCTTAACCTATGCCTTTATTAAAGGGATTATACAATATGGAAAGCATAATAAATTTTAATGACATATTAGCTTTATCAAAAAAGTTGGAAACGGAACGACTAGACCGTGAATTAAGTGTAGTTATGGTGGACGAATATAAAATAGATGATCAGTTACGGAAGTCACTTAAAAATGACACCTATCAATTTCCAGACACTTTTCAAACGAAAACAGATAAGCAGATTCTAACAAGGGTACAAGATCAATTTTCGGCGAAAATACATATTAAAAGAACGCCCGTATATTTCCATAAACACGATTTTGTGGAAATTCTTTATATATATAAGGGACACTGCAAGCAATTTATAGAAAATCTTGAAACCTGTATAGTATTGCAGGAGGGTGATTTATTTATGTTAAACCAGAATGTTATTCATGCCTTACAGCAGGAAGATGAACAGTCTGTTTTGATTAAAATGATTATCCCTATGGAATGGATTTCCTATGAATTTATCCAGGATATAAACCATAAAAGTGCCTTGTTTGATTTTTTCGTAAGTGCAAAGTCTCCGCAGAGAGAATATTATAACTATTTACAATATTGTTGTGTGGGTGATGAGCGGCGTCTCATAGAAGGGATAATGACAGAATACTACTTGAAACAACGCTACTTTGAGGCTGCAATAAAAAGTTACCTGCAGCTTCTTATGATCTTTCTTGAAAGAGAACAGAAAAAATACAAGTGTTGCAGGTATCGCTTATCCCATAGCTCTTTGCAAGCCGGAGAGATTATTCAATATATTTACAATCACAGTGAACATATTACATTGGAAGAATTAGCCCATGTTTTTTCTTTCAATCAAAGTTATTTAAGCCGAGTTATTAAAGAAAATTGCAAGATGAATTTTCATGAATTAGTCAGAGAAAGCAGGTTGGAAAAGGCGGCTGTCCTTTTAAGCAGCTCTGATTACTCGGTGGAAAAAATTGCACAAGCAGTAGGCTATCAAAATGCTGTCCCCATTTATCAGGGGATAAAAGAAAAATTTGGGTGTTCACCTGCTGAATACCGGAAAAGCTACGGTAAAATGAGTATAGAAAATTCCACAAATCAATGAATAGAATATCAATTCCCTTATATGTAAAATGTATGAGTAACCTGATGAAAAAACACTTTCCAATACTTTTACAGTGAGGATTTTGTATTATGGCAGAGGAACAAGTTAAAAATAGGCTGGAACAAGATTCTATTGGAAAACTCATGCTGGAACTATGCACACAGACAACGCTTTCCATTATGATTTATAATATCTATACCATTACAGATACGTTTTATGTATCAAAGGGAATAGGAAGTGTGGCAAGCGGCGCTATTGGGATTTTTTCGCCGGTTTTACTCTTAGTGAATGGCGTTAGTTCCACTTTGGGAACGGGGGGAGCCTCCATCATATCCCGCAGGCTGGGCGAGAGAAATCCGGCTGGTGGAAAAAAAGTAGTAGGCTGCATGATGTGGCTTTGGGTTCTGTGTTCCTTGACAATTACGATCACAGGACTTGCTTTTTTAGAACCGTTATTGGAATTATTAGGCAGTACCTCTGAAATTTATCCATATGCAGTAGAATATGGGCGGATCATGTTGATAGGTACTATCATTAGCACAGGGTTCTCTGGTATTATGCGGGCAGAAGGGGATATTTTCTATTCTACGTTACAATGGTGCTGTCCCGTAATGATTAACCTGCTCTTAGACCCGCTGTTTATATATGGTTTTCATATGGGGATTTCCGGTGCCGCAGTAGCAACTTTAATTGCACAGCTTTTTTCTGCTGTAAACAGTATTTATTACTTTTTTATTCGGAAAAATACTCCATGCCGGGTAGCATTGGGCGATATTAGGTGGAACAGGCAGGCATGTAAAGAAATATTATATATTGGGTTGCCTGCTTTTCTCAATAGCCTCGGAAACAGTTTGACGGGTATGGTTGGAAACCAGATATTAGGACAAGTAGGAGGCACACAGGCAATCGGCACCTATGCAGTTATATCAAGAATACAATCCTTTCTTTCTACGCCGTTCTCTGGCATTATGCAGGGGATTCAACCTATGCTTGGTTTTGATTGGGGTCGTCAACAGAGAAAAAGAGTAAAAAGGACAGTGGCCTATGCAATATTAGGTGGAGCTGTATATGGAGGCGTTATTGCAGTATGCGTATATTGTGGAGCGGGTGGCATTGTAAAATTATTTTCTGTAGATTCTGAAATTACCAGTATAGGGAAAACGGCATTACAGATCATATGCTTCTCTTTGGTAATTGGAGGCATAATGCCTGTAATTCAGGCTTATTTTCTAGCATTGGGATATGGAAAAAGGTCTTGTTTTTGTCATTGGAAAGTATTTTTGCCATTCGCTTACCGCTTTTACTGATAGCATGGCGGCTAGACAACCTTGACATTATATGGTGGATACTGGTTTTAACGGAATGGCTGATTGCAGGATTGGCCGTATATAACTATAAAATCGTAAGAAAGGAACGGTAAGATGGAGAGCTTGACAAAGAACAAACAGAACAGAGAAACTATATCGAAGATGGTGGAAAAATATTTCTCACCGCTTAAAATGAAAAACTATCGGGAATTGACAGAGGGTTATTTTAATATTGCCTATGAAATTCATTTGAGTAATGAGGAACAAGTGATATTGAAAATAGCCCCATTAAAAGAAATGCGTGTTATGACTTATGAAAAAAATATCATGTCCAGCGAAGTGGAAGCTATGAAATTGGCTATCCGGCATGGTAAAATACCTGTACCTAAAATGCTGGGGTATGATGACAGTTGTACCATTTGCAATTCACCGTATTTCTTCATGGAAAAGCTAGAGGGAAAAAGCCTTAATACTATAAAAGACAGCTTATCATTAGAACAGATAAACCGTATACATGTTGAAACAGGAGAAATAAACAAAAGAATAAACGATATACTCTGTCCTGTGTTTGGGTATCCCGGACAGCCTGAATTTCAGGGAAAGGAATGGTATCCTATTTTTCGTAAGATGATGGAGGCGGGGGTAAATGATGCACAGCACGGAAATGTAGATTTAAAAATACCAATCGACCAGATGTGGCTTTGTCTTGATCGAGATAAATCTATTTTTGAAGAAGTGTCAGAGCCAAAGTTGGTACATTGGGATTGTTGGGACGGAAATATCTTTATTCATTCTGGAAAAGTAACAGGAATCATAGATTGGGAACGGAGCATTTGGGGAGATCCTCTCATGGAAGTGGGGTTTCGTACTTACGCTGAGAATACCTGCTTTCAAAAAGGCTATGGGATTAAAAGACTAACTAAAAATCAGGAACGCAGGGCCTTATGGTATGATATATATTTAATGCTTTTGGTTGCATTGGAGTACGAATATAGAAAATATGAAACGATGGATAGCTATTATTACGCAACACAAATGTTAATTAAACAGTTTGAAAAAGTACAGGGATAAAAAACTGTTTACAAAGGAAGCGGAGGACGTTTATTCCTCCCCCGCTTCCTTGATTCTGATTTCCCTGTCAATGGCTCCCTCGATAATCGGCAAATACGGTTCGGGACACAGCTTTATTTTGTGGCCGTTTCTCTGGAGTTATTTGCTCGCCAGCTCATAAAGTACCGGAATAATGGGAAGATAGCCGCTGTTTTCAATATTTACAAGATACCGGGGATCAATACTGATTTGTTCAGCCAATGCCCTACGGGACAATCCCAATGCATTACGCGCTTCTTTGATGCTGCTCCATGCGTTTCAAGGCCGGGATATTTTGTTTCTTTCGCCATAGCGTTTCACCCCTTTACATTGAATTATGTAATGTACTCCAGTAAAGAAAGTGGGAAAAAGCGTGGAACCATTTCAGTTCCGTATGACCGAGCCAGTTTCGGATATGGCTTGCACGCCTCGCAAGAACCGTCTGGCCAAAGTTGACAAGGCGGCCCTTGACGAGTCCCCATCCCCCGGCGTGGGGAGTTCCCCAACAAGCATTTTTGCGGACTCCGGCCACGCAAAAAGAGCAAGTATGTCCAAACTTGCTCTGCTTGCCGTTTGTATCGTGAATTCCTGATAACCAGGATGGTTTTACCTGTTCTGATTTTTACGGGGGCTTTGAATAAATCAGGGCCGCCGTAAAGCGAGAATAGCTATTGTCTGAATTGCGTTAGCTTAAATGAAGCACATTATTCTTAACTTGCCGTACACTTGTCAAGTTTCTTGCGTTATAATATAGGCGGAGGTGTACGGTATGCAGATGAACAGGTTGTTTCAAATTGTCTACTATTTATTGGAAAACGGAAAATCTTCGGCTCCTGAATTGGCAAAGAAATTTGAGGTTTCTACTCGGACCATTTACAGAGATTTAGATACCATTAGCGCGGCAGGAATCCCGATTTATGCTACACAGGGAAAAGGCGGCGGTATCTCTTTGTTGGAAAATTATGTTTTGGACAAGTCTATATTTTCAGAAAAAGAGCAGGAACAAATATTGATTGCCTTACAGGGCATTGCATCCACAGAAGGTGAAAATGCGGATGAATTGCTATCTAAATTGTCAGCACTCTTTCAGATTAAATGGACGGATTGGATAGAAGTTGATTTTTCAGACTGGAATAAAAATAAGGCGGATCAGATATTTGCCGAGGTTAAAAAAGCGATTTTTGACAGAAGAATCATCACCTTTTCTTATTTTGGTAGCGACGGTCAGTATCTATCACGCTCTGTGAAACCGATTAAGTTGGTTTTCAAGGGTAAAGACTGGTATTTATATGGATTCTGTCTGTTAAGAAGTGACTACCGTTTTTTCAAGTTGACGCGCATACAAGACTTGGTAACTTCTGCCGAAACATTCATAATGGACATGTCGGACTTACCAAAGGAAAAGATGAAAATGCCTCATTACAATAGCGTTTCTGTAACTTTGAAATTCTCCCCGCAGGTTGCCTTTCGCGTACATGACGAGTTTTCTGATGCCATTACAACAGACGAAGAAAATAATCTATATGTAACCGCAAATTTACCAGACCATGAGGTCATTTATCATTATCTGCTTACTTTTGGAGAGCATGTCGAGGTGCTTTCCCCGGCGCATATCCGGGATGGGATAAAAGAGAAAGTATGCTCCATTCTAAAAAAATATGAAACATGACACAGGATTTCAGGTTTTGTTTGTTATACTTGTTTTAGAAACAGAAAACTTTTGGTATTCAATCAAAATAAAAGAATGAATACCTGCATTGACGGAGGAGGTGATAACATGGGAAATTAGCTGTATTTGATATATCTGAATCGGGCGGTAAAATTGCAGAAAAACTGCTTATGCTGTTAAATACCCGTCAGAGGCAGGAGTTAGTAAATTATCTTCTTGCTTTAAAAGGGCAACAGAATAATCCGGCTGATATCCCATGTGATATTCCCGAAACTTATAGGGTGCAGGGAGCCATTGAGGAACCTTTTACAGAGATCCGCATGGGGGATTTATATTTCTGCCAGGAGCAGCGGCTTGTATGTATTGGCGAGCAGATAATTGAATTAACTGCTAAGGAATTTGACATCCTTGCTTTGCTAATTACACACCCGAAGCGGGTATTTACCTATGAGCTGATTATGGAATTGGTTTGGAATGAGGATCATTCGTATTACTCTCGCAAGGCAGTCAATAACCATGTAAGCAATCTGCGGAAGAAGTTGAAAATTACGCCGGATTCCCCGGACTACATCAAAAGCGTTGTTGGCGTTGGTTATAAATTTGAAGTGCCGTAATATGACTATGGAATCAGATGACAGTTGGATACATCTAAGGTGTGGCTGCTATATCTATCTGTTTCGCTTAATGTGAGGAATCGTCAAGATTAGGAATGCGTTGTCTTGACGATTATCTATCATTATGCTGATAATGTAACAGCGTTTTGGTACATAATAAAGATAGATAGTTTGGGCAGGAAGGAGCAATGCAATGAATGAAAAAATTTTAGTGGTGGATGACGAAAAAGAGTTGGCAGATTTGGTTGAAGTCTATCTGAAAAACGATGGATATACCGTTTATAAATTTTACAATGGTACGGATACGTTAAGGTGCATTGAGTCTACCCACTTGGATTTAGCCATATTAGATATTATGCTCCCGGATATTGATGGCTTTCAAATTTGCCAGAAAATCCGGGAGAAATTTTATTTTCCTGTGATTATGCTGACAGCAAAAGTAGAAGATGGGGATAAAATCATGGGGCTGTCCGTTGCGGATGACTATATCACGAAGCCGTTCAACCCATTGGAAGTGGTTGCCCGCGTGAAAGCGCAGTTAAGGCAGTATATGAGATACAGACAGCCGCAGATCAAGCAGGAGGATGAATGCAGCGAATATGATATAAGAGGAATGACAATCAGTAAGAAAAGCCATAAATGTATCTTGTTTGGAAAAGAGCTTCAGCTGACGCCGACAGAGTTTTCAATTCTCTGGTATCTGTGTGAAAATCAGGGGAAGGTTGTCTCAACGGAGGAATTATTTGAAGTGGTATGGGGAGAAAAAACTGTGTGGGGAGTGGGATATACCATTGAAATCTTGGACAAAACCAGAGAAGAAATAGTAGAGATACAGGCTGCTCTATGGTAAAATGAACTTTCAACAGTTAAGGCTTGTGAAGATCCGGTCAAAAATAGGGAACCACCACAGTTTGGAAGGAGAATTTGCATGAAACACGTATGTATGCTTATATCTGTGGCTGATATTAACGCCGCAAGAAAATTTTATGAGGATCTGTTTGGATTAGAGGTGTTTCAGGATTACGGTAAGAACATCGCCTTTACCTGCGGCCTGGCACTGCAGCAGGATTTTGACTGGCTTGTGAATCTGCCGAAAGAAAAGATATTAAAGAAATCTAACAATGCGGAAATCGTCTTTGAGGAACAGGACTTTGACGGTTTTCTAAACAAGCTGAAAGAATACCCGGACATCGAATATCTGGGAGAAGTGATCGAACATAGCTGGGGCCAGCGGGTGATCCGGTTTTACGATTTGGATGGCCATATCATTGAGGTCGGCGAGGATATGAAAATGGTGATAAAGCGCTTTCTTGCTTCCGGCATGACCATGGAAGAAGTTTCTGTGAAAATGGATGCTTCCGTTGAGGATTTAACAAAGCTTCTGAATAGCTAATACATGATGGACGAATAAACAAATCGGAGATTGTAGGAATGAACATGAAAGTGATTATTAAGAAGAAAATGGAAGAATTATTATCAAAGGAATTTTATTACAGTTCGGATGAACTAAATGGAAAATCAACGGTGTATACTGTTAACTTCAATGCAAAACCACCATATATTAAAATACTAGCCTATAGAAATTGTGTTGTGGTTTGTACCTCAGAGAATCTGCGTTATAAAGTTCAAGAACTTTTACAAAGCAAGAATAGAGATGAAATATTTGAACTTCCTTTGGTTTATGGGCAGACAATACATTATGTTCCTAATGATAACTATACAGAAGAGGCATTGATTTCATTGGATTGTAAGTGCGAGTATCTTTTTGGCAGAGATATTTTCCCTTACTGGATTGACTGGTTTTGAAAATTCCTTAGCATTTGATGAAAATGGTTCTACATCAACAAAAGGTGTTTATATTGCAAAGGACAATAATAAAATTATTGGAGTAGCAGGCGCCGCAGAATCATCAACAGATGGTGTATGGGAAATAGGTATAGATGTTATGGAAGAATATAGAAATGCCAGATTGGGAACGTATTTAGTGAGGGGATTGACAAAAGAATTACTGGCACGAAATATTATTCCATTCTATTCTGCTTCTATAACGAATATTGGTTCGCAGATGGTAGCAAGTAGGTGTGACTATATACCGTTATGGGTTGATACATTTGGAACTATTCTTGATGGGAGTTCAGTATACAATGATATGATTAAAGGTTTATCATTGTAATTTGCTGAATGAAAACTTCCAGTTTGTCAAGTTCTTTCAAACCTTTCTTAACCCCTTTAGTTAAGAGACATCATTTACAAAAACTCTTATGGAAGTTTTGTAACCAGGTAGTTTAAGCCAATGGAGGAAACGTATATGAACTGAAAATTATCAGTTTAGTAACAAAAACGCAGGGGTTAATAAAAAACCGTGAAATGGCCGCTCATGTAAAAGAGAAGGGTCTTGCAGACTATGTAACGCAGGTAGATATTGCCGTGCAAAATTTCTTAAAGAAGGAGCTGTTTGCCCTTGCACCGGATATTCAGTTTCTCGGAGAAGAAACCGGATTGCAGGAAATAAAAGGCGGATCGCTTTTGATCTTAGACCCGGTTGACGGGACTACCAACCTTATGCACGACTATCAGCACAGCGTTGTATCTTTAGCGCTTTGCCGCCAGGGAGAAATTGTTATGGGAATCGTATATGACCCCTTCCATGAAGAAGTGTTTTCAACGATTAAGGGAGAAGGCAGCTTCCTAAATGGACAGCCCATACATGTATCAACCGCAGAAAAACTATCCGACACGATGATCGGGCTGGGAACAGCAAAAAGAGAGCTGGCTGATGATAACTTTGCCCGGTTCCGCAGAGTGTTCGGCCAGTGCCAGGATGTCCGCAGGATTGGGTCTGCCGCTCTGGAACTGGCATATACCGCCCGCGGCAGACAAGGTGGCTATTTCGAGATATATCTGAATCCCTGGGATTATGCTGCCGGTATGCTGTTGATTCAGGAGGCAGGCGGTCAAGTGACTGATTTTGCGGGAAAACCGCTTGATCCGAGAAAAGGCGGCAGCGTTGTAGGAACAAACGGATATATTCATACAGAACTGCTAAATCTGCTGTGAGCCGTGTGTTTCCTTTTTGGACATTGATGAGAATATAGCAATGCTTTTGAACAGCTAATACCTTGTGGACAAATAAAAAAACTGGAATTTGTAGGAATAGATATTCTGGAAAATATAGTGAAAACTGCGCATTTGTGGGGATGATACGAATCGTGTCACACATGTGAAAGAGCGATTCTTTCGTCATTTTACGTTTTTTGATAAGGTGAAACTGTCGAAAAGACAAACCAATTATAGAAAGGACGTAGAATGATGAAAAAAAGTGGAAAACAGGTTTTATTATTTGGAGGAATACTTATTGTAGCGTTTACAGTATGGACAGCTTTGATCCAGATGGTAGACGTGCAGCCGCTGGGTCAAAACGGAACCAATATTGGATTTGCAACATTCAATTGCTGGTTTCATCGTTTGGCAGGTGTCAATATGACAATTTATACGATTACCGATTGGATGGGACTTATTCCTTTAGTTGTATGCCTGATTTTTGCAGGTATTGGAGTGGTTCAGTTAATAAAGAGAAGAAGTCTCTTCAAAGTGGATCCAGATATCATTATCCTTGGAGTTTACTATGTTGTCGTGATACTGGCATATTTGATTTTTGAAATGATCTCAATCAATTACAGACCGATTTTAATCAATGGAGTTATGGAGGCTTCTTATCCTTCTTCAACGACATTACTGGTATTGTGTGTGATGCCGACTTTGATTGAACAGATTCAGCGTAGACTGTCAAGCATTGCAATGAAAAGAATCGTTACGATTCTGGCAATCGCTTTTTCGGCATTCATGGTTATCAGCAGATTGATTTCCGGAGTACATTGGGTTACGGATATTGTGGGCGGCGTATTGTTAAGTGCCGGATTATTTACTGTCTATAAGGCGGTAGTTATGCTGTCAATAAAAAAATGAAATAAAAAAGGGGGTGCAGGAAGTGGAATTCCATGAAAAGCTTCAGGAATTAAGAAAGAGCCGAGGTTTGACACAAGAAGAGCTGGCCGAGGCTTTATTTGTCTCCAGAACTGCAATTTCAAAATGGGAATCTGGAAGAGGGTATCCAAGCATAGATTCATTAAAGGAAATATCCAGATATTTCTCTGTGTCTATTGATGAGTTGTTATCTGGAGATCAGTTGGTTTTGATTGCGGAAAAAGAAAACAAGTCAAACCTAGGCGGTCTATGTGACTTGTTATTTGGATTTGCCGATTTGCTTTCTTTGATGCTTATTTTTCTTCCATTGTATCCCAAACCGGTTGGCGGATATATCTATTCGGTCAATCTTATTGAGTATGTAGATAAAGAAATTTGGGTTTGTACGACATATTGGGGTCTTTTTATCGCATTAACGATTGTTGGAATTGTGAAGATTTTAATGGTCAATTTCAAATTTGAAAAGGGAAAAAAGGCGATTACTTTTTTATCTGTTGGGCTTAGTATTATTACTGTTTTGTTTTTGTCGATTGCGAGAGAAGCATATGCAGTAACAGTGGCTTTTCTGTTGTTACTTATAAAAAGGGGGCTGCTTTATAAACGAGCCGCAGCAGGCCGATAAGAGGTTGGGCCATACAACTTCCTGTTTGTCAGAGAGTAACGCAACAGAAAAGTAAATGGAAATTTATGGAGGATACGATGCTTGAAAATATACCATCTCATTCAACTATGACGGAATTGCTTGGACAATCCTTGCTCGAAGTTTGGCAAGCATTATGTTTGGCTATTGATAAAAAATACGATATGGATCGAGTATGGAATACTGGTGGTAAGCAATGGGATTACGAGTATAAATATCGCAGAGGCGGTAAAACACTTTGCTGCCTATACGCTAAAAGTAATTGCATTGGATTCATGATTATCTTTGGAAAAGATGAAAGAATAAAATTTGAAGATATAAGGGGTACTCTTTCTGACGCCGTTTGCAGGCAATATGATGAGGCAAAAACCTATCGTGACGGAAAATGGGTCATGTTTGAACCGACCAATACGGCTGATTTTGATGAATTTGCGCCACAGCCTGGCAGGCCATCGCGCAGCGATTTTGTTCAATCGGGATTTTTGAAACATTCATTAAAGCAGAGGAGGATAAAATGCCATACACATTTCAATCAGTGAAAGACACGGAAAAATTAACAGATAGCAGTAAACTATATAATTTTATTGAAGGCTTTGCAGATTATAAAAATCAGTTTTCTCTTATATACGGTAAAATTAAAGCGTTATTTGGTCAACCAATCTATGAGACAGAAAATTTGGGAAATCTTTTTTTATATCGCATTTTAACGACATCGGATGAAGGGGAAGAAATCCACTTAGAGATTTACTGTACAGGCTCAGGTCCCGCAGTTGGCGGTATGCAGGATGAAAAATCCAGAAAAGCGGCAAAGGCTTTAGTAGATTATGTCTGGCAGGCCGAACCGGTTAACTACACACATAAAGCTTACTATTTCGACGGACCTACAGTTCTTGAATTCGGAATCAAAAATGGCTCTCCTTATTATAACGAAACGGAGTTAAGACTTTCGGAAAAAGAATTTACGGAACTGTATACACATTTATCGTAAAACCTCAAAATATGTATCCTTCTCCTTTGTTTTTGCCTTTATGAAAGTTCATAACATGAGGGAAAAGGATATAATAGTTAATAAGTGCTATAAATTAGGTCTTATCATAATTCCAGTTTGTCAAGTTCTCTCAAACCTTAACTCCTTTAGTTAAGAGACATCGTTTGCAATAAATCTATGGAAGTTTTGTAACCAGGTAGTTGAAGCCAATGGAGGAAACATATATGGGTATTCAGAAAAATATCAGCTTAGTAACAAAGGCGCAGGAGTTCATAAAGAACCGTGAATGACCGCTCATGTAGAAGAGAAGGGCCTTGCAGACTATGTAACGCAGGTAGATATTGCCGTGCAAAATTTCTTAAAGAAGGAGCTGCTTGCCCTTGCACCAGACATATAAACAGTTAATACGTGAGGGACGAATAAACAAATCGGAATTTGTGGAGAGATTTCCTGAACTTTCCTTATTTTTCAAGGCTCGCAGAGCCTTATATGATGAAATGATATGTATTTTCCCTTATTTTTGCCCTTGTGAGATAATCGTGAGGGAAATAAGGGAAATTTCAATTTAGTCGTTGCCCGCTACTTTATCGAGAAGTCTTGCGGAGCTCCGTTTAATGTTAGTGTAACAGATGTGGAGACGATTATATCAAAAATCATAGCAATCCCCATAGATGACGGTGTTTCATTTCACATTAAAAGAATATCGGAAATTATGGAAGAAGCAGATTATCCGAGAGTACGAGTAAGTATGGAAACTAAGCTTGATGGTGTCATTACACCATTAAAGATAGATATTTCCACAGGGGATGTAATTACACCAAGAGAAATAAGGTATAGATTTAACCTTATGCTTGAAGATCGTACAATTGAAGTGTGGGCTTATAATCTTGAGACGGTATTGGCTGAGAAACTGGAAACTGTTATCAGCCGAAATGTTACGAATACACGAATGAGAGATTTTTATGATATTTATATCCTGCAAAAATTGTATGGACAACAACTCAAAAAAGAAATACTATGGAATGCACTTGTAGCGACAGCCGGGAAACGTGGAACATTGGAGCAGATAAAATCTGGAATATAAGAGAAATATTTGATGAAGTTGAATCAAGTCTGGTTATGGAAAAGTTGTGGGAAACATATCAAAAAAATTATTCTTATGCTGCTGATATTTCATGGCATATAGTCATGGAGTCTGTTCGATATTTATATCAAACTGGATGTTCGTCGAATTCTTGAAATAAACATACTCTCTCCAACAAAAATTCAAGAAAAAATGCTAATCTATAATATGGAGGTGAAGTAATGCAGAAGATTTTAATTGTCGAAGATGATGCTGATATTCAAGATATACTGAAAAACCATCTTATTGATGCAGGATATGAAGTTGCTGTCGCTTCTGACGGCGTGGCTGGGATAGCAATGTTTGACGATGCAATCGACCTTGTATTGTTAGACATTATGCTTCCTAAAATTGACGGTTATGGTGTATGTGAGGTCATTCGCAAGAGGTCACAAGTCCCAATCATCATGCTTACCGCGCTATCAGATGAAGAAAACCAGTTGAGGGGCTTTGAACAACAGATTGATGATTACATTCCAAAGCCCTTTTCTCCCAAAATACTGTTATGTAAGATTGCGGCTATACTTCGGCGTAGAACTACTGAAAATCAAAATCAATCCCTACTTACCTATAAAGAGTTGAGTATAGATATTGACGGATTTCATGTGTATCAAAGTGGAAACGAAGTCGTCTTGACCAGTAAGGAGTTTTCACTTCTTAGGCTTATGATTGAAAATCAAGGAAAGGTTTTTACTCGGCAGATGTTACTTGAACGATTGTGGTCGGATGATTTGGAAGTCGAAGATCGGATTGTTGACAGCCATATAAAGAACATTCGTAAAAAGCTAAGTGCCGATTATATAAAAACAATTAGAGGGGTGGGATATAGAATTGATAAAGTGCATTAAAAGGCGGCTATCTGTCAAGATTTTTATAATTACGTTTCTCTTACTGGGGGCAGCTTGTTGCGGAACATATTTCTTTATATCAAAGCTACTGCCTACGACATATTCAAATTTTATAAACTCGGCTACGGAGAAAGCCGCCATGCACCTTGCCGAGCAAATGACGGATTTTGATAATATAGACGATTGTGAAAATGAATTGACAGATTTTTCAGCGGAAACAAATGCTACTTTTTGGATTGAGGACAGCAACGGTTACATTATCTATCCAAATGAAGCATCAACGGAAACATCTACCGTTTCGGCAGACCAAACAGTTACATTTGATGAAGATGCGTCGTTCATAGATATGCAACCGTCCGGGACAACTACGACGAACTTTTATCCGATTACTCTAAAAAACGGTACTACTTATACATTGGCAGTTCAAACGGATTTGTACGTTGTACAGCAGGCAACAAAAGTATTGCTGTCCATACTTCCGTATGTCATCTTAATGGTTTTTCTGCTAGCGCTCCTTTGTGCATGGCTCTATACATGGTACATTACTCGACCTATTGTGCAACTGAGCAGGATTTCAAAACAAATGGCGGAACTGAATTTTTCCGGTCAATGTAATACTTCGCGAGAAGATGAATTGGGCTGTTTGGCGCAAAATCTAAATTCGTTGTCGGCTTCGCTCTCTACTGCATTGAACGACCTTCAAACTGCAAACCGGCAGCTCAAAACAGATATTGAAAAGGAACAAGCATTAGAGCAACAACGGGTAGAATTTTTCTCGGCAGCATCCCACGAACTGAAAACACCGCTGACTATTTTGAAAGGCCATTTGGCGGGGATGCTGAACGGAGTCAGCGGCTATGAGAACCACACAGAGTACATGGAGCGTTCCATTGCGGTTGTTGACAGGATGGAAAAGTTGGTAAAAGAGTTGTTATATGTTTCTAAAGCGGATGGAACTCAAAAATGCGAATATAAAACCGTTGACATTGCGGAAGTATTTCGGGTACAGATTGCTACAGTAACAGATTTATTGGAAAAAAAGAAACAGAGCCTTGAAGCAAATATTCCTGACCGACTTTACTGTGAAGTGGAACAAGTGCAGATGGAACGGGCAATTCAAAACATATTGGTAAACGCAATTCGGTATTCTCCAAGTGGCGAATTGATTCGTATTTCTTTGTCTGAAATATACGGTACGATTCGTGGTGAAATTGAAAATACAGGTGTCCATGTGTCTGATGATGCTATCCCACATTTGTTTGAAGCTTTCTACCGGGCGGACGCATCTCGTAACCGCAATACAGGAGGAACTGGATTAGGGCTTTATATTGTTCGTAAAATCATGGAAATGCACCATGCAAAGTATGGTATCTCAAATACAAGCAATGGTGTACTGTTTTGGTTTGAATTGCCATGCAAGCAGCCGATAGACAACTTCATCTAAAATCCATAATTCATGCAAACTATATCCAAGTTGCATTGTTATATTATAGCTGTCCTCAAGGGCAGCTATAATTTTTAGAAAGCGAGGTCTTATTTATGAAGAACAAAAAAATTTGGGCAGTAGGCTTGTGCGGAGCAATCTGTTTAAGTGTTGCAGGATTTACTTATGTAAGTGCATTGGCTTCGGACACGCCAAAGGTTTCGACATCCGAAACCGAAAATACATCCGGTGTAGATATTCTCTATCAGGATACCGATGGTGGTCAAATCAGCACTGACGGTAAAAGCTGGATTGCCGAGGTAGATTACGAAAAGAACAATGCAGCACCGGATGTGCAGTGGTGGACAGCCGACGAGTACGAGGCTTGGATGAACGAACAGAAAAAAGAAATGGAATCGTTGATTGGAACCGGAGATGGTTGGTATGATGGGCAAGGCGTATTCCATGAATTTACGAAGGAAAGTGTGGATGCTATGATGACCAGCTATAAAGAAACTCTGGAAAGTATTAAAAATGGAGTATTGTATTCCAAAGATAGCGGTGATGGTGATACCTATTCAATGATTCCACCTACCGATGATGTGGTTTCCGATTATAGCGTTGACATTACAACGGATAATGGTCAAAAGGTACACATTGGAAATTACTCAACAGTTGAAGAATTGAACAAAGCAATTTCTGACGCTGTTAAAACTGGACAGCTCACCCAAGAAGAAGCGGACGCAGCTTTCAAGTAAATATACGAGGCTTGTCCTAAAGCAAGACAAGGAAGCTGTCACTCTCTGAGACACTGGGAGTGACAGCGTAATCATCATAGATAAAATGAATCTTCTGCATCCACCCACATCTGCATATTACCATCAAGATATAATCGTGCATATTCAAGCGGTTCATCAATAGCAAGAAAGGGAAATCTGGTTATGGACGATTGGTTTACAATAGATAGCATAGATAAAAAAACTTATGTTATTAGCGAATATCGACACTGGGAGGAAACTCATTGCTACTTGTTGAATGGAGATACCCAGAGTCTGTTGATTGATACAGAACTCGGTATTTTAAACATATACGATGAAGTGATTAAGTATACGGACAAGCCCATCACAGCGGTAGCGACACACATTTATTGGGACCACATTGGAGGTCATAAATATTTTCCTGATTTCTACGCTCACGCTGCTGAATTAGATTGGCTAAACGGTAAATTTCCCCTGTCGATGGAAACAATTCGGGAGATGGTAGTTGATCGCTGTGATTTACCAGACGGATTTGATGTCGGTTCTTATGAGTTTTTCCAGGGAACGCCGACAAGGATTGTAGCCGACCATGATATGATTGATCTTGGTGGACGGCAGATCGAGGTGCTACACACCCCTGGACACTCGCCAGGACACCTGTGTTTTTGGGAAAAAGAGACAGGATATCTTTTTACCGGCGATTTGGTATATAAAGATGTATTATTTGCCTACTATCCATCTACTGATCCGGAGGCATATCTCACCTCGTTGAAAAAGGTTGCGTCTTTGCCTGTTAAGAGAGTATTCCCCGCACATCATTCATTGGATATACAGCCGGAAATTTTAATCCGTATGCGAAAAGCATTTGAGGAACTTGAAGAAAATGGGAAACTTTGTCACGGCAGTGGCACATTTAATTATGGCGATTGGGGAGTTTGGTTATAAAAATCCCAGTTTTATAGAATTGAACAAATTGGAATTAAACTTCATAAATCGTATAGCTTGACATTTAAGTGTAATCGTAGTAGAATAATTACGGTATAATGCCAAATAATAAATGTGAGGTGAGAATATGGACAGTAGTAGTTGCAGTTGTAACAAGATGAATATGGTATTCCTATATTTTCAGAGATCGTATGTCAACTTGCTGTCTGTGTTCTAACTGCGTTTTTGAAAATATTTGAATGCCATTGTTTGCTTCAACACTACTCTACACAAACAGAAACAGGCTGTGTAGATGTTTTGTGACTAACAATGGTATTTTTATGCCCATTTTTAGCTATCAATGAATGTTTGCACGCCTGCCATTACGAATTCGTGTAAAGGAGGCACTAACAATGAACAAGAATATTTTCATTCCAGTAACCACAAATGCATCAATTTCTGAGTTTGCTTCTGAAATCATCAGCATTATCCGAAGCAATCTGACTCCTGGGAAATTGCGAGAGGCGATCGGCGAATATCACGAAAAAGACATTGCCGCTACGCTTACCTCGCTTACCAAAGAGGAGTGTCAGCGTTTATTCCGCATTATGCAGCCGGAGAATATTGCTAATGTTCTGGAATATGCGGAACACAATGATTCTTATTTTGAATTATTAGGAATCAATCAAAAAACAGAAGTTCTTTTCTTTATGGAAACATCTTCAGCAGTAGAATTGCTCCAAAACCTTTCCAAAGAAAATCGGACAACTTTACTGGATCTGATGCGACCGGATATTCGGGCTGAAATTAAGTTAATCAGTTCTTTTGATGAAGATGAAATCGGCAGCAAAATGTCAACGAACTTTATTGCTGTATCGAACAACTCTACCGTAAAGGTAGCTATGTCGGAATTGATTTGTCAAGCAGCGGAAAATGACAATATTTCCACTTTGTACGTGGTAGACGAAAACAAAACCTTTTGCGGTGCCATTGACTTAAAGGATTTAATCATTGCACGTGAAAACACACCGCTTTCTGACATTACGACACTGTCCTACCCTTATTTGTATGCAAAAATGGAAATACAAGATTGTATTCCTTTCCTGCGTGATTACTCTGAAAACTCAATCCCTGTGTTGGATGACGAAAACAAACTGCTCGGCATTGTGACTTCACACGATTTTATTGAAATCCTTGGAGAAGAACTCAATGAGGATTATGTAAAATTGGGTGGTCTGCCTTCAGAGGAAGATTTAGCGGAGCCGATTTTTTTGAGTATCAAAAAAAGAATTCCTTGGTTGAGTATTTTATTGGTATTAGGATTAGGCGTTTCAGCAACAGTAGGACTCTTTGAATCCATTGTTGCACAGATACCGATCATTATGTGTTTTCAATCTCTTATTTTGGGTATGGCAGGTAATGTAGGAACCCAGTCCTTAGCTGTTGCCATTCGTGTTTTGATGGATGTACAAATCGACCATAAACAGAAAGCTATGCTTGTATGGAAAGAAGTTCGTATCGGTTTTCTGAATGGCTTGATTTTGGGAGTATTATCCTTTGTTGCGATTGGTGGATACCTGTGTATAAAGGGAAATGCCCCATATTTCTCTTTTGCAGTTGCCGGTTGCCTTGGAATTGCAATGAACCTTGCAATGATGATATCCTCTTTATCGGGGACTGTTATTCCAATCTTCCTCAAAAAAATCGGTGTTGATCCTGCGGTTGCGTCTGGTCCGTTGATTACGACTATCAATGACCTTGTTGCAGTTGTATCATACTATGGTTTGTCTTGGCTTATTTTACTGAACATTATGCATATAGCCTAAGCAACATTGAATGGTGTTCCATAAGAAACTAAAAATATCAATAGCAAAACACGAAATACCGTCCATGGTCTTGATGAACAGTGCAAGCACTGCCATTGACGGTATTTCTTTATTTTGTTTTTAATCAATCAAGGGTGGTAAGCCCCAAATTGGCTTACCGGTTTACTTGTTCCAATGGGCGGAGATTTTGACTTTATGGATGAACATTCCCATCACGCTGCAAGCGGACTGACAGAGGAAGAATCAAGAAACCGGGATGTTCTAAGGCATATCATGGAAAGCAGCGGATTTGAAGCCTACTGTAACGAGTGGTGGCATTATGTTCTGGCAGATGAACCGTACCCAAATACATATATCAATTTTAGCATTTCATGACTAACTGAACTGGTATACTGATGATATTCGTCATTTCCAAACGAAAAGCGGAGAGTGATTTCCTCTCCGCTTTTCGTTTCAATTACTTTATTTTGTCACGAGGGGCTTTCCGTCTTTGTCAACTAATGGGCAAATGCCCCCGCCCGTTCCAAACTTTGCGACAAGGTAATTAACGCCGTTTCTCTATCTACTACCACATAAAAGCCCTTAACGCTTCCCTCGGTTTCTGTAATTTCAAATCTCTTGCCTTCCATAAAAGACACCTCCTCTATAGGTTAAAATCAAAATTCCTGTCTTGTAAAGATATGATAACTGATTTGGTACATTACATAGCACCACGCCAATGCAAGGAGCGGAGAACAGCACAGCAGGATAAAAACAAGCTGGTCTGTCAATTCAACGCCCAGTATGGCAAGAAGCTGGTATATCCCAAAACAAATCCCTGCCGGAATGAGAAATGATACTAATAGCAGCACACGGCCTTTTTCGGCCCCGAATTTGAACACAAGGGGGATTGACATACTTCCAAAGATCAGGGAGATCACCCATGCTGCCAAAGCCAAAAATAACAGCTCCCCAATTCCCGCCAAGTCAAAAGTGATTTTTCTCATAGCAAATCCACCGATGGAACCAATCACCAGACCAAACAGGCTGCCGACAGCACAAAAGATTGTTAATACAACAAATTTTCCGACCACTAACTCCTTCTTTGAAACGGGCATTATCATGGCATATCGTGTCCATTTGGAATTGTTATCAAAAGAAAAGGTTGTTACGATCATCATGCTGCATAAAATTGCACATACAAATATATATCCCTCTACGCCGGAAAATGGGATAAGCGCAATTGCAAAAACCACGAGAATGAACAGCATGGATTTCGCATTGTGGCCGATATTGAATAAATCTTTTAAAATAAGGCTTTTCATCTGGCTTGCTCTCCTTTCACATACAGCAGCAGAATATCGTCGATTGTTGCGTCGTCTACTACTGCATTTTTATATTTTCTTCTGACTTTTTCTTTATCCGCTACAAGCACATTCCATTGATAATCATCTTTTCGGTATGCCAAAATTTCTTCTTTATCGAGCTGATCGAACATTGCAGCTCCACAACGGAAAATACCATAGTGGTAACGAAGTTCATCTTTTGTTTTACAAAAAAGCACTTTACCCTGATGGATAAAAGTAATGTAATCCGCAACCTTCTCTAAATCGGTCGTGATATGGGACGACATCAAAATGGAGTGGTTTTCATCCTGCACAAAATCAAGAAATACGTCAAGAATATCATCCCGCATCACGGGGTCAAGACCGCTGGTAGCTTCATCTAAAATCAGCAGCTTTGGCTTATGGGAAAGCGCAACGGCTATACACAATTTCATTTTCATTCCTTTGGAGAGTGTTTTAATCTCTTTATCTGGTGGAAGCTGAAAGCGATTCAGAAAATCCTGATATAAATATTCGTCCCACTGTTTATAGGCGGCACTTGAGATTTTTCCGACTTTGGCAGGAGTCAAAGTATCATAAAAATTAATGCCGTCGAACACAACGCCTATATCCTCTTTAAGCTGCCTAGATGAGGATAATTCCTGTCCCCAAAAAGTAACTGTACCATCGTCTTTATGGATAAGGTCAAGAATTGCATTGATCGTTGTACTTTTTCCGGCTCCATTTTCGCCAATAAGCCCCATGATAGTTCCTTTGGGAACAGAGAACGAAACATGGTCTAACATAAAACCGGCGTACTGTTTTGTCAGATTTTCAACCTGTAAAATAGCGTCCATAGTCACTCCTCCTCTTGATAAAAAAGCGATAAAAGTTCAATTAATTTTTCCAACGATATTCCGCTTGTTCGTCCAATATCAGCAGCTTCCTGTAAATGTTCCTCTGCTAACCGCTGCTGTTCCTCTTGATAAAAGTCCTTATTCTGCGCTGATACAAAACTTCCTCTGCCGACAGTTGTTTCAATGAATCCGTCCCTTTGTAAATCCTCATACGCTTTTTGAACGGTAATCACGCTTACATGGATAGATTTTGCCAACGCCCGCATAGAGGGAATAGGGTCGCCTGTTTGTAATTCTCCGCTCATAATCAGGGCTTTTATCTGTGAAGTTATCTGCTCATATATCGGCTTGCTCGTATTGCTGCTTATGATAATTTCCACAATGTCCCTCCCCGTGTCCATTAATGTACTTATCGTACAAGTACATTATATTCATTTAAAACGGGTTTGTCAATAGGATGATGAAAAGATTTACCGTATCTATGGCCATCAGAGTGGGGTAACAATTTACTGTGACCGGGTAAAGGGAGACCAAGCGGCAGAGGTAAATATCCTCATAGTTGTAGAGATACTGCATTTATATAAAAATTCACAAAAAATAGGACAGGACAAATCAGGAAAGAAAACAGAATCCTCCCTGGTACAATTTACTCAGTAAAAGCGGATGAGATCTGCCGCATAGTCAGGTAAATTGTAAGGGAGGAGGGGCTGTGTATATATAGAAGATAGTAAATCTCCTTACATCGTTGTCCGTGGATCGGCGAGGCTCACAAAATGCCATGAGTGGGTATTTTGCTGCGGATATGGATCGCACAGTGAGTACACAGTCCCACCGTGAGGATTCGATATTATCACAGCAATAGGATATGTATTTATAGCTATTGACTTTCTGTTTGCAATAAGCTATAATATGACCATAAAATTAAAACGGTCATATTGGAGATACATGGTATGTATAAAGAAGTTGATATTTCTTCAAATAATGTTCCGATAACACTTTCTATCTGGTATACAGAAAGAAGCTGTCCTACCATTGTTTTTTTGCCGGGTACTATGTCACACCCTCTCATGTATGAGAATTTTCTATGTGGATTGAGCGAAAGAGGGTTTATTATAATAGGTGTTCACTATCTTTCACACGGAAAAAGCCCAAAAATCAAAAAAAATTATATAATGGAAGATATGTTGCATAATGTATATGACGCAACAACTTACGGAATAGAAAATTTCGGCGAAAACATAGCTGTCATGGGTTCCAGTCAAGGCGGGATTTTAGCTGCAATGGCGGCAGGTAGGGACACAAGGTTAAAAGCCATTTTTCCACATAATATCATGCTGACTACATTAAAAGAAACTATGAGCTTAACAAAATATCCCGCATGGTCGTACCGTTTTATGGGGCTGATACAGTGGGGCTTTCGTGTAGGTGGAAAATTGCTGCCTAACTACAAGGTTCCAGGAGACGCTTATTTAGACTATGACAGAGTATTTTATAGTGAACAGGCAAAACAAGATTGCTTAAATGACCCTATGCTTTTACCCTATTATCCTTTAAGATTTGTCGCCAGCTTATTTAATGCTGACTTATCGTGCTTGGAGAATGGAGCTATACAATGTCCTGTTATTTTAATTACTGCCAAAGGCGACCCGCTTTTTAGCTTTGATTATACCAACAAAGTATTTGATTTAATTCATGTACCGCAAAAGGAATTACTTGCTTTAGAGCTTAATCGTCACATGATTTTTAATGAGGACACGGACACTACAATAAACGCATTGGAAGCTACCTTGCATAAATATCTTGGATAGCATATTGATTATATAATCAATAAATGTTATACTTTTCATGACGATATAAATATTTTAGTCATAAGGAGGTTATGAGTTTGCCACGATTTACGGAACAAGAAAAAGAAATCATAAACAGTAAACTTTTGATAGAGGGAGAAAAGCTGTTTGCATTACACGGCTTAAAAAAAGTAACAGTTGATGATTTAGTAGCTGCTGTAAACATATCAAAAGGTTCTTTCTATGCTTTTTATCCCAGTAAAGAACATCTATATGTTGAAATCAATTTTCGCTTACAAAAAGAGTTATTTACAAGTATAGAAACAACCGTTAAAAAGAAAAAGTATAAGAACCATAGAGATTTAGCAAAGGACGTTATCATGCTAAGTTTAACGGGGGTGATTACTTCGCCTATTCTTTCACAGATTGATTTATCTTTAATGGACTATCTGCAAAGAAAAATATCGTCAGATATTTTTGAAAATCATATGTACAGTGATATTCGTATATTGGAGATATTGGAGGATTTAGGGGTTGTATTTTTGGTTCCGCATACGGTTATTATAAAATCCCTGTATTCTGTTTTATCCTGTTTGGAACAATTCAAAGAGGACGAAGAACTGAATATGATACAAAATCTTTTAGTGAATGGTATTATTCAGCAAGTAGTAGCAGAGTAACAATCTTGTTTGGTTATTTGACAGGCAGATAGCCAAACATATTTTTTATAATTTATATGACTATATATTCATATAGGTCATAAAGTCTAAGGAGGACAAAATAATGATTGATGTGAAAAAACTGTATTTTAGCTATACCGACAAACCGTTTGTCGAGAATGTGAGTTTCCATGTTGGGAAAGGAGAAATTTTTGGATTTTTGGGCCCCTCTGGTGCCGGAAAATCAACCATTCAAAAAGTTTTGACCGGACTTAATACAAGATATAAAGGCAGCGTAAAAGTTGCAGGTACAGAAATTCGGGAGCGTACAAATCGGTTTTATGAAAATATTGGAGTAGACTTTGAATTTTCAACCTGCTACGAGAAATTCACAGCACGGCAAAATCTCGCCTATTTTGCTTCGTTGTATGAAAAGCAGCCTCGGTCTATTGATGAACTATTGCATATGGTTGGATTGGAAAATGACGGAGATAAAAAGGTTGGCGACTTTTCCAAAGGTATGCGTTCCCGCTTGAATTTTATCAAAGCGTTGATACATGACCCAGACATATTATTCCTTGATGAACCGACAAGCGGTCTTGACCCTACGAATAATCGTTTGATGAAAGATATTATCCTTGCAGAAAAGAAACGTGGGAAAACGGTTATCATCACTACTCACAACATGTTTGACGCAACAGAGCTATGTGACCAGGTAGCCTTTATCGTTGCCGGAAAAGTAAGCGCATTGGATAGTCCGCATAATTTGATTATGTCAAGGGGAGCTGCAAAAATACAATATACCTACTATGACAAAGGTGAGAAAACGGGAGAATGTCTGCTTGATAGAACCACAGAAGATAAGTTATTGAAAAACTTAATTTCCGAAAACCGTCTGCTTTCCATTCATAGTAGTGAGCCTACATTAAATGATATTTTTGTAGATATTACAGGGAGGACACTTCAATGAGATTGGGACGTTTAGTTTGTGGTGATATACATTTCCAATGGAAATATGGTTTCTATTTTATCTACTTTATTTTAACAGTTTTATATGTGTGCGGGATTGGCGCTTTGCCGGAACATTGGAAAACGGATATTGCTTCTATTATGATCTACTCTGACCCGGCAGCAATGGGATTGTTTTTCATGGGAGCGATTGTTCTTTTGGAAAAAAGTCAAAAGGTATTAAATGCTATGGTGGTATCCCCTGTAAAAATATCGGAATATATACTTTCAAAAACAGTTGCGTTGATTGCTATTTCTACGGTAATCGCATTGATATTAGGGGTAGTTTCCGGCAGCAATCATTTACTGGGTATCGCAGTTGGTACTGCTTTAACATCAGCAATCTTTACTATGCTTGGAATTATTGCAGCTACAAAAATTTCAAACTTGAACCAATTTCTCATTGTGATTATGCCAATAGAGATTATTTGCTTTGTACCGCCTATTGTTGGGTTGTTTGTAAAATTGCCAGATATATTTTCCTTTTTCCCCTTTATCGCCTGTATGAAACTTATAACCGGGAAAAGTTCTTTACTATCGTTTGATATGATACTTGTATTTGTTACATTGATTATCCTATACATGGTTGCGCGGCATACAGTTCAGCATATGTGGAGGACGTTAGGAGGTGTAAAGCTATGAAAAAGATATTATCCAGTACCATACAGGTATTTAGGCAAATCAAGAGCGACCCTATGATGTTCGCAGCCTGTTTTACGCCTTTTGTCATGGGAGCTTTGATTAAATTCGGTATTCCATTTATTGAAAGGATAACAGCTTTTTCTTTGCAAGAATACTATCCGATTTTTGATTTATTACTTTCTATCATGGCTCCTGTATTGCTTTGTTTTGCATTTGCCATGATTACGTTAGAGGAAATTGATGATAAAGTATCGCGGTACTTTTCAATTACCCCTCTTGGTAAGGCGGGGTATCTCTTTACAAGGTTGGTAGTACCCGCAATTATTTCAGCGGTCATCGCTTTTATTGTACTGTTGCTTTTTTCATTAGAAAAGTTGTCCATTGGAATGACAATATGTTTGGCGCTTCTCGGCTCAGTACAGGCAATTATTGTTTCACTTATGATTATCACATTATCAAGCAATAAATTAGAAGGTATGGCAGTTACAAAACTAGCTGCACTTACATTACTCGGAATACCAGCCCCCTTTTTTATTGATAGTTACTACCAGTTCGCGGTTGGCTTCCTTCCATCATTTTGGGTAGCGAAAGCCATGCAGAATGAAGCGGTTCTTTATTTCTCCATAGGATTGGTAGTAGCTTTAGTCTGGTACTACTTCCTTGCAAAACGTCTGTTTCGGAAGCTGGCAGGATAAGGAGGCATATTATGGAAAAGGGTAGACTGATTAGTTCTTTATGACGCTCACTGAATTGCCGAAGAAGTCCATCAGGCGATTGAACACAGCTTTCCACAATGTAAACATTGTATGGTACATGTTAATACGAATGAACTTTCCCATTCTGCATAGGACGGGGAAGATGATTTAAGGTCACTGAAAGGAGGTGAAGTAGGTTATGGAACGATACTGGTGGATTGTCATTGTTGCGGTTTTGATTGTTGTTGGCTTACTTAAAATTGTAATTATGAAGAAGTTTAACCAAAGGAGAAATTCTAACAATTGTTCAAAAGATAGCGAGGACGACAAGATGTATTAAGGTTTATTGAAATCTGTAAAAATTCACAAAAAATAGGATGATAGCAGGACAAATCAGGAAAGAAAACAGAATCCTCCCTGGTACAATTTACACAGCAAAAGCGGATGAGATCTGCCGCATAGTCAGGTAAATTGTAAGGGAGGAGGGGCTGTGTATATTATAGAAGATAGTAAATCTCCTTACATCGTTGTCCGTGGTTCTGCATAAGTCGTACAATTGAATATTGTTTGGCGGCCTGTTCAAAAGCGTAAACAACAAAAGCACGATGCCTGGTTTTATATTGGGTATCGGTGCTTTTACTTTATTGCTGTTCAGGATGAAAGGCGAGCCATTTAGCTTCATAAGTATCTAAATAAAACCGGTTTCCATACTCATTTTGAACGTAATGTTTTTTTACCTGATACCAACCGCGTAATTCAGTCCGCAAATCTGAGTCTGGGGAAATGGGTTCCAGCCATATCTGAGTAAATTGCCGAATCTCAGATAAGACAAGAGGCTTTCCGGATGGCAGACTCGGCTCGGAAAACAGCTGCGGCAGCGTAAACAGCTTTTGGGCATCAGAGAACGGAATGGTTTGCCCGTTTGAGAGCATCAGAGTATGATTGATGGTGTTGACCAGCATCCAACCATGCTTCGCGGACCAAACCGGTTTTCCGTGAAAAATTGGAAGCGACTCTGAAGGAACTGGTACAGATTGAACTGAGATTCCCTGCTCCGACCGTCCAAGAAGAAAATCGGTTGTTACGCCGTAGAGATCGGACATTTTCTCAAGTCCTTCAACAGAGGGGGATTTGCGTTCTCCCTCCCATGCACTTAGAGTTGGTTGGGAGATGCCGAGTTTTTCGGCAGCCTCAATTACTTTCAAATTATTAATTTGCCTTGCTTTCTTAAAATATCTCGGCATTTGCCCACCACCTTTATCTTATCAATCATCTGTTATTCAAGAGTCAAGAATCTTCTTGCCTGCGAACGTTTTCTCCTCCAGCTTTTTGATTTGTGAAAATACTGTTGAATGTCAGTCTGCTATGTACATATTATTGTAGATATCGAGAATCGAATCTTTGGAACGGGAAATACCGATATCTGTTAGCCTAATATTAGTTTCACGTATCTGTGCTATAAAGTTTTGGATATCCACCCCAACAGAGGTTGGCACTGAAATCCTCAAGTCTTCCCGGATTAAGGGAAAAAGGCGAAATACATCCAAACGATGCTTCCGGATGTCGCGGGAATTCACATGGAACCCTTGCGCCTTTTTGCCCTTGAGATCAAGCCAAGCTTTCATTTTCAAGGGGATGATGTGCTCGGCATCTAAGATGGATATCCCATCCGTGACGGTTCGGCCATCTAAAAGAAAATGATAGTAGTCGTCATTAAGAAGAATTGCGGACAGACTGGATACCTCATCATCAATATGCAGGGGCATGAGATGGGTATCAGCCTGAAGCTCTACATGATTCTGCGGTCTGGAGAAAAGCTCTATCATCTTAGGGTAAGTGGGATTGGCCGGGTCAATGAAGCGATAGAATTCAGGCTGTCCTGTACTTCTCTGTCTGGCATGATAGCCTCCGGCTTCGATGAAATCCCAAAATGCTTTTGCAAATTCTGTTGTCAGTGCCTCCACGATAATTACCATGTCGATATCAGCGGTCTGGCGGAAGTCAAGTCCGGCATCTGACATAAGCAGATCGCAGGCAAATCCCCCAATAACCGTATACTGGTCTTTATAATTGTCGAAATGTTCTCTGAAAATATCTATTCCGTTTACCATGTGTGTTTCTCCTTATTATTCCTCATGCTTGATTGGAAGTTCGTGTTTTTCTCTTATATCGTCCAGACCCATTTGAATCCGTTCATTTGGATTATCTTCCAAACTTAACAGCAATGAGATATCATCAACCCGCCTGTTATTTGCCAACAAAATCGGATCATAGCGCCATACTTCAAGAATGTGCCCTCCAAAATCCCGGAAATCCTGCTCAGAGATAATTTCTGCAGATGGGATTTGTGTGCCGGCTTTTTTTGAGATGGCAGTTGCCCCATCCTGTTCGTTTGCCCCAACCATTGAAATATCCGCCAAAGCAAGGACACCGCTTTTGGGCAATGCTGAATCATGGAAGGGGGTTCTGACGTATATAAGTCGTTCTACCGGTGATTTTAAGCGGGGATAACCTTTCTTTAAAAATTCAGGCTTATTAAAGGATGGAGAAATCCATTTGTTTGTTCCCTCGGTCTTGTAAGTAATAAGGCCGGATACGGTAAGATCATCAATTGCTCTGGTGCAGGTGGCTTTGGAGAGCAGAAGATCTCTGGATATTTGCGTCAAATTGACGGTATCAGTAGTCTGCAAATAATACAGATACAGGAACACGAGTTGGGTTCCGGGCGCCATTTTGTCAGGAACAGTTGTTTCCGTTTTGAATTTTTCCAAAAAGGAACAGCCCCAGAATGGGAGATAAACCTGTTGGGATGGTGAAATAAATGGTATATTGCTTTCAATCAGGTTACGCCGCTGTTTGGATGTTATGTTTTCAAGACACAGCGCGCAGGGGAATTCGCATATCTCCTGAAATTTAATTAACTGCTTTTTTAATGTTGGAAGTCTCCAGGAAGAATCAATAGGAGACAGTAGTACACACTGGCTTTTATTCCAGGACAGGCTTTGAATCTTATATCCGTCACGAATATAAAAAGGTGTTTTGGCCGGACAATCAAATTCTGAAACTTTTATATTGTCCCCAAATATCGTTTCCAAAAAATCAAACATATTTTTCCCCCTTTCAAGACTCTGCTAAATTGTTTCATCAAAAAGGCATTATACCATATATAATGAAACTTGTCAAATGAGAATGAAATAATATGGAGCTTTTAAGAGTCTTTATTTATATAAAAAATTTTAATAAATATTCCGCTAGCGTAAAATTTTTGTAGGATATAAGAAAAAGAAGAGAACACCAACTTTGTGTTAAAATATATTAGGTGCTCAAGCCAAATATATAACAAAGGAAGGTGTTCTCTATGATTAAAAGTATACAACATTTTGAGGAGTTTGGCATCAAAAATTTAGAAAAAGTAGTTGAGGGATTTATGAAAGACCCGAAAGACATGACGTCTTTCGTTTATGGGATCCGTGATGTGGTCATTCATCTGGGCCTGGAAATTATCAAAGAAACGCTGGAAGACTGCAACCAAATGCTGCGGGACAGCGCCAAAAGAAAGCAAAGCTGGAGCATCGTAAAAACAGATACCAAGAAACTGACAACGTCACTTGGAAGTGTATCCTTCGAAAAAACGCTGTTTAAACATAAGACCAGTGGCGAGTACGCCTATCTGCTGGACCGCATACTGGGGATACCGAGTCATGAGCATCTAACAGAGGATGCCTGTGCCCGTCTGCTGACCGAAGCGGTTCAGACCTCCTATCAAAGAGCCGGGGAAGAGACGAGTCTGACGGATGAAGTGAGTAAACAAACCGTAAAGAATAAACTGCATAAGCTTGTGTTTCCCAGCCAGACGAAGCCGCCGGAAAAGAAAAAAGAAGTAGAATACTTGTACATAGATGCGGACGAAGATCATGTATCTCTCCAGTTTAAAGAGAAAAAGGGTGATCTGGAGATGGGAGCGAGCCACTGGAAGAATAACTGTGTGCTTTCAAAGCTGGTATACGTGTATGAGGGGATTGAAAAGGAAGCGCCAAAAAGCAGGCGCAGGCGTCTGATCAATGCGCATTATTTCAGTGGCGTATATGACGGAAAAGAGAATCAGAAGCTGTGGCAGGAGGTGTATGAATATCTGGAGCAGACCTATGATCTGGAGAAGGTAAAGAAAATCTATCTGAATGCAGACGGAGGAGGCTGGATCCAGGGCGGCAAGGAGCTGAGTGCCCAAATAACCTATGTGCTGGATGAGTTCCATCTGAAGAAATACCTGCTAAAACTGACCGGACATATGATGGACAGCGCAGAGGAAGCAGGGAAAGAGCTGTGCAGTGCCATAAAGGACGGAACAAAGGCAGATTTTAAGAGGGTTGTAAAGCGAATAACCGGCTATGCGAAAACCGAAAATGAGCAAAAGCGGATAAAAGAAAGTGCAGCGTATATTTTATCCAACTTTTCGGCAGCGAAGGTAAGACTTGGGCGAGAGGAAGGGGTCAGAGGCTGTAGTGCAGAGGGGCATGTAAGCTATGTATTATCAAGCAGAATGAGCTCAAGGCCGATGGGATGGAGCCGTCTGGGAGTTGACAAAATGTCTCATTTACGAGCGTATTACTGGAATGGAGGAGATATGCTGGAACTGGTGAGGAGCCAGAAAGAAGAGCTACCGTTAGCAGCGGGGGCAGAGAATGAGGTGAAGAGATTCAAAAATCAGAAAGGGCAAGGCGGTCGGAGCTGGGAAAATATGTGGAAAGCATAAGCTACAGCATCCGTTTACAGACGAGGCAGAAGATGTATTTTCAGCATCATATCTGGGACCTGTAAAAGACAGCGGAAAACAGAACGGGAGGAGCAGGTAAGGACTGCCTGGAGATAAAAAACAGTAAAGGTGCTGTCGATGTCAATGGGGTGCAGATCGAACGAACAAAGCCTCCTGCCATTAACAGATACAGGACCTTTGCGGCAGCATACCCAAAAGTAAAAGGTCTTGAAAAGAAAAAAAGGAAATGTTATAATCGGCATAGAAAAGCAAGTCTAATATAGACTTAACACAAATCAGGGTAACTCTACCCTTTACAATCCTACAGTAAATTTACGCCGCCCCACTGCGTTTTTTTCTTGAGTATTATAGGACGAAATGATAAAATAAAAATGAATTGCCTGTAAATATGTAGTTGGAAGTACGGCTCAAAAGGCCGTAAAATTTTAAGGTGTCCTATTTGCATAGATAAGCAGAATGGTGGAGAGATTTGTCACTCATACAGCGTGTCATGCTAAATACGGATGGGGAACTATCGCAAAATGATGCAGCGGAAATGAATACGAACAAGCCAGCCATTGCTGCATATACCCTTACTGTGTCGGCATTTGCGGCTAAGTATACGGCGACATAAATACGGAATTACAGAGGCTGCAACCTGCTGCATCATAGACGATTATACAGGCAGCTCCTACTACCTAAGCTGTATCCAGCTGGTGATGATTGGGAGACAGACAGTGTGATCTGCTTCTATTCCCCAGACAGGTGGCAATAGCAATCAGGGTCTGTGGATTGCCATGCTGTTTATCAACGTATTTGCCCCATCACTATCACACTAATCAGTCCCTTTAGGGGATAGAGAAAGGTATTTAGCCTTGAACAAAAGAGAGGTGTTTTTTTGATAAAGGAGTATTTGCATTTGAATGTTTACGATGCGTTTTTAGATCGAATGCATTTTCTTTTTGAAGAATTTGATAATATCTATATTTCTTTTTCCGGAGGCAAGGATAGCGGTTTGTTGCTCAATCTTGCCCTGGATTATCGAGAACAGCATTATCCTGAAAGAACCCTTGGTGTATTTCATCAGGATTTTGAAGCGCAGTATTCTTTGACGACAGAGTATGTAGATCGCACCTTTGAACGGATAAAAGACCAAGTGGAACCTTTCTGGGTGTGTCTGCCTATGGCAACCAGAACAGCGTTAAGCAGTTATGAGATGTATTGGTATCCTTGGGATGATACAAAAAAGGATATCTGGGTACGGGAGATGCCCCAAAAAGAATACGTTATTAATCTGGAAAATAACAGGATAACAACCTATCGCTACCGAATGCTTCAGGAGGATTTGGCAAAACAGTTTGGACGATGGTACAGGAATGTCCATAGTGGTGGGAAAACGGTTTGCCTGCTGGGGATACGGGCTGATGAGTCCTTACAGCGGTATAGTGGGTTTTTGAATAAAAAATATGGGTACAGAGATACCTGCTGGATGAGCAAACAATTTAAAGATGTCTGGTGTGCCTCACCATTATATGATTGGACTATCAATGATGTGTGGCATGCCAACTATTTATTTAATTACGACTATAACCATCTGTATGATCTTTATTATATGGCAGGTCTCAAACCGTCACAAATGCGTGTGGCTTCCCCGTTCAATGATTATGCCAAGGACGCTCTGAATCTATACCGTGTCATAGACCCGGAGATTTGGAGTAAGCTTGTAGGTCGTGTACAGGGGGCGAATTTTGCTGCAATTTACGGAAAGACCAAAGCAATGGGCTACCGGAATATTTTCTTGCCGGAGGGGCATACGTGGAAAACTTACACAATGTTTCTTTTGGATACATTGCCAAAACGACTGCGAAATAATTATATAAAAAAATTTAATACATCTATCCAGTTCTGGCATGAGACCGGAGGCGGTTTGGATGAAGCCGTGATTCAGGAACTGCTGGAACATGGATATCACATAAAACGAAATGGTGTCTCAAATTATACATTGAATAAAAAATCACGGATCATATTTGAAGGGAAAATACCAGACCATACGGACGATATCAAATCCACAAGGGATATCCCCAGTTGGAAACGGATGTGTTATTGTATTTTGAAAAATGATCATATTTGTCGTTTCATGGGGTTCGGGATGACACGACAGCAACAGAAACGGTTGGATGCCATACGTTGTAAATACAAAAGTATAGAGGAATTGAATTATGAAGTATAGAAGCCCAGTTTATGATGTAATCGCTGTTCCGATAGAAAAGGTACGGCCTAATGGCTACAATCCGAATAAAGTACCACCGCCTGAAATGAAGCTGTTATACGAAAGTATCAAGGAAGATGGATATACGATGCCAGTGGTCTGTTACTATTCAAAATCACGGGATGTTTATTTAATTGTTGATGGTTTCCATCGGTACCAAGTAATGATGGACCATCCGGATATATATGAAAGAGAACAAGGCTTGTTACCGGTCTCTATTATCAAGAAACCACTTGACAAACGTATAGCCAGTACCGTGCGTCACAACAGGGCACGAGGGTCTCACGATGTGGATCTGATGAGTAATATTGTAAAAGAACTTCATGAGCTTGGACGTTCAGATGCATGGATTTCAAAACATTTGGGAATGGATAGAGATGAGGTATTGCGCCTTAAGCAAATCACAGGTCTTGCCTCGTTATTTAAGGATATAAATTTTGGTGAGGCATGGCGTCCTGTGGAGGAAGAGACGGAAAAAGGAGAAATAATATAAGTGGCGGTATGATAGATAGCCAATAATTCCTATATTTGTACAAGATGGTTTACTCTGATTGATACAATACAAAACAGGGCAAGGATATGCCATACTTGTTCGTGAAGAGTTCAGTTGCCTTGAATTTTACATGAACAGGGACACGATTAACTGGATTCTGAAAAAACTGAATACAGGAGGTCGAACATGGAGCATTTACAAAAGAAACTCTGGACGTATCTTGCCGACCTGAATGAGCAGGCTACTGACCGGCTGGCGTGTATTATCACGCAGATGCAGGAGGCGGAGGGCGTCACCGAGGAACTGAAAGCCCATGACCAGCTCGCCTGGGTCGGAGCCATGAACAGCATCCGCAGCCGGGTAGAGGAGATCATTCGAGATGATTTTTGGCTGAGAGGGTGGGCGCATGATTCTGGAAGAAATGTTTAACGGCAGATTTTATCCCTGTGAAACAGTGGTCGCTGATTCACCGAGATTCAAACAGGCAGTCAAGGCCAGCGCCGACCTGATGGACACCTTATCGGAACGCCGAGTAAAGAGGACTATGCACTGGTAGAGGAACTGCGGGAGCAAGTAGCAATCGCCCAGTACGAGGAAAACGAAAGTTACTTCAAATAAGGCTTTTCGGCGGGGCTGCTCGTCCAGCAGGAAGCCCATGAGCAGGTGTCGAAGAAAGAAAAAGAGTAGTCTCTTTATCGTAGTTGTGCCAAAAATGGGCACAACTACCACAACGCAATATAGCTTTACGAAAGTCATTTGCCAATCAACCGGCGGATGGCTTTTTATTGTTCTCGGATATAGAAATCTTATTTCCGTTTGCGCCTGGTCTTCCGATTAGTCCAGCGGTGAAATGTCAATAGAGAATTAGAGAAAATTCATATAAATTTTCAGTTCTATTGAAAAAACGCAAAACACCCACCTAAGCCCTGTCGGTTCTGCTCAAAAAAATAGAAGCAGGGCGTAGCGCATGTCAGTAAGCAACGGTTACCGTTGTTCTGACGGAATATACAAGCGGTTGTCTTTCAGAAGCCGAAAGATCAGCCGCACAAATTTACGGGCAGTTAAGGCAAGTGCACGTTTATGCTGGTACTTGTTCACCTCTTTATATTTGAGATGGTAGAAGTTCTTGTACTCTGTGTCGCATTTCACAAGAGACAAAGCAGCTTCACCCAGATAATACTTTAAAAATCGATTGCCGGATTTAATGAGACGTGTATTTTGAGCCTCAAAGGCGATATTGATTCTGCCCCGCCCAAAACCGTAAGAGCCGTATGAAAGGAGACTTTCACGTACGGTTCCGTGAGAAGTTTGAGGTGAAAGTCCTCTTACTTACTCGACTGAGAGGACGGGAGTTAACCACTCCCTTCTACTTGATTGCAACCACTTTTTTAAGTGATGATTGTACGGTATGTTATTCATCGCTTACTTTTTTCTACGATTTTCAAAATATTATACCATTCATAACTCATCCATTAGTCGGTAGTGTAGAATGGTAGAAGATTCTGGCTGAAAATGAGAAAAACCAGCAGAAACAAGATGTCCTTGCCCTACTGGTCTTACTCAGGCTAGTATTTTTCTGGAACCCGAATATTAGCTACATTACGAAGATTATATTTTTCAATCATATGCTTCTTCACACGAACCAAATTGTAACGGTAACAATCTGCTATGCCATCCGCAAAGGAGCACGCATTACCTTTACGTAATTGCTGAAGCGCTAGAATGACTTGCTTGTTGAGATGTGAAATTGTATGTCTCTTGACCGGATAATAAGCAAAGTAGTGTCCCCATTCAAGAAGATGATTAGTTTCAGATAATATAACATATAAAGGTTCTAACGTGATATGTTTCATTATGGATTCCAAAATATCTATTAAATAAATAGAGTTAGAAGAAGTAAATCTATCTGTTAACTCGCCCAGTTCTTCTCTTGTAAACTGCGGAGCTGCAGCTAAAGCGGCTGGGCGAATAATTAGTACCATTAGCTGCAGGGCGTGAAGGTAACGTAATGCTTTTCCCACATAAGCGGAATTAAGAGCCAGCTGATGGAGCCTCATATTATCTGGCTCTATAACGATAGTGCCTTTACCATTTAATGTCTTTACGAAACCTCTTTGTTCGAGTTCTGACAATGCTTTTCTGACTGTCGATATAGAGACATCATACTGACTGGCCAGCTGTTTTTCATATGGAAGATACATTCCGACAGAATATTCTCCAAGGCCAATTTTTAGGTTCAACTCATCAACAATTTTTGAGTAATAATAATCCTGACCACGCATGGGATTCCATGAATATAATATACCAGTTTGTGCAGGACATATAGGTGTGGCATCTGACAAGTACTTTAATGTAGATTCAATAGAATCTGTTAGCTTTTGATACACGTTTGATAGTTGTTCATGCTTTACTAATGGATCCTTGCCTTTCAATATATCTATAATAACACCTGTTACAGATGCCGAACCCTTTAAAAAGTGTTCAGAGAAATAAGGGCATTCTTCTGTAAAAAAAGTAAGTTTATTGTATAAGTCAAACGTTGAATAAAGCTCGCTAAACAACTCATTACCGCCGATTTTTAATATATCCGCCCCAAAATGAGAAGGAGGGCGCCATCCTCCAGCAGAAACCCCTAAACGTGACACTTTCATAGCTTGTTTATAGTTAGGGAGAAATTCCAATTCGCAGTTTTGTGAGGCGAAAACCAGAAGTGGAGGCATTATCAGCCCAAAAGTTTGATATACCTGTAGAATAACTTCTTTTTGTTTTAAAATGTCGAAAACAGTATTTGATGAATTACAAGTATCTATTCCTGAAACAACGATGGGTGCAAGACGAGGCTGAATATCAATCAGCCCATCCTCCCGTAATGCGTCAAAGACACGGTTAATCGTATATCTGCTTACATGAAATTGCTTGCAAAGCATCCTTGAAGATGGCAAGGAATTCCCAGAAAGTATATAGCCATCCAAAATGCGTTGCTTAATTTCGTTATATACAAATGAAAATTTTGTTTCTTGTGGTTTCATAACTAGCCTCCTATCTATCTGATTATATCATAATGAAACTAATTTGTCAGTATTAAAGACGTAAACCTATTTGCACACCTTACCAATATGAATATTGCCAGTATATAAGGATATCATTTATAATAAAACTGTATAATTATTAGAAAAGAGTTTGAGTATCATGGAAAAACAAAAAATTTTAATTGTGGACGATTCAGAAATGAATCGCGCTCTTTTAGTGGATATTTTGGAAGAGAAATATGATGTAGTTGAGGCTGAGAATGGTGTAGAAGCAATTGCTGTTCTTTCAAAGCAAAGAACAGATTTCTCCCTTCTGCTTCTGGACATTATAATGCCTGAAATGAACGGATTTGAAGTATTAGCTTACATAAACAAATACCACTGGAATGACACCTTCGCTGTTATTATGATATCTGCTGATGATTCTCCTGCCAATATAAAGCAAGCCTATGACTTGGGGGCTTTTGACTACATTAGCCGACCGTTTGATTCGACCATAGTCCAGCGTCGAATTTCTAATACGATGTTTTTATATGCAAGGCAACAGCGTCTTGAAAAAATTATTGTAGAACAATTTTATGAGCAGGAAAAGAATAATAAGCTAATGATCTCAATTTTGTCTCATATTGTGGAATTCCGTAATGGAGAGAGCGGCCTACATATACTGCATGTTAATACGATTACAAAATATTTACTGAAACAGTTGGTTCAGCATACAGATCAATATTCTTTGTCCAATGCAGATATTTCTTTAATCAGTACTGCTTCTGCGTTGCATGATATTGGGAAAATCTCAATTTCGGATGCAATACTGAATAAACCTGGACGACTGACGGAAGAGGAATTTGAAGTGATAAAAACTCACTCCATGGTTGGTGCCAATATGCTATTAGACCTGCCCATTGAGCAGCAGGAAGCTCCCCTTGTTAAAGTGGCTTCTGAGATCTGCCGATGGCACCACGAAAGGTATGATGGCAATGGTTATCCGGATGGATTAAAGGGAGAGGAAATTCCCATAGCCGCTCAGGTGGTCGCGTTGGCCGATGTATACGATGCCTTGACCAGTGAGCGATGCTATAAGAAAGCTCATTCACATGAAGAAGCTTTGAAAATGATTTTAGAAGGACAATGCGGTGCATTTAATCCCTCTCTTTTACTGTGTCTGCAAGAAATTGCAGATACTCTTGAAAGTGAGCTTATGGAAGTCTCCCCTGAACAAGAAACTAAAAATATTCAGGATATAAGAAATAAAATAGACTACGACAGGCTGTTTTCCTATGAAAAATATACCTTCCTGTCTCGCAAACAGCGGCATCTAAAATTATTATATATTGATTCATTAACCAGTGTATACAATCGCCGTTATTATGACGAGCATTTTCAAAGAGCGGACGATATTCAGGCGATGGTGGTAATCGATGTAGATAATTTTAAGCATATCAATGACAATTACGGCCATGATGTTGGTGATATCGTATTGCAGAGCATTGCACAAAGCGTTTTATCCTGTGTACGAAAAACAGATGCTGTTATCCGTTATGGTGGCGATGAATTTGTAATTATCTTTTTCAGTATACCTGCAGATATATTTGAGAAAAAACTGGAGCGAATCAGGTATTCCGTTGATTGTCTGATAATTGATGAACATCCAGAACTACATATGTCTCTAAGCATAGGCGGAGCATATGGAATAGGGAACACAAAAGAACTTTTCAAAGCGGCAGACAATATGATGTATCAATCAAAAAAAGTAAAAAATCAGGTAACCATATGTTTTCTAAACGAGGAAGAGGGCAGCACAAACAGCATTTAAAAAGGAGGAATTGTGATTATGAATCTAAAAGATTGTTACATAAAATTTGGCGGCGATTTTGATGAGGTATTGGGCAGACTGCGGCGTGAACAAATCGTACAGAAATTTGTTTACAAGTTCTTAGACGATAAAAGCTTTCACTTGTTTGAAACGTCTATGGGAAATAAGGATTATGAAGAGGCTCTAAGAGCCGTTCATACACTCAAAGGAATTTGTCAAAATCTTTCTTTTACCAGATTGTTTGAGAGCAGTAATTTGGTAACAAAAGCATTAAAAGAAAACGACTGGAATACAGCAAGCGATATGATGCCGAGATTATCAATGGATTACTATGAAACAATCAATGCTATTCACGAGTTTAAAAGTTCCAGGGAGGAATAACATCAATGGAAAACAGTAAAAAAAAGATTTCTGCAACACGTTTTCTAATATGCAGTTTCATTGGGCTTTTGATCTTTAGTATTATTATTTTCAGTCTGCTCGGAGTCTATATGAGCCGAAAAAGTAAAAATACTGTTTATGAAATTGGGAATATTTATATGTCTGGAATGAGTGAACAGATGTCCAGACACTTTGAAACTGTGATTAAACTGCGTTTTGATCAGGTCAGCGGCGTTGTTTCTGTTGTCTCAACAGATAACAAAGATAAGGAGAGTCTATATGAGGAACTTATTTTCAGGGCGCAGGTCAGGGGATTTGACTATTTAGCGCTTTGTTCTGCCCAGGGTGATTTTCAGACGCTTTATGGACAATCCATACAGCCACTTAATCCAGAACCTTTTGTAGAAGCATTATTACGGGGGGAACAACGAGTCGCTGTGGGCGTTGATGCTGATGGAAAAGAAGTGGTATTGTTTGGCGTTGATGCTGCTTACCCGATGCACAATGGAGATAGGAGCATTGGGCTGATTGCAGCCGTCCCTCTGGAATATATTACCGATTTCCTTTCCTTAGAGGAGGACGGGCAGCTGATGTATTATCATATTATCAGGTCAGACGGTAGTTTTGTAGTACAGAACCCCAACACGGAGTTGTGGTATCTTTTTGAACAACTGCAAAATCAGCTTGACCCTTCAGCCAATGAGTTATCTGTTGAAAATTCAATTAAAGAATTTGGTGACGCACTAAAAAATCATAAAGAATTTGTTACAATATTTGACGTAAATGGAGAGAAACGGCAAATTTATGGTATCTCATTACCCTATTCTGAGTGGTATTTAGTATCGGTAATGCCTTATAGTATATTAGACGATGCCATAAACAATCTGAGCAGCCAGCGTATGTTCATGACACTATTATCCTGTGCTTTTGTTTTGATCGTTCTTACATTGATTTTTCTTCGGTATTTCTCTATAACCCGTTCTCAGGTGCATGAATTGGAGAAGGCCCGGCAGACTGCTCTTGAAGCAAACAAAGCCAAAAGCGAATTTTTAGCAAATATGAGCCATGATATCCGTACACCCATGAATGCAATCGTGGGCATGACCGCCATTGCCACAGCCCACATAGATGACCGGAAGCAGGTACAGAACTGCCTTAGAAAAATTACATTATCGAGTAAACATCTATTAGGGCTGATCAATGATGTTTTGGATATGTCTAAAATCGAAAGTGGGAAATTAACTTTAACAACAGAACAAATCTCATTAAAGGAAGTTGTTGAAGGAATTGTTAATATTATGCAGCCACAGGTTAAGACAAAAAAGCAAACCTTTGACATACATGTTGAAAATATCTTAACAGAAAATGTGTGGTGTGATGGTGTCCGCTTGAATCAGGTTTTACTAAATCTCTTATCAAATGCAACGAAGTATACACCGGAGGGCGGTTCGATACAATTATCCCTTTTTGAAGAAAAATCACCGAAAGGTGAAAATTATGTCCAAATTCATATCAAGGTTAAGGATAACGGAATTGGTATGTCGCCAGATTTCCTGAAAAAAATATTTGAATCCTATAGCCGTGCGGATGGAGCCAGAATACATAAAACTGAGGGTGCCGGTTTGGGAATGGCGATTACTAAGTATATTGTGGACGCAATGGAAGGAACCATTGATATAAAAAGTGAGCTTGATAAAGGTACCGAGTTTCTTCTCACGTTTGATTTTGAGAAAGCAGTTGCCGTAGAGATGGATATGGTTCTTCCTTCATGGAATATGCTAGTGGTTGATGATGACGAGTTATTATGTGAGACAGCCACGGATGCACTAAAATCCATCGGAATAAAAGCTGAATGGACATTAAGCGGAGAAAAGGCAATAGAGCTGGTAATCCATCACCACAAAAAAAGAGATGATTATCAAATCATTCTATTAGATTGGAAACTGCCAGGCATGAATGGGATTCAGGTTGCAAAAGAAATCCGGCGTAATTTAGGGGATGAAGTGCCGATTTTGCTGATTTCTGCATATGACTGGAGTGAATTTGAAGCGGAGGCCCGTGAAGCGGGTATTAGTGGTTTTATTTCCAAGCCGCTTTTTAAATCTACGTTGTATCATGCTCTGCGTCAGTATATGGACATTGAAACAGAACAGGATCAGACATTGAATCAAAATATGGATCTATCCGGACGGCGTATCCTGCTTGCCGAGGATAATGAGCTTAACTGGGAAGTGGCAAGAGAATTGTTATCAGATTTAGGCGTAGAGCTGGATTGGGCAGAGGATGGCCAGATCTGTCTGGACAAGTTCCAAAGTTCACCAGATGGTTATTACGATGCCATACTTATGGACATACGAATGCCGCATATGACAGGATATGAGGCCACAAAATCAATTCGGGGGCTGAATCATCCCGATGCCTTAACCATTCCAATTATTGCTATGAGCGCAGATGCTTTTTCTGACGACATACAGAATTGCTTGGAATGTGGTATGAATGCCCATATAGCAAAGCCGATTGATGTCATTGAATTGACTCGTATATTAAAAAGATATTTATCATAAAGTTATCTCTAAAAGCGCCTGTCCGAGGGAACTCGTTTTTATATTTATTATCACTATCTACTTAATTAACGGTGTATATACCGTCACAACAGGAAATATTGTGGCTCAATTAGTGGGCTACAATATTTCCTATTTATATCCAAAGAATAAAGCACCATATTCGACATGCTTGATGAAGATAGCAACATTATGCAAGAAAACGAGATATGCATCAACTATAATGTTATAATTGGAATGATTTTGTGGAGGTAACTTATGGATATCTCTGCAGCAGGTTTGTTTTTGACTAAAAACTTAATATAGAGGTATTAACACTGACAGGAATGATAGAAAATTTATGCCTCCATTTTCATGATTACTATGGATTAGGCTATATAGAAAGTGGAAGCCGACGGAGTTTTCTATTTTAGTAACGGAGGAACTATTTGAAGCAGTATGGGGCGAAAAATGCACGGATAACAATAATACTGTTATGACTTATATCGGTCGGCTCAGAGATTCAATTTTTGCATAGCATAGAAGGATTTTAAAGAAATAAAATAGCTGATTGAAAAGGTTTTCTGGCAAAGCACAAGATGCCTGTCTGCGATTTACAGACAGGCATCTTGTACGTGTAAGGCTAATCGGAATTGCGCTGCATTGGGGATTGGCTTTTACTCACAATAATTTTTTAGTATAAGAAAACCTAAATTTAAATCCATCACTTTATGAGAGGTGAGTTTAGAATTGTTAAGAATTATTTAAGGAAGCATTTAAGATTATATGAAATAATAAATTTCAAACTGTTGTATAAAGAAAAGGAACAAAATAAAGAAGTATTTTAAAATTCGGAGTATGGAGGAGGAGGTGTGCAAATCATGAAACAAATTGTAGAATTAATCCCTATTAAAGAAAATGACAAAGAATGGTTTATTAAGGATTTACAGAAAGCTTTTCGCATTGCAGTGATAGAAGAATATGGAGAACAGGAAGGAGAAATCATTCCAAGAGAAGATATTGAAAAGTCTATGGATACAAAAGGAGCGGAGACATTCCATATTGTATTAAATGGAAAAACTGTTGGAGGTGTTGTCGTTGTTATAGATGAAAAAACACAGCATAATTCGTTGGATCTGTTATTTGTCAGACAAGTAAGTCATAGTCGGGGAATCGGACATGCTGTATGGAAGAAGATAGAACAAAGATATCCGAAAACGAAAGTGTGGGAAACTATAACCCCTTATTTTGAAAAACGGAATATTCACTTTTATGTGAACAAATGTGGCTTCCATATTGTGGAATTTTTCAATTCCCATCACAGGGATGCTTGTATGACAGATGATTCAATCCCGGGCAGTAATGAGTTTTTTCGATTTGAAAAGGCTATGGATAAGTAGAAAACTAGAGGTATTGCATGGGTAAAAACATTCATCATATAGTATGCTTTGTTATATTATTGTCATGTCTATCGGCTTGCAATAAACAATCGAAAGATAATATGGATGTAGTGAGGCTAGAGAGGTTCTATGGACAGGAAAAAGTTGATGAAATAAAAGAAAAGTGCGAAGATAAAAATCAAATAAATGTAGCTGAGACACTTATTGAAAGAGCCCGGGAAGTATTATCTTATACAGGTTCTAAAGATGAGGCTGATAGAAAAGGTGTGGGTGCATTAGATCGATATTATGTATTTCATGGTGAGTATATCGGAATAGAATCAGCAGATGTTAATATAGAACTGCTTACAACAAAACAGGAACATAATAAGGGATATATTTGGATTAAATATTCAGCAGCTTATTATGATAAGGAGAATCGTTTAATTACTGCCAGTTTTGATGTTCCATCACGTTGGGAAATTGAATTGGAAAACAATGACTGGATTGTTACAAAGGTTGAGGAACATCCATAATTGAAATTCAATTTAACACTTAAATTACAGGGTCAAAAAGACATGCAATGGAATTATAGTGTGGAGAATATGTATGAATATATGTTTAAAGTTAGCGGCACTTGTAATAGGTGCTGCTTTTTGTTGGTATACATTGCATAGAGAGTTCTCGAAGAAAAATTTTGCCGGTGTTCTGTGTATGCACAACGCCAAAGTATTTTGCTGAGGTAAGTTTTAGATTTGTTAAGATTCATTTCAGGATATATTCAACACCTTTTGAGATAATGTGGATACTCATTGAATGAAAGGGGGTAATTGAATCAGCGGAAATAGTAAGATGCTTGTTTTGGCAGCATTTGTCATATTGAACTTTACTGTCAATACCTTAAATACACTAATTCAGAATAAAGAGATGATTAGATATGAATCTGCATCATCGGAAACAGAAGCAGAAAAAGATGCGGCGGATGAGAAAAAGAGCCAACCGGGAGCAGGCCAGGTTTTAAAGGACATCAAAAGACTCAATAGAAAAAGTATGACATCTGATTTGTATAAACGATGTAAAAAAGACTAAAGGAGGAGACGGTTTATATTTGTTTAGAATTCGTTTGGGAATATTTAAGATTCTTCTGTGATAATAAAAATATCAAAAGAAACAATTCTTTGAAATATGGGAGAAAGGAGATGAAAAAGTTAAGAGGTAGGCACTTTAAATAGCCTAAATACATATATAAATCCAAATTGTGAAAGGAGCAACAAATGACAGATAATAAAAAAACGGTAAAGGGATTTTTTAAGAAAGGACTTGTATTCTGCATGATAGGTGTCATGGCACTTAGTATGGTGGCATGTGGCGGAACCAAGAACACCAAATCAAACGCTGATCAGCCAAAGACCAAGACAGAGTCTAGTCAGTCTACGGATAAGAAACAGAAGAATACAAAGAAGAAATCAGAAACTACAACCGATAAGAAACAGAAGAATACAAAGAAGAAATCGGAAACTACAACCGATAAGAAAGATGATGCAGATAACACGCAGAACAAGAAGGACGCGGGATCAACGCAGAACAAGACAGATACTAAATCAAATCAGGGTCAAGAGAATAACAATACTGAGTCAGGCAGCAAGAAAAAAACAACGAAAAAAAACAATAAGTTAAATAAGAAGGATAGGAGTACAGGAACACAGGAGTCAAATAAAAAAGGCGACACAGTAAAGGACAAAAATAACTAAGGGAAATGGGCTGTGCATTCGACACAGCCCATTTTATGTGAAAGGAATACGATAATGAACAATATCCTAGAATATTTGGAGAAAACAGCAGCGGAGCGTTCCTATCACGTGGCAGTTGATGACGGGAGTATTTGTCTTACCTGGACAGAATTATTAGAGTTGTCCAGAAGAATGGGGACAATATTCTGCAAAAAAACATATATGGGCAAGCCTGTTGTTTTATTGATGGAAAAAAGTGCATTGGCATTAGCAGCCATGTTTGGTGTTGTCTATGCAGGCTGCTTTTATGTAATGATAGATCCGGCACAGCCGCCTGAGCGGATACGCGGAATTTTTCGGGTTTTGTCTCCGGAACTGGTGGTAACAAATAAAGAAAGTGAGAGACTGTTGGAACAAGCTGGGTATAGCAAAGGTAAATATCTTTTGAAGGATGCCATACATGAAGAAATAAATATGGAAAAACTCATCTCCGTTCGAGACAAAAGCCATGATACAGATCTGCTGTACGGGATTTTTACATCAGGTTCTACAGGGGTTCCAAAGGGTGTAGTTGTAAGCCATAAAGCTGTTATTGATTTTATTACTCATTTCATAGATACATTTGGATTTACGACAAATGACCGGATTGGGAATCAGGCACCATTTGATTTTGATGTTTCTGTAAAAGACATTTATACAAGCGTGATGACCGGAGCAACACTGATACTGATTCCAAAAACATTTTTTGCGGTTCCTCCGGTGCTTTTGGATTATCTGTGCGAGAAAAAGATAAATACGTTGATTTGGGCAGTATCTGCTTTGACGTTGATATCTGCACTGAAAGGACTCACATACAAGGTACCTAAAGATATAAAGAGGGTGATGTTCAGTGGGGAAGTTATGCCAACAAAACAATTAAGACTGTGGCAGGCAGCATTGCCGGAAACAGAATTTGTGAATCTATATGGACCTACGGAGATTACTTGTAATTGTACATATTATCCGGTGAAACGGATTTTTAGTGATGAAGAAAAGTTACCGCTTGGTAAACCGTTTCCGGGAAGGAAAGTATTTCTTTTGAATGAGGCAGGAAATGAGATTGCCATTGCAGGGGAAATCGGAGAAATATGTGTTGCAGGGGAGTCCTTGTCAGAAGGATATTATCACAATCTGTCAGAGACAAAGGCAAAGTTTATTGAAACTTTTCAGGGGAAAATAAACAGACGATATTACCAGACAGGTGATTTGGGGTATTACGATATTAATGGTGAACTTTATTTTTCAGGGAGAAAGGATTTTCAGATTAAACATATGGGGCACCGCATCGAGCTGGAAGAGATTGAACACGCATTGAACCAGATAGAGGGTCTGGAAAGGAGCTGTTGTTTAATGAATCATAAGAAAAACCAGCTTGTTGCCTTTTATTTGGGGAATGTGGCAGTAGATGAAATCCGGAGGCAATTAGCGGAAAAAATTCCGTCTTATATGATTCCTCATAAAGTAGTGCAGATAAACAAGATGCCCCTGAATAAAAACGGAAAAATGGATCGTGAATATTTCAGGAATCGGATGGAGGTGGCAATGTAATGGACATGGAATGTTTGGAGTATGGAATTGTACGATATGGAACCCCATTATATATTTTTAATATTGATGAAATGAGGAAATGTGTTCAGGAGTTCCGCAGCATACTTAAGGACAGAATCGGTTTGTGTTTTGCGATGAAAGCAAATCCTTTTCTTGTCAGCCAGATGTGTGCAGTGGTAGACCGGATTGAGGTGTGTTCTATGGGGGAATTTGAGATTTGTAAAGCACGTCGAATTCCTCCGGAGAAGGTATTAGTGTCCGGAGTATTGAAGAAAAAAGAGGACATTTATCATATACTGGATTTTTACCGGGGGAAATGCACTTATACGGTAGAATCGCTGAATCAGTTTTATTGTTTTGTGGATTGGTGTGATGCTAATAATGAAGTGATTCATGTGTATCTTAGACTGACCAGCGGAAACCAATTCGGAATGGATAAAGAGATTATCCAAAATATCATTGAAGTGGGAAAAATGTGTCCGTTTCTAAAAATTCAAGGTATTCATTATTTTACCGGTACGCAGAAAAAAACAGTAGAGAAGGTAAGGAAAGAACTGGAATATCTCGATCAGTTCTGTAAAGAACTGGAAGAAGAGACGGGATTTGAAATAGAGGAACTGGAGTATGGCCCAGGAATTTCAGTTGCTTATTTTGAAGGTCAGAAAGATACGATGGAAAGCGATATAAGCGTACTTGCAGAAGCGGTATCCAAAATGCAGTGGAAAGGCTCGATTATGTTGGAAATGGGGCGTGCCCTTGCAGCTTCATGCGGTTATTATCTGACTGGGGTGTACGATATAAAACAGAACGATGGGAAAAATTATTGTATCGTTGACGGTGGGATTCATCAGATGAATTATGATGGACAAATCCGTGGAATGTATCAGCCTCTGTTTCGAGTAAGTCCTGAGCATGAACAGGGAAAGTTTAAGGAATGGACGGTATGTGGTGCGCTTTGCACAACCAATGATGTGCTGATGCAGAAAGCAGTTATAAAAGACTTAAGGATAGGAAATATCCTCATATTTGAGCGTGCAGGGGCATATTCCATGACAGAAGGAATGGCGCTGTTTTTGAGTCATGCACTTCCAAAAGTTGCTTTTTACAGTAAAGAAATGGGATGGAAATTAATTCGTGAAGAACGTTCCACTTATGAAGATAATATGGAAAAGGAGATAAAAAATGGACACTTTGATGAATATTTTAACAGAACTTGATAACAGTATTGCATGGGAGAAGGAAGATGCCCTGATAGATGATCGGATATTGGATTCTTTCGGGGTAATTTCACTGGTGTCCGAATTAGAAGAAGCTTTTTCAATAGAGATTGAAGCATCTGAGATGATACCGGGGAATTTCAATTCTGTGGAGGCTATGAGAGAGATGATACTAAGGTTGCAGGAGAGATAGTGTGAAAGAAAGTAGATTGAGCCAAAATCGTGATATAGATACAACAAAAAGGCTCACATAGTGAACCTATTTAAGAATATTCCCACCTTGGTAAAACGAGGCGCACCTGCACATCAATAACAAACGGGTGGGTGCATCTGATATTGATGCCGGGATGCCTTAGATTTAATTGTATTGTAACACGAAAACTTGAAAGTGTGAACCACTTTCATTACTATTTGTGCCGCGCCCAAATGCGCGCGGAATGGAGATTAAAATGGCTTATCATACGTCACTATATTTGTTTGTATTCCTTCCGATTGTACTTTTGGTTTATCAGTTTACACCTAAAAAGATACGTTGGCTGACATTATTATTATCTGGGTATGTGTTTTTTTGGATGATCAGTGGAAAACTTGTGATTTACTTGATTGGCACTACCATGTTTACTCACTATATCGGTGTATGGCTGGCTGATTTGAAACTGCAATCTAAAATGGAAACTGCAGGGAAAGACTGGAAGGAATGTGCTGGTATTAAAAAGCAATATAAGAAGAAAGAAAAAATAGTACTTGCTGGTGGGGTTATATTGTTGCTGTCGGTTCTGGCATATTTAAAATATTATAATTTTTTTGCAAGGAATGCGAATATTGTGCTGGAGGCTGCAGGAAGTCCGATCCTTTTGACGGCAAAAGAACTGTTACTCCCCATTGGGATTTCTTTCTATACACTGCAGGCTATCGGCTATATGGCAGATGTGTACTGGGAGAAGATTACCGCACAGCAGCATCCGGGGAAAATAGCTTTGTTTCTTGGATTTTTTCCACAGATTATGGAAGGGCCGATCAGCATGTATCCCCAGACAGCGGATGCTTTATGGGAAGGAAAGGCGATTACAGGAGAAAATCTGTCACAGGGCATTGTACGTATTCTCTGGGGATTATTTAAGAAGATGATCATTGCAGATCGGCTGTATGTATTCGTAACAGCTGTTTTTGAAAATTATGAAAAATATAGTGGCGTAATTGTTGTAGCAGCGGCAGTGGCGTATACCGTTCAACTGTATATGGAATTTTCCGGTTGCATGGACATTATTATTGGGAGCGGTAAACTGTTTGGGGTAGTCTTACCGGAAAATTTCCGACAGCCTTTTATGGCACGCAATGCTGCAGATTTTTGGAGACGGTGGCATATTACCCTGGGGGCATGGTTTAAAGCCTATGTTTTTTATCCAGTGTCAGTATCTGGAATCGTCAAGAAATGGAATCGGTTTGGCCGGAAATATTTGGCAAAATACATAACAAAATTGGGTGTTTCCGCATTTGCACTTTTCCCGGTATGGGTTTGCAATGGACTGTGGCACGGACCGAGATGGAGTTATATTTTTTATGGTATGTACTATTTTGTGATTCTTTTAGGTGGGATTGCACTGGAACCCGCAAGAAATAAATTCATAAAAATCTGCCATATAAATGAGGATGCGCTATACTTTAAAATCCCCCAGATTTTAAAGACATGGGTCATTATTTTTACAGGAGAACTTTTTTTCCGGGCAAATGGATTATATGCGGGGTTAAGAATGTTCAGGAGTATTTTTAACAATTTTGAATTGCAGAATTTATGGGATGGCACATTCCTGACATTTGGTCTGGATAAGGCGGATTATCTTATCATTACAGCCGGATGTGTGGTAGTGGCCTTCGTTGGAATGATAAGAGAAAGGGAACTGTTGGGCGAACTTGGGCTCCGAAAATTATGGTTTCCGGTAAGGTGGGCAGTCTACTATGGATTGATTCTTGCGGTAGTTATTTTCGGTGCATACGGAATCGGATATCAGCAGGTTGATTTGATTTATGCGGGATTTTAAGAAGATTGTAAAAAACCTTACTTTTTTTGTTATCCTGTTTGCCATTTTTGCGGGAGTATCAAACAAAATGGAGACAGTATTAATAGAAAATGATAATTTGGTACACAGTAGAAATAAAAGTGTGTTCCGGATCTTAAGAGAACCGGAAAAAAGTATAGATGTGATTGTGTTAGGAGATAGTTTAAGTTATTCCGCAATTTCTCCGATGGTATTATGGAAATATCACGGGATAACGACTTATGTATGCGGGCAATCCGGACAAGAGATACAGGAAACCTATCATATGTTGGAAACAGCATTGGAAACACAGTCACCCAAATTGGTGATTTTGGAAACAAATGTGATGTTTCGAGGAAATCCTGGGCTGGCAAGTTTGAGGAAAACCATTGAAGCGTGGGGAAATCATTATATTCCTATCTTTCGTTGTCATGACATTTGGAAATCATTTTTGATAGAAAAGCAGTATCCGGAAGAAAATTATAAAGGTTTTGCTTTTCGCTGTGATGTGCATCCATATGAGAAGGGGGAGTATATGCAGGAAACGGAGCAAAGAGAAGAGATGACGGATACTGTTATAACATATATGGAAAAAATTGAGGAACTTTGCAAAGAGAAGAATGTAAAACTGCTTTTGCTTGGTACACCGTCCCCTGTAAACTATAATTATCGCAGACATAATAGTGTTCGTACCTATGCAACAGAGCATTCATTGGATTATTTAGACCTGAATCTGAAATTAAATGAAGTAGGGATAGACTGGAAGACAGACAGTTTGGATAAGGGGGATCATTTAAATATTTCTGGTGCACAGAAAGTCACGAAATATCTGGGAGAGTATTTAAAGTCGGAGTATGAACTTCCGGATCATCGTGGGGAAGCTCCTTATGCAGCATGGGATAAGGAAGCGGAAGAATATAGTCAAAAGGCAGAAGATAATCTGAAAGTGATGATAAAAAATGATGATAGAACAGGCTGAAAAATGGAAAAAGAGAATGACTGCATTGTTTTTCATATTCTGTATAGCGCTTTGTGGGGTATTGATTAAAGCATATCTGGATGGAAAATTTGATTCTGCGGAGACATTACAACAATATATAGCCGGATTTGGATTGCTGGCACCAGTTGTATTAGTGACGGTTCAGGCAGTCCAAGTGGTACTGCCCGTGCTGCCTGGATTTCTTGGATGCATAGTAGGTGCTGTTATGTTTGGATGGGCAGGAGGATTCTGGTGCAATTATATAGGAATTTCAATGGGCTCCCTTATTGCTTTTATCCTTGCCAGAAAGTATGGACAGGGGCTTGTGAGTAAGATGTTTCCAGGAAAAAAATATGATAAATGGGCTGGATGGGCTGCTGAAAGCAAATCCTATACGGTTCTGCTTTTTCTTGGTATGGTACTGCCTCTGTTTCCAGACGATTATTTTTGCTATTTTACAGGGATTACGAAAATGAGTTTCCGTAAATTTGCAGCAATTATTATTGTTGGAAAACCATGGTGTATTTTGGCATACAGTATTATATTTTCTACGGCGGCATCATAGGCCGTGGGGAGAGGTGAAGAAGAGAGATGGAAGAAAGGAAAAAATTAAACGGTTATTATAATTACACAGTGGTACTAACGTATCTGGGAATGCTGGTGGGATTTACCGGGATTATATATACAATGGAAGGCTGGTATCGGCAGGCGGTTCTATGTCTTATGATAGCAGGTGTCTGTGATATGTTTGATGGTACGATTGCTGCTACAAAACAGCGTGACGAACAGGAAAAGAAATTTGGTATTCAGATAGATTCACTAAGTGATTTGGTTTGCTTTGGGGCCCTCCCGGCATTATTTACATACAATATCAGCGGTAAAAGTTATTTGGGATTTCTGGTGTGTTGCTTGTATGTGTTATGTGCCTTGATTCGTCTGGCGTATTTTAATGTAATGGAGGAAGAAAGACAGAAAATAGAAAGTGGGAGGAGGTCATATTATCTTGGACTTCCGGTAACTGCGTCTGCATTATTGTTGCCAGCATTTTATATGATTGGAAACAGAATTTCATATGGAAGCCGAGGGCTTTGGCAGACAGTTCTTGTAATGATGGCGGTGGCATTTATATTACCTTTCAAAGTGAAAAAACCTTATTTAGCGGGGAAAATAGGGATAGTGTTTACGGGACTGATAGAATTTGTTATTCTATTAATGGGTTTAGGGTTAGAAGTATGAGGAAAAAAACTTTGCTGATTCGTTTTTTATATCAGACAGTGCCCGGCCGGAGCATATTGAAAATTTTAGTTCAACTGTGAGTGTCACGGCAAATGGGAATCTTTTTAAACTCCAAATTTTACAGATGGCTGGTGTCTGTGTTTTTGAAAAAGCAAGGGATAAATATAGATGAATAAGAAAAAAGGGTTATAAGTATTTTAACGATTTTTTTATACGGAAACGAAACAAAGAACGGATTGATATAACATAAAATCATCTGATCAATCCATGTGATGGATATTTGAGTGTATATCCTATAGAAGAAAGTGGAACATATAAGATTAAAAATACAGAATATCATTTGGAACAATTATTTGACAGCATTGCATTGGCGCAGAAGTTTTTAGGAGGATACTGTATGATATTTAGCCTGACTCCAAGGCATTACCACAAATATTTTAATATCTGCGATAGAGAGACAAGATTAAGCCTAATCTTTTCGGATATGTATGTGATACATATGGAGATTGGGGCACTTCGAGTAGGAAAAGTTTGTAATAGTCATAGCGGCAGCAAGGTTTTACAGGGCCAGGAAAAAGGCTATTTTGAATTTGGTGGTTCTAGATTTTGATATTGTTAGAAAAAATAGGGTTAAAATTGAAAAAAGGATCATGCAGGATCAAGAAATGTAAGTTCGCATGGGAACAATGGTAGGGATTTTCAAAAGAAAGCGGGGAATACAGTGTATGAGTAAAGAACATGTATTGATTGTAGAAGATGATGAAGATATTCGTGAGGGTGTACGTATCCTTTTAGAAAGTGAAAATTATAGTGTTCAGGAAGCGGAAAACGGTAGTAAGGGTCTGGAACTTCTGGATGAGAATACAGATTTAGTTATTTTGGATGTAATGATGCCGGGAATGTCAGGACTTCGTACTTGTGAGGAAATTCGTAAGGTATCTACTGTTCCTGTACTTTTTCTTACCGCTAAAGCACAAGAATCAGATAAATTAATTGGACTTATGGCGGGAGGAGATGATTATCTTCCGAAACCATTCTCCTATGCAGAACTTTTGGGAAGAGTTAAAGCGCTGATGCGGCGTTATAATGTTTATATGGGAAGAAATGCATCGGGGTCTGACAAAGAAGAACCATATCTGGAAATCAGGGAAATCCGGGCACATGAATCCTTTAATGAGGTATATGTAAATGGTGTAGAAAAAGAACTGTCTGATATTGAGTATCATATTTTGTTGTTGCTAATGCAACATCCCAAAAAGATTTTTTCGGCTCAGAATCTTTATGAAAGTGTGTGGGATGAACCATATTTCTATTCCTGTAACAGTACGGTAATGGTTCATATTCGGAAGTTGAGAGTAAAAATAGAAGATGATCCTAAATATCCGAAGTATATTAAGACTGTATGGGGAAAGGGGTATAAGTTTGACGCAGGCAACGAATAAAAAAGACTCTATTTATGCTCAACTGCTGCGGTTGTTACTTATCTCAGCTTTTGTAGCAGTTGTGGCTTTTTGGGGATTAGATCTTGCGGGGGAGTATCTGGTTGATAAATATCTGGAAGAAACAGGCTATATAGACAGGAAGAATCAGGAATATATTGACAAATTCCAGAATTATATCAGGCAGAAACAACTTTCGTCCAGAGATACTGATGCTTTGAATATATGGCTAAAGAAGCAGAAAATTCTGTCTGTTAAGATTTACAAGGATGAGATTCAGGTTTTTGATTCGGATTACCCGGATCAGGAAATCTGGGAAGAAGAGATTGCCGCTGGCAATTATGCATGGGAAAGTTATTATATTGTGGAATTTTCCGATGGTTCTGCAGAAGTAATTATTACGGGTGCATACAGCTATCAATATTACAATTATCTCCTAATTACCGAACTGCTTTTTTCTTTTGTATTGTTCCTGGTGCTTGTCCTCTTGGGTATTCGTCGTAAGATGGACTATATCAGGACGCTCAGCTCTGAAATAGAGATTTTGGAAGGAGGGAGCCTGGATTATGCGATTACCGTAAAGGGGAAGGATGAGCTTGGGACTCTGGCAGAGGGGCTTAACAGCATGCGGATCGCTTTCCAGAACCTCATTCTGCAGGAAGCAGAGATTGTACGGGAAAACCAGAGGAATGTTACGGAGATGTCCCATGACCTGCGAACGCCGATAACTTCCATTATGCTCTACACAGAGATTCTGAAGAAAGGCAAATATAAAAACGAAGAACAGCTTATGGAGTATCTGGAGAAGATTGGTCAAAAAGCACATCGTATGAAATACCTGACAGACCACTTGTTTGAATATTCCTTGATCACAGGGGAAGAAGAAGTGGAACTGGAAGAACCAGAGCAATATGAGGTACTCTTTTATGACCTGTTCTCGGAAACATGCAGTTATCTGGAACAGAACGGGTTTTCTGTCGCATTCCATGTGTCATGGACGGATTGTTTCCTTAGGATATCAACGGACTATGTGATGCGAATCTTGGATAATATGACCTCGAATATCGTAAAATATGCGTCTACATCCCAACCAGTGGTGATTTCATCTGTAAAGGAAGCTCGTATGGTTGGTTTTATGTTTGAAAATAAGATCCGAGAACTTGAAGAAAAAGTGGAGAGCACTAAGATTGGTATACAGAACATAAAAAATATGATGAAACAGATGGGCGGAAAGTGTATTGTTGAGAAGGATAAGGATTTCTTTCGGATTATACTTTTATTTCCAATAGTAGATAGGTAAAGATGATTCCCTAAATGATTCTGGATTTATGACGAAAAAAATGAAATAATCGGATTTTCTATATCAATTTTATTATAATTTTATATCTATTTTTTGATTATCCGCATAAACACTATACTTTCAAGCACTTTGAAGTATAGGAAAATACTCATTTAACCACGAATTTACCACGATTGAATGAGCCTTGATATGACACTGAAATTAATATGGGAGATAGCACAAACATCTGTGTATCTCCCGTTTTTTATTCGTGTAATATGATTACTTCACTCTGATTTCAAATTTCAAGATTGCTTTCATCATTTCTGTATAAATTTGACCTTTTAATTCTTCATCAACCTGTATAGTGATTTTACCACTTTCAGAGTGGTAAAAAGTACGCAAGCATAATTTACAGATATAAGCGTCATAGAATTTCAAAATTTCCTTTATTGCGGTTTCACTTCCAGCAGACGCTTTGCATATTACTTCTAATGTGGGATAGCCATATTCTTTTCTCATTGGTTCAATTCCTTTCTTTCAATAATGCTTTTAGTTTCTTCAATCCGTTACTTCTTCTGCGATAAATAGCAGAACGTGATACATGATACAATTCTGCAATTTCTTGGTCACTCATGCCTTGAAAATAGCGTAATAAGATTACATCACGCTGTTTCTCTGATAACTTATGTAAAGCAACAGCAAGTTTCTCATTTGATACTTGGATTGTATTATTCAAGACTTCAAAAGAAATATAATTACAAGAATAGTTATCTGTTGTTCCACATTCAAGCTGTTTCATATCTGACAATTCACAGAACAAAACTTCACGCTTAGAACGTCTTGCAATCTGTCTTTTCTTGCTTTTTACTGTACGTTTGATAACAGTCATTATCAAAGCATTAAACTGTATTCTAACGATATGCTCAAAAGAAGATGTGTTCATAATCTCACCCCCTTTCCGCAAACGCTGAAATATATAAACGGAAATACCGTCTATACCTTTGGAAAATACGGAAAAGAGAGTAAGAAAAAAGCCCACACAAAACATATAGTCTGTATGAGCTAAGATATTAAAATATTTAGTTGTAGTAGTGCATGGATTGCTGTTAAGTTGTTCTTGAGTTTTTGGTAAATTGCTTAAAACACTTCATACACAATCCCCCTTAAAGCGATTGTACCATTCTAAACTTTCGTCTTTTTGATAAAGATATAAATATATTCTTCTGGTGTAGGGCGTTTATTTCCGAAATACTTCTTGAAATTTGCCTGCACCTCTGGGTCTGGATTGCTCCTTGCTTCATCAATGGTTTTTTGCATTTCTGCCTTTACTTCCTTGACGGAAATACCATGTTGACGGGCAATGACTTTAAACAGGTCTTTTGTATCTCTTTTCTTTAAACCAATCATATAAACACCTCGTTTCATGTAGTCATAATTGAGATTATAATTCTTAAAATATACTGTATGCAATCATCATTTACACAGACTATTATAATACACTCTGAGAATGGTTACAATATAAAAAAGCAGAAAGGAGAGTAGGAATTGTGGAGATAGACTATAAAGCAATCGGTCAAAGAATTAAGATTGCCCGAATAAAAAAAGGCGTAACACAGGAAGCCGTAGCAGACATTATAGACGTTACGCCCTCACACATGAGTAATATTGAAACTGGAAAAACGAAAGTCAGCCTGCCGACTTTAATTGCGATTGCAAATGCACTGTCCGTTTCTGTTGATACTCTTTTGTGCGATAATGTGTTGACCTCAAAAGTCATATTTGAGAGTGAAGCCAAAGATGTATTGAAAGACTGTGACGAATACGAAGTAAGGTTACTTGTGGACTTACTGAAATCTGCAAAGGAAGCCATACGCCGTGATAAAAAAGCAAGAAATCAATTTGAACGATAAAACCGTAGCTTGTAGATCACACGAATGTGAATTACAGCTACGGTTTTTCTTTGTTGAATTTATGACCGACACCCCAGACCGTTATTATGTACTGTGGATTGTCTGGGGACGGCTCTATCTTCTTTCTTAGCTTCCGTATGAATGATGTGAGGTTATTTCCCTCTGGGGCATTGTGAAAGCCCCAGACATTTTCATATAGTTGGTCTTTCGTAAATACCTGCCCTTTATAGGAATACAGGAGATACAACAAGTCAAACTCTTTAGCAGTCAGATATATAGACGTTCCCTCTTCGTTGGTAAAGGTACGGGTTAATGGGTCTATATCAAATCCTTTTTTCTGCTGATTAAAAGAAGCAGGGGTGTAAGCAAGTTTAGAGGACAGCCATTCCACCGCTTGTTGGAAAACAGCGTCCTCTTTTTCAGTAAATTCAACAATCAGTATTTTCCCATAGTACCACCTACCTTAAATTTATGAAAGGGGAAAGAGTTTACTGCCAGTGAAATACCAATCCCTAATTAAGTGTCAACAATCCTATTCCATGCGAACCAAATAGGACTTATATCTTTCTCATGTGTTACTGTTACGCATAAGAATACAACGCACGTTAAAAATGTTCCTTTTTTCTGTTTCAACAGTACAGACAGATTGATGATTGGAATCAATAAAATAGATAAAGTCAATTCCCGAAGTATTTCTGGCTGAATGGGCAAAAAAATTCTTTCCATAAGCAAAAAGAGCATTCCCAGTATACCGCCGATAATTGTTGAAAGTTCCCTGTTTTTAGCAACGCTCAAACTGTTTTCCATATCTGGCTGTATGCACAGTATAGACGCAATCACTGCATAAAAAGGAACACTTGAAGCTCTTAAGCTATCTATCAAAAAACAAAGGAACACAGAAAGTACCGTCTTAATTGTCCGCAATCCAACTTTAACAGGCTTACTTTTCATACAACCCTTTTAGTACAGCTTCTTCAAGGATGTGCCCCTCCATTTCTTGATAGAGTTCATTAAGATAAAATCCGTTTTTTAAATCAAGCAGTTTATCAAGGGCAAATACATGAAGCTCATAAATATGTGCTTTATCTGGTGGTGCCATTCCACCATAACAGCTTGCCTGTTCTCTGGTTTGCTGATTCCCCAATATGCTTGTCCAGCTATTCGCACCTTGTATAAAGTCCTTTGCTGTCTGGCTTTCGTTTTCCTTTAATTCACTTCTTGTTAGATTAGCTCCTAACCAATGCACCCATATAAAACCCGTCACTGGATATGCGTCTTTATCTTCCAGTATAAAGGCAAAGGAAACCGTTTTATCTGGTGCATTTTCAATTTTGAACGGAATTGAATACGTTGGCACATCATTTTCATTGAATTGCACTCCATGACTACCATATTTTTTTTCAATAATTCCATTAGAAATTCCTATACTTGAAATATACATAAATTTTCCTCCTTGTATATCGTTTAATTTCAGATATATATTAACAAAGAGGAAGCAAAACGTAAATTACCCACTTTTTTGTAGGTATTAGTCTGGAATCACGTGTTTCTCAGTTAATTCATTTTCCATTCCATTTTTCTTTAAATATTCAATCCCTATATGTTGCATAATTCGTAATGCTTCTAGTATTTGATTTCCCATATCTTCCGTCAAAAAATACTCGACATGAAGTGGATAACCAGAAAATGTTTTTTTATCAACAAATCCATAATCTATAAGTTCCTTTAAATGTTCCAAAAGCATTTTTTGTGTAATTCCATCAATATCATTCTCTAATTTAGATAATGAAGTAGCACCTAATCGTAAGCGCCATAAAATAATTGGCTTCCATTTTCCCTTTATCATATCATGAATTAATTCCAAAGGACATGTATATTCATCTCGTAATTTCATTTGACGAAAACTCCGTGCTTGTAATAACATTAGCAAATTTCTGATTTAAAGAAGCCATAAATATGCTTTGAACTGTATCTGCTGGGATATTGACTCCATTCCATTTTAATTCCTTGGTCGCACAACCATTTGATATTAGTGTAATCTCATAGCCATAATCTTTGGCAGCTCTTATAGTTGTGTCAATACACATATGTGTCATCATTCCACAAACAACCAATTCCGTTACCTCATTCTCTACCAGTTTGTTTTGCAAATTCGTTTCATAAAAACTATTTGGATAATGTTTAACAATAACTGTTTCTGTATCTAATGGTTTAATATCATTATGGATTTGTACACCATTTGTATTTGGATTAAAAAATGTTCCATGGATAGACTCATGGCGAATGTAAATAATTGGCAAGTTTTGCTTTCTAAAAATTTTCAATAAATCTTTTATTGTATTCAACGCAATCTCTGGTTTATACAACTGGCACTTTCCATTAGGAAAATAATCATTCTGCACATCAATAATAAGTAATGCTTTTTTCATACTCTCATATCCTCTCTTAATTCTAATTAAATAATATAAGATAATAGTTTCTAAGTAAATTACTTACTTTTTCGTGTATATGATAGAGTTTAATAACAAATTCCTTTTTCATCAAGGATTTCTGTCATACCATGCTCTACCATGTAATCTATACCAATTTCTTGCATTATCTTAATTGCTGATAGCATCTTTTCTCCCTGTCCAGTTAAAAAGTATTCTACTTTTAGAGGATATCCATCATATGTTTTTTTATCAATTAAGCCAAAGTGTTTTAATTCACGCAGTTGTTCCAATAGCATTTTTTGAGTAATTCCTGCTATACTGTGATGGAGTTCGGAAAAAGAGCATTTTCCATTTCTAAGTTGAAAAATAATTATCGTTTTCCATTTTCCCTTTATAATATCATGAACAAGTTCTAATGGACATGTATAGCTTTCTCTAAGTTTCATTTTATCATCTCCTATGTGAAATATCTTACATGTTTAAGCTCAATATTTCAAAACATATTTTATTATATTGAAAAAAGAAGATAAGTACGATTTTAAGGCGTTTGGGCTTGCGATAAAAGAAGCCCGTAAAAAACAAGGTTTAACTCGTGAACAGGTGGGTGCAATGATTGAGATTGACCCACGCTATTTAACGAATATTGAGAACAAGGGGCAACACCCAAGCTTACAGGTACTTTATGACCTAGTATCTTTACTCAACGTGTCTGTTGATGAATTTTTCTTACCTGCCAGCGGTCAAGTAAAGAACACTAACCGTAGGCGACTGGAAAAGCAACTTGATACATTCAATGACAAAGAAATGGTAATCATGGAAAGTGTTGCTGACGGTATCATTAAATCTAAGGAAGTGGAGGAAGATTAGTTCCTCCATTTTTATTGCTTTACAGATCATACAGCGTATGGAGCAAGCAATAAAAATGAGCCAATAATCTATGAGGTATAAACCCTCTAAATTATCGGCTCTGCGTCTTAGCGTCTGGCTCTTTGATGACTGTTATATTAAATTCTCTAATATTGATTAGTGATTCCTGCTTGCACTTAGGGCAATATAGCGGAAAGTTTATCAACTCCGTATCTTCCCTAATTTTTAATCTTGTCTTGTTTCCACATATAGGACATAATATCCACTGTTTTCCTCGCACTAAACCACCTCATTCTAAAAATAACATGTGGGTCACTTAATGATTGCTTCTGCTAATTTCTTAATCTCAACCTTGTTTATTTGAGGTTCGGTAAATCCCTCGTTAAATCCGTCGATTTTCTTTAAGGATTGAAACATCTTTCTGTAAAGAAAGTTCATTTGTTCGTAGTCCATTTCACCACCAACGGAAGTTACATAAGTCGCATGACTTAATAACTCCGCTGGAAAAAGAGTTTCAAAAAAACCTTGTGTATCTTTTGGCGTATAGCAGCAAGCGAATAGTCCTAACTTTTTTTGCAGGAGTTGTTTTAAATTACGTTTACAAAACTGGGTAATTTCTTTCTGGATTTTACCCATATATACAGAACCACCTATAAAAACAGCGTCATATTGCGATAAATTAATTTTATCTGCTTTAACTGAAAGTATGGTTACTTCGCCTTTAAGGTAAGACTTTAGAATTTCTGCACATCTTTTTGTACAGCCATATTTTGTAGCGTATACGATTGCTGTTTTCATCAAATCTCCTCCTTCCGGTAAATCATGTCAAACTGTTCTATATGCTTTCCCAACATTTCTATTGCCTCTTTTTCCTTTTCAGCTATACCATCATATTTATTGAGCAAGAGAAAAATCGGTGCAAAGAATTGTAATGCCATGACTTCGGGTTTGGCTTGTCGCATAAATCCTTGTTTTACCATTTCTTCAAAAAGAGCAGCTTGATAGGAAATTGCAGTATCTATATATACTTCTCGATAGATACGGTCTATTTCCTCATTTTTGTATTTCTCAATGGAAAGCATTTTACGAAATTGTGAAGCATAGGGGTCTTTCAAGTAAAAATGGAAAATTTCACTACTGATTCTCTTTAAAATCTCGTTTCCACCTGTTGCGTATTCTTTTGCAATTTCTCTCAACTCACCATTAGGTAACTGAAAGGAAGCAGAAGCGTCTTTAAACCGTAATTGCATTGTGTCTACCAATGTATCAAAGATTTCTTGTTTGCTTTTGTAATGCTTGTATAAAGAGCTTTGCTTAATTCCTACTTCTGCTGCAATGTCGCGTACCGTTACCCCGTCATAACCTTTGTCTGCAAATAGTTTTAATGATTCATATAAAATAACTTCTTTTGTATTTCTTTTACCCATGTAAATACCTCACTTACATATAATCAAAACGAGTAGGAACAGAGTTATAAAGCCATATACGAGAAGATTCAATAAATGCGATTTGTATGATACTTATAACAACAATAATGTAAAAAATATTTTGCCTGTATTGTGGTTTGAAGATTGATATTATCCCAAGCAACCATATAATCACACTTGCTACCCAAAAGACAATGGATTGAATACTGCTGACCGAAAACAATCCCATTTCTACGCTGCCGTCAGTAGCGTTTATAATAGAGTTAGAATACAAATCACGGACGTTAGCAAAATACCACAATGCACCGTGAATCAGGATAAAGAACAGGATAATCATTCCCCATTTTTGAATTGTCGCCCGACTTAAATATCCCCATAGCATATAGCCGATGTTTGCGCCCAATAAAAGTGTACTGATAATAGCAATGCAGTTTCCAAAGTATAATTTTAACATAGTCTTAGCTCCTTTCTATTTGGCTACCGTTTGTTCTCTTTTATTTTAGCTACTATTTGTTCGCCTGTCAAGTCAATTACAAGAATTGCAGAAGTTTTTTTATGAATATCTGCTTATTTCAGTAAAGACTATGATATATCATGAATGAGGATAAACAGCTAAATGCATTTCAAGAAGCAAAAAAAGGCTTCACAAGCTATGAAAGCAGTAATTTATAAAAAGGCTTGCAGCCACATCATCTATGGGTGCAAGCCCTTTTTAGCTATCTAACAATCTTCCAGTTGCTTTCGCTTTTTTCTAGCACTAAGTCAAACTGCGACACTTGCGTTGATATTGCCTGATTTGCCACAAATTAGATTTTATCCCTTTCTTCCTCTTGATTACCCAACACAGCAAATAAAAAGCCCTGTCAAGAGCTTTGCCACCATTGGTGGTACTTTGCACTCTTGATCGGGCTTTTTATTTGCTGTATCTTCTCGCAAGAGGAAAAAGATTACTCGTCCTCATCATCAAAATGCTTATTCTTTAATACTTCCCGTAACAGTTCCATATCTTTTTTTGAGTTCGGGTTTATCCTTTTAAAAGAATAGTATGGCGTTGTATATTTGTATCCCTCTGTGCTTTCCCCGAACATATCCATGCTGTATAAATCATCATAACGGTCTAACATTTTTTGAAATTTCAAATGCTGGATAAATTCTTTGATTGGGTAAAGGTCAGACGCTTCAATGCTCTTTCCGTTGATGTAGTCGGTAATATATTCCCGTAACTTTTCTAACTCATATTCCAACCATTCTTCCTCGCTGTCAAAGAAGTTATCATAATGTCCATGTTTCAATTCTGCGTTTAGACGTTCTTCGGCTCTTAAAAACTGGCAGACTTCCTTTTCGGACTGATTTATATATTTCCATTCCCCCGATAACAATTCATTGGGCGTTACGTCCAGCACTTCCATTATCTTTTCCAGCGTTTCATAAGCAGGATAATTCAACCCTCTTTCAATCTTGGAAAGGCTCTGCATATTGATACCGATTTTGTCCGCAAGCTCCTGTTGTTTCATTCCTCTAAATTTTCTTATGGTCTGTATATTATTTCCTAAATGGCTTATTTTCATTGCATAACCCTCCATATCTCGTTATATCTTCGTTATTGTAAGTCTATCATGCTTAATATGATTTGTAAAGACAAAAAAACATATTGACAAATAAGCATATAGGGATTACTATGTTCTTGTAAATGAATAAGCACAATAGAATGAAATACAAAAACATTCAAAAAGAAATGCCTATCTGATTAAACCCGTAGATATGAATATCGGTTGAAATGGAACTTGTTAGAAAAGGCAAAAGAGGACTAGCTGACAAAGCATTGTAGGACTGCTGGCGCGCGTCAGCAACAACGCCATGACGGCTTGCCGTCAAAGGACGGAAATGCTTTGTCGGCTGGCGAGCCTGCGAGCCTTGTCTGTGCCCCCGTCATCTAACAGGGGGGCACTATTACACAAAAGACAAGTCAAAAACCATACAATCCCAAAGTTATATGTAGTAATGAGAAGTTTTAAGAAGATAGTACAGTTCACACATTTTGAAAGTTGGTTTACAGGTATTTCAAGGCTATTGTGGGATTGGAGGAAAATAATGAACAACTTAGAATTTGCACTTGAAATGAAGAACAAACGTCTTGCCAGCGGTCTTTCACAAGGAGAACTTGCAAATCTTACCCATGTATCAAGATATAGTATCAACCGCTTTGAGAATGGAAAAGCCAACGCCAGCAGGGAAACACAGAACATTATCCTGCGTTGTCTGAATTACTATGTCTGTGATAAGCCTTTTTATCTGCTTGTTGATTATCTGTCCGTCCGATTTCCAACGACTAATGCATTGGAAGTTATCCGAAAGGTACTCGGCATGAAAGCAGACTATTTTATCCATTATGACTATGGATATTATGGCTATAAGGAGCATTACGCCTACGGGGAAATCAAGGTCATGGCTTCTGATGAGGAACACATGGGCGTATTCTTGGAATTAAAAGGAGCAGGCTCACGCAACATGGAATATGTCTTGCAGGCACAGAATAGGGATTGGTATTCATTCTTAAACCGCTGTCTTGACTGTGGCGGTCTTATCCGTCGATTTGACTTGGCAGTCAACGATATGTGCGGTCTGCTGGATATTCCTGTCTTATCTGAAAAATACAGAAACGGCGGTGCGGAATGTCGCTGTAAAAACTATGAAAATGTGCAGGGTGGAAAATTAAGCGGAAAAAAACGCAATTTAGCGGACACGCTCTATATCGGCTCAAAGACAGGCACGAAATATTTCTGCCTGTATGAAAAACAAAAGGAACAGGCAACAAAAAAGAAACATACGGATATTATCAACCGTTTTGAAATTCGTCTGCGTGGTACAAAGGCAGTACAGGCAGTCGAGGAATTGTTACTGACGTATAACCCTCATGGGTTGGTGTTTTATCTCATTACCGATTTTGTGGACTTTCCCGACTATCCATTGTGGGAGATATTCATTTCCCATGACAATCTGCCTTTTGAAATGAAACCTGTACCCGTCAATATGGAACGCACCCTGCAATGGCTGGAAAAACAGGTCATGCCGTCCATTATGATGATAGAGGAAATCGACAGGCTGACAGGCTCAAACTATATGAAAATGATTGATGAAGCTACACACCTTTCCGAAAAACAGGAAATGATAGTGGAACAGATGAGTACGGATATAGCAGGGGTCATTGAAAGTGAGGGGGTGTTTTATGAGTAATGCACAGGATATTCCTGTTTGGGAAAAATACACCCTTACCATTGAAGAAGCGTCAAAATATTTTCGTATCGGAGAAAACAAGCTGAGAAGATTGGCAGAGGAAAACAAGGACGCTGGCTGGCTCATTATGAATGGCAACCGCATACAGATTAAACGCCGACAGTTTGAACAGGTCATTGATAAATTGGACGCTATCTAGTGCAAATGAGCCTTGTATGTGTTATGATGAAAACAAGTCATATCAAGGCTCTTTCCAACAAGGAAAGGAGCAGACACCATGAAAGAAAAAAGACGGGATAACAAAGGACGTATCCTGCATACTGGAGAGAGCCAACGAACAGACGGAAAATACTTATATAAATATGTGGACGCATTTGGAAACACAAAATATGTGTATGCTTGGAGATTGACACCCACAGACCCGACACCAAAGGGAAAGCGGGAAAAACCCTCACTTCGAGAACTGGAACAGCAGATAAGACGGGATATAGAGGACGGTATCGACAGCACAGGCAAGAAAATGACGCTTTGCCAACTTTATGCCAAACAGAACGTACAGAGGGCAAATGTGAAGAAAAGCACACAGAAACAAAGGGAACAGCTCATGCGGTTATTGAAAGAGGACAAGTTAGGTGCTAGGAGCATTGATACGATAAAACCCTCTGACGCTAAGGAATGGGCGTTATGCATGAAAGACAAGGGCTTTTCCTACAATACCATTAACAACCATAAACGCTCGTTAAAAGCGTCATTCTATATTGCCATACAAGACGATTGCGTAAGGAAAAACCCTTTTGATTTTAAGTTGAGTGAAGTCCTAGAAAATGATACCAAAGAGAAAGTCGCATTAACAGAGGAACAGGAGCAAGCCTTATTATCATTCATCAAGACGGACAATGTGTATCACAAGTATTATGATGATGTGCTGATACTGTTAAAGACAGGACTTCGTATCTCGGAATTGTGCGGACTGACAGTCATGGACGTTGATTTTATCCATGAGGTTGTGATTATTGACCACCAGTTACTAAAGAGCAAGGAACAGGGCTATTACATTGAAACGCCTAAGACGAAAAGCGGAACAAGGCAAGTACCATTGAGCAAAGAAACGATACAGGCATTCCATAGAGTGATGAAGAAACGCCCAAAAGCAGAACCATTTGTGATAGACGGACAGAGCAACTTCCTATTTGTCAATCCGAAAGGCAAGCCGAAAGTTGCCATTGATTACAGCACTTTATTTGTCCGTATGGTAAAGAAATACAACAAACACCACAAGGACAACTTCTTGCCACATATCACACCGCACACGCTACGCCATACGTTCTGCACAAGGCTGGCAAGCAAGAATATGAACCCAAAGGATTTACAGTATATCATGGGGCATTCGAATATTAGTATCACGATGAACTGGTATGCTCATGCGTCCATAGATACGGCAAAATCAGAGGTTCAGCGTCTAATTGCATAAGAGTATTTACCACGATTTTAACCACGTTTGATAGGAAAAATATAAGAAGTTAGACCTTGATATGTGAGGTTTACCACAAAAGCAAAATGCCCGAATAGCTGATAAAATGGGGCTATTCGGACATTTGAGAAGATATGAAAAGATAAGGAAAAAGACATATATAATTTATGTTAAATTTGACCTTTTAATTCTTCATCAACCTGCATAGTGATTTTACCACTTTCAGAGTGGTAAAAAGTATGCAAGCATAATTTGCAGATATAAGCGTCATAGAATTTCAAAATTTCCTTTATTGCGGTTTCACTTTCAATTTCAAGAGCAAACTTTGACAGATTAAAGTCTTTTCCAAAACAACATGTAATTAACATGGCATTAAAACATATTATTTACAGCAAGAAGCATAAATAAGAAGGCAACTACTAATACAGTACATACCATTGCTATTCGATTTAATATCTTATGTGTTTTATCCTTTAGAACAATAGATAATACATATACTAATGCAATTCCAATTATACCCCCTAATGTGTTGCTAATTAAGTCTGTAATATCACTTGCTCCGATAGCAAATATAAATTGAATTATCTCATATACAAAGCTAATTCCTAAAACAGAACCTATTGCTTTTAAAACAGATTTATTTTTAAAAAGCAAACTGAAATATGCACCTACAGGGATAAAAACAATGGCATTGTTTATAATTTCATCGAAGTCAATTTTTCCATTTGCAATAACTGAACCACCAAAAGGAATTAAGTTTATTTGTCTTATGTGGTCTAACGCAGAAAATGAAAATTGTAGCTTAAATAAAATAATCCATGATAAAATCAATAAATAAACAATGAGCAATGCGACTGTAATTTTTTTCTCATTCTTCATAATACACACCTACTTTCAAAAAAGATACTATCATATATTCTTGAAGATTTAAAGAAATAAAACGAAAATATTTCTTTAAATCTTCTTTAAAAATCGAATTACAAATATTGACCCACGTTACTTAACTAATATTGAAAATAAAGGGCAACATTCAAGCATACAAGTTCTTTATGACCTTGTATGCTTGGATGTTGATGAATTTTTCTGCCAATGATCTGGCAAAAAGCACCAGACGATTACAGGTAGAAAAACTTATGGATAACTTCACTGATAAAGAATTAGCACTTCATTGATAATTTTCCATAGTATTGTTACCTCCTTATGTATCAAAACTGTTGAATTGGAATTTGTCATAATGAATTAAGGATATTATAGGTTTAAGTAGTAGCAAGACTTTAATAAAGCAGAAAAGCCTCAATTGAATTTCTATACCAGATTAGTTACTGTGTATAACCTCCATATAAACGTCCTCTTCCATCATTTGTTCTTTTGATTTTTTATCCAGATATAGCAGATAACCACTCCGATTAAGGCTATCCCTCCTGTGGTTATATATGGTAATTCAATATTGCTTTCATACAGATACCCAGTTAATAAAGGAGCAATAACTTTGCTAAGATTTCCGGCGGTACTGGCAAATCCCATCAGTGTTCCTTTATGCTGATTGTCAGTTTTTGAAAGGGTTGCGTTTAATGTGGGTACTGTAATAGCAGAAGATACCGCAAATAAGCCAAAAACCACCAACACACTAACAAACCCAGTTGTCAATACCATGGCAAACGCTACTAAGGCTTTGCAAAACACACCTATCAGTATTAGTGGCTTCTCACCAATTTTTTTTGCTAAAGGACCAGTCAAAAAGCCTTGTACTACAATCAAAATACCTGCTAGAGCCATCCAAATAACACCAACTTGCTTAGTGGAAAATCCAAACTTATCTACGACATACAGCCCCGTAATTCCTTGCAAGCCTGTTTGACAGAAATGCACGACGAAAATAAGTATCAAAACCATTCCTGCTGAGCCAAAAATTATACTTTTCAGGTCTGAAAAATCAAAGGGTTTTCTTTTTTCCGTCTGTCCTGAACGCTCAATTGACTCTGGCAAAAGCGTTAGAATTAGCAGAAAGGCAATAAATGAAATGCCAGCGCCTGTAAAAAATGGGAGCGCAAGCGAATAGCCTGCAAGAATGCCTCCCAATAATGGTCCCATCATTACGCCAACGCTCATTGAAGCTCCAAGTTGACTCATATTCTTGCTTCTTTCTTCCTCCGAGCTGGAATCTCCAACATATGCCAAAGATGCAACGGACGTAGCAGATGACAAAATACCCGATAAACTGCGAGCTATAAATAGTGTCCAAAAGGATGAAGCCAAACCGAACAGGAACAAACTGATGGAATATCCTATAATACCAATGCTGATAATCGGCTTTCTACCAATTCGGTCGGACAGTGCACCCCAAAAAGGTGCGCATACTGTTTGTGCCAGAGCATATACGGCAGTGAGCCATCCAAGCTCACGACCGCCAGCACCTAGATTTTCCATGTAAAATGGCATGACAGGAAGAATTAAGCTATATCCTAACGCAATCACCAAAGTAGCAAGATTTAAAGCGAAAATCGGCTTTTTATTCATCAATCGTCACCGTCCCCTCCGAGCCGTCCACCGTTATCATTTGTCCATTTTTAATACTTCTCGTGGCTGTGTGTGTCGCCATAACGGCAGGGATACCACATTCCCGTGCAACAATACTTGAATGACTGAGAGGACCTCCAATATCCGTTACAATTCCACTTGCAGAGGCAAATAAGGGTGTCCAAGCCGGAGTTGTAGTAACGGCAACCAAAACACTTCCTGGCTGGAAATTTTTAAAATCTGCCGGACTATTTAGTACGCAGGCACGAGCTGTCACGACACCAGAACTGGTTCCTATACCCCTCAACACGGTTTTTCCATCTTTTTGTTTCTGTGGTGCATGTGATATGCTTTTTACTTTCTTCTCAGGTAACTGAGCTGGTGGCATATAGCCCTGATACTTTTTGAGTTCCGCTTTTCGCTCAAGTATCATCGAATTTCTTCTATCGGATAAAGGTATATTTTTGTCTAACTGTACTATGAGTTTTTCCAATTCCAATTTTGTGAGCCAATAAATATCATCTATATGCGAAGTAGCTCCGCCACGTATAAGGCGTGCTGAAATTTCATGAAACATCTGGCGAATCAGAGGATGCCCCATTCCCATGCAATAAATAGCATTTTCACGCATAGGAGCAGTTTCCTGCGCCCAATGGAGCAACTTCAAAAACAGTTTTTTGCGTGAGCTACCTATATGTTGTAGAATTTCTTCTTCTGCCTGTTTCCTATGCTTTTTAAATTTGGATTGACGTAAAAAAGGACTTTCACCTTTGCCTTCTACAAAGGTTTTTATGGATTCAAAGGTTGGTGTAAGTGTTTCCTGCGGTGTGGAATATGCAAAATCAAATTCATAAGCGGTACGACCAAACTCTTTAAAATATTGATTGATTCGATTTTTCCATTCTATCCATACTTCCAGCGAAACTTCGTCAGGCGGAACTGAGGACATAAAATTTTCCGCTATCTTTGCTGTTGGATTACTTTGCAGATAAAGGTTGAGAGTTTTATTTTGCTTTACCCATTCCGAGAGACTCCACAGGTTCTTTTCGGCTTGCAGAGCAATCGTATCAAATCCAAGCAGGAAAACAGAAGTATCTGTCATACCAGCGCGACGAGCCGCTCCCTGAAAAAATTTTGTAAATAATGTTTCGCTGATAGAGGCAGCTGGCAATGTAAGCTGAATCCTCGTGAAATAAATACAAGCGGCATAAAATACAGTCTGAATCCCCTTTATTATTTGATGGGCATTCAGCGTATGCAGAGGCTTTTCTTCCCATTGTTTAATCACATCCTCAAATTCTTTTCGTGCTGTTTCCCAGCGTGCAACACTGTTCATGAGCGCACGGCGTAAAGATCGGGGTGAAAGGGATTTGACAGCAATCAAAAGAGGCTTTGAATTGTGGGAAAGATAAACATATCCGTTAATAATCGTATATGCTCCGTTTTCTGGCAGTAGCTTTTTCGCACTTTTACCAAACATATCTGTCCATAAAAGCGCCGACGCACGGTTGACTATTTCAAGCCCAAGTGTGGCAAATAAGGGCGTAACAGGATTTGGCAAGTGTTCCGCTAGACTGCCTTTTGTATATATAACATCCTTTTCCGGTAATGTCCATTCCGGCGGTAGGACAGTAATGGGGCGAGCCTGAACAATATACAACTTATCTTTTTCCAGTGCCCACTCTACATCCATAGGCATTTCATAATACTTCTCAATTTTTTTTCCAAGCTGTGTCAATCGCATAACTTGATTGCGAGTAAGAGCATGTTTTTTCCTCAACTGTTCAGGAGTTGGGATTTCTTCTGTTCCATCTGAGTTGCGGACTGTCATAATCTCTTTGTTTGCTACTTCATACGATACAATTCGTTCAGCATTTTTATCTACAACGATTGTATCAGGGGTGACTAAGCTAGAAACCACCGATTCGCCAAGTCCCCACGCGGCGTTAACAATCATTTCGCTACGTCTGCCATTGATAGGGTTTAGCGTAAACATAACGCCGGACGCATCGGAAAACGCAAGCTTTTGTACTACAACAGCAAGTGCGACGATTTCCTGCTTTATATCATTCTTCACGCGGTAAGCAATAGCGCGAGCTGTCCATAGGGAAGCCCAGCACCTCTTTACAGCGTCAAGAACTTCATTCTCACCTTGTATGTTAAGATAGGTTTCCTGCTGGCCTGCAAAAGAAGCGTCGGGCAAATCCTCGGCGGTTGCGGAGGAACGGACAGCCACCGCTATATTTCCCAATCCGGCATATGCGGTTTTAATTGCATCGGATACTTCCTGCGGCATTTCTCCATTATGGAAAAGCATCCCTATCTGCGTAGATACATTTTCAAGCTGGCTGGTATTGTTAGTGTCAATACCGTCCAGCAACTTATTAATGTGAGGCTGAATATGGTTCTTTTCAACAAAAATCTTGTATGAAGTAGTTGTAACATGAAAGCCCTCCGGCACAGGGATACCCGCTGTCAAAAGTTTTGATAAAGACATACCTTTTCCGCCGACCATTTCAAGGGTTGCCTGTTTATGAAACAAGGGTAGAGTATAATAATTCATAATAATTCACCTCCATCATTCATAATTCCGTGTAGAAATATATCCATTGTTTCATCAAGCATTTTCTCCGGACTGGCTGATGGTCGGGATGTGTAAATGATTGATATAATGGAGTTAATTAACAAACGCGTCATAAGATCGGCATTCGTCTTACGGAAGACGCCTGATTCCACTCCATTTTCAATTACAGATTTTATAATATCCTGATATGCGTAACGCGCAGTTTTCAGCCGCTTTCGATAATCTTCTTCTAAATAGTCAGATTCTGTATTTAACCACATCAGCACCGTTCGCTGCTGCTTTGGTACTCCAAGATGATTCAGCATGATTTTTCTAAGACACTGTTCCGGCGAGGATTCATCGGCAATAATCCTATGAACCTTTTTAATTGTTTCTTCTATTTCTTTCTCAACTGCATATACAAAAATCTCGTCTTTCGTTTTGAAAAAATCATACAGACTGGACTTTCCCATGTTTGCTAAATTCGCAATTTCCCTCATAGATGTTTTTTGGAATCCATTTTTCTCTATGAGCTGCAAAGCAACACTGATTATTTCTTCTCGGCGATCTTCTTGTTGTTCTGGTGTAAGAATAATTCCTTTTGGCATATTATGATCCCTCCTTATAACGACCATCGGTCGTTTCTTGTTTCGGTTTCATTATATAGCGACCGATGGTCGATTGTCAAGCTGATTTTTTCAACACCAAAAAACGCGACTTATATATTATGTGTAAGGCGAGCAGGGATTATCAGCCAAACAGTTTTTGTTTTTAAATACAGAACGACCTCGATATAATGCTAATTATATTGAACTCGCAGAACGAATGAGTGGCAAAGTCTGCTCTCAGTTAAACACAATCATAAAGATATCCTGCCTAAATGAGTTAAATATAATCAAATCGGTTGTAGATTGCCTTGATGGATCGTGTAATAACAATGAGGAGGCGAATCAAATGATCGAAGAATTTACTGCTCATCTGCAAAGCTTGGGAAAGTCTGAAAACACAATCCGGACGTACAGTCATGATGTAACGATGTATCTGCATTGGTGCCAGGACAGTTTTGGAGAGGAGCCACAGCTTTTATACCGTGCCAATATTTTGGATTACATTTCCTATATGCGAAATATTCGGGGTTATCATCCGCGTACCGTAAATAACCACCTTTCTTCCTTGAAGAGCCTAAATGAGTATCTGATTATGAGTGGGCGGCAGACGGAAGCTGCTGTGCTGGACAGCGATTTTATGAAAATCCAGATACAGTATGCCAGTCCCTGCACTGTGGAGAAAAAAGATGTAGAGGCATTCCGCCAACGCCTTCTGGAGAGTGGAAGTAAACGGGACTTTTGCCTGGTCACACTTTATGCCTATTCCGGTATGCGGCGGAGTGAATGCGTCAATCTCAAGCTGGATCAGGTTGATCTGACAGCAAAGGAAATCCGGATTGTCGGCAAGGGAGACAAGCACCGCCTGGTCTATATCAATGACAAAATTGTTTACGCGATTCGGGAGTACCTAAAGGTGCGTAATTCGGACAGCCCATATCTGTTCGTCAGCCGCCAGAGTGAGAAGCTGAATCCTTCCCGTATCAACCAGATATTTAACCGATACTCGGATGTCATTACACCGAAGACGCTGCGGCATTATTTCTGCTCCAATGCCCTGGAGAACGGATATTCCATTCACGAAGTCGCCAATCAGGCAGGGCACAGCAATGTGCAAACCACACTCATTTATAGTAACCCGACGGCAAAAGAAATGAAAGACAAAGCCAATCGACTGTGAGGTAAGAACATGAAGATAAAAAGGATTATTTGTACTATACTGATTTTGATATTTGCAAGCGGTATTGTGATAGGTGCCATCCAATTATATAAGCAGCACCGTGAGTATTCGGAAGGCGAGGACTCCTATACTGATTTGGACCATTATGTGAAGCTGCCTGAAGAGCCTAAAGAACCTTCCCCATCTCCCACAGATGAAACTGAGTCTGGAGGACGGGAATGGCCGGTTGTAGATTTTGCTTCCCTGCAGGAAATCAATCCGGATATCGTAGGGTGGATTTATATTGAAGGAACAGGAATCAATTACCCGGTTGTGCAGGGCAGGGATAACCAGTATTATCTAAAGCATTTATTCAGCGGAGAGTGGAACGGATCCGGCTGCATATTTCTGGACAGCAGAAACAGATTGGATTTCTCAGATCGACACAGCATCATCTATGGGCATCATATGAAAAATGGCGCCATGTTTTCCGGGCTGACGGAGTATAAGAAGCAGGAGTATTATAACGAGCATCCTATTGCCCTGTTATTGACGCCGGATAAAAACTATGAGATAGAGATTTTCGGCGGGTATGTGGCCAGCGTTCAGGATAAGGCGTGGGAAGTGGCATTTCCCTCAGACTCAGATTTTACAGAGTGGCTGGATAAAGCCAGAGAGCGTTCATGCTTTACCAGTGAAATTACCCCGGCAGTCACAGGCCAGATTCTGACGTTCTCTACCTGCAGCTACGAATTTAACAATGCCAGGTTTGTATTGCTGGGCGTATTAAGGCCGGAAGAGTAACTGATTCAGAGGAAAACAGAGTAATTGATTGAATCAGGAGAATGCTATTACGAAAAATGGTGCATTTCCCTGTTTATTCGTAATGGAGATGATCCGCTCCTAAGGTAGATGTTGGCCTTGTGGAGCATTATAGCACCGGCAAGGATGGTAAAAGACAAAAAAGCAGTTGGAAGTTGATTTTGTAGCAACCAAGGGCAGAGAAAAGTATTACATCGAGTCTACTTTTGCTATGAATAATGAGGATAAAGTCAGAAGAAATGAAAGGGTATTACTACTATGGGTCTTCGCAAAAATGTTCTCTGAAAGTATTCTTCGTCCCACACCTGTTCATGGAGCTGTTCATAGGTAAATACATGATCTGGATTGAACACCAGTAGGGAAAGCAATTCATATTCCCGGTAGGTCAACCGTAGGGGCCGACCACTTAAAAGTCCTACCGGTTCTCACGCTGTATCACAAGATCACTCTGGGCAGCTATTGTGTATGCCCGCGATTTGAGAGGGTTCAACTGGTGAAACGTTGTAAAAGCGCATAGATATGGGCAAGACATTCCTCGGTTTTAAAAGGCTTTGTCAGGAAGTCGTCAGCCCCTGTTTCCAACGCCTGTACTTTGTCTGCTAACACCGACGACGTAGAAAGCAACAGGATTGGCATAGGTTTCATACACCGCAGTGTCCTTAATAGCTCCATGCCATCTATTTCAGGAAAGCATACGTTAAGAATTACGACTTCGTAGTCTCGCGTTGCCAGAGCTGTTAACCCTTCCTGGACGGTTAGAGTGTAGTAGGCTTCTGTTGTTTCACTTTTCAGATTGTATTTAATGGCTTTGCAAGTTTGTAAATCGTGGTCGATTATCAAAACACAGTTTTTTCGCATACTTTCCTCCTTCCCAAGTTAGGTACAGCGGGGATATTGTGTTAGGGATCGCCTTGAACTATTGTATTCGCATATATTCTCACATCATCTAATTACTGTATTGGTAAAAAACAAGTCAGCAGGAAAGAAAACCTTACCCACTGACTTTGAAAATCAAGATTACGATTAACAGTCTGCACATACTTTCTGATTTGTAGTTTACTCGCCAACATTCTGTTTGCGGTATTCAGCCGGTGCAATTTTTATCACATCTCGAAAGGCTGTTGCAAATTTACTTTGGTTTTCATATCCAACCTGATTTGCGATTTCCGCTATGGTAGCTTGGGTTTGGCGTAGTAGTACAGCAGCCTGCTTTATTCGGTACTCTTTCATATAAGTTCCAATAGGTTGACCATAGATACCCTTAAATGTGTTCTTTAAGGTTGTCGTATTGATTAGGAACTCTTTGGAAAGCTCTTCAATCGTTGGTCTAATCTGCAAGTCTGAAACTAGCTTTCGATGTATCTCTTTTACAATCTCAACCTGTGGAGATGTGTATAATTCTCGCTGCTTTTCCTGTGACACGTCCACCATACATAAAAACAAAAGCAGCTCCTGAACTTTCAGCTTAAAATAGGGCTTTTGCAGGCAATCCGGTATGGAATAAAGTTCTGAAAAAACATGGTCAATTTCGTTTTTTGCGCGCATAATAAAGCATTTTCCGTCAGCACAAAATTTTTCTTTAAATCCCATCAAGTCAATTTCACTTTCGGAAAGTATTTCCGGCATATTCTTCGATAAAATTTTCAGGTTGATGACAACGGATATTCCCCGATAATGTTTTAATGGAAAAGTCATCTCTGGCGCACAGTTATCCATTGTGTGGATTGAGAGGTCGCCTTCTCCAAGATAGAGGCATGAGCCGCTTAATAAACGGCTGCCTTCCCGCCCTTCTCGGCAGTGGTTTATTTCTAAAATATTTTTATCCAGACCTTCATTCCATTCACAGCTCGCCGCTTCAAAGTCATTGTAAATTAGCTGAATGCCAGGAAATACTTGATAAACAGTCATAAGACCAAGACCATCTGCACAATCCATTTTGTAAACTGTACAGTATCCATCATTATCTTTCGGAATAACCGCAGACAGGTTCTTCGTATTCGTAATCATATTTTCATTCATACTGGGCCTTTCTGCTACTTCGTTTTCTATTTGTTTTCTCAATAGAGTTTGAGTTTCTTTCATTATAATTCTTTCTTTCATTTTGCTCCGCTCCATTTAGTAGATTTTACACTCCAATTAGAATTATAATATGTTTAATGAAGCAGAGCAAACAGATAAAACGAAAGACTAAGTAAATCAGAATCGGCCCTCTGATGGAATATCACAGATGGGGAAGATTGGTTCTATACTGCCGAAGTACAGCCTCATTGTCTGGATGACAAATCTTTTCTAACTGGGCAATCATCGTTTCCTTATTTTTAGGAAGTGTTCCTTCTACCCAGACGGCATTAGAGGCTCCCAAGGTAGCAAAATACACAGGAATTTCCAGGTGTTCAATTAGTGTTTTCAGCTCATTTAATTTTTCTAATTCACTTTCTTCAGCCCAGTTTCCTTTTTGAATTTCCTCATACAATTCAGATTCTGGGTAAATGGTCAGCATGGAGGAACCAATGATTTTAGGGCGGGTCATATTGAAGATTTTTGCACTTTCTAGTGCGCCCTCAACTCCACGGCCAGAACCTGATACCCCGGTGAGATAAAAAAAGTTGTAGGTAATAGAAGCCTGATCCAGCCGTTTCGTCTGCTCCACTATTTCCTGGGCCAGATAACCCTTGTGCATAAACGTCAGTGCTTCATTATCACCAGTTTCTACTCCTATCGTAATTCCGTCATATCCAAGCCGGTGTAATTTCTTTAATTCCTCATCTGTTTTAAGGGTCACATCTGTTACGCGCGCAAAGCACCCGATTGTTTCACATTCCGGGAAGTATTGATGAATGAGCTTCGATATTTTTTCCAGCCGTTCAAATTGGAGGACAAACGGATTTGCGCCAACCAAGTAAATTCGCTTCACCTGTTTGCTTCTCCAAGAACGCATCTGAATCTGTGCTTCCAAAAGATCGGCTTCCACATCCTCCAAGGGGGACATACGGAACTTAAACGGAAGATCATCATACAACGTACAAAATTTACATTTGTGGTGAGTACATCCTGCCGTAACTTCAATTAGCAACGAACCAGCCTCATAAGGCGGACGCCAGATAGTTCCTGTATAGTGCATATAAATTACTCCTTTCTCATACCTGTCAGTTTTTTTCTTTGACTTGCCTTTATGATACAAGGTCGCACTGATTTATTCAACTACTGTCTTTTTTTAGTAGTAGTATTATTTTTAATACTATATTTTTATTTAGACAGTATATTGATTATTGCTCGCCTTTAAGGTATAATTTTATTAAGGAGGATTATGAAATGGCTGACAATAAATTTCAAGCGAAAGACATGATGGCTCGATGTGTTCCTATGAGTAGTCTACAAGCCGTTTTAAGCGGTAAGTGGAAAATTCTTATATTATGGTATGTTGCTTTTTATAAGGTTCAGAGGTTTGGAGAACTAATACGCCGTTTAGATGGCATTACACAATCAACACTCACGAAGCAGCTCCGTGAATTAGAAAATGATGGATTTCTTCATCGGGAGATTTACAAAGAGATACCGCCCAAAGTAGAGTATACTTTAACGGAGTTAGGAAAAAGTTTTATTCCAATTTTAAATGATATGATGGCATGGAGCGAAACGCATCTTTGCCCGGAGGAATATGTAAACCCATATACAATTTCTAAAAGCTATGACTAAAATATGCGATACTATAAAAATTCCCGCCACCCTATAAAACGGGGACGGAAATTTTTATTCATTGTGAACCTTCTCTTTGACTGGCTATCCTTTTAACTTTATAACAACATAACGTCACAACTAGATTCCTGATCCGTCAGTGTGTATCTCAAAGCAGAAAGTGAGCCATTGAATTGTGACTTGACAGATTGGTGTTATAAGAATTGGGTTGCAACAAGTCGAAAAACTGCAAGTGAAACACTAATAATGATGCATAGAAAATTTCGATTGGAGGTGACTAACATTTTAAATATTACCCGTTATGCAATTAAAAACGAATGTCTTATTCCGTGGGTTAAATTTTTTTGGCACATTGAAGCTGTAAATGCAGACATACACTATAAACTTCTTCCAACAGATTGTATTGATGTGATATTGAATTTGGCTGATGTTATAGTATATGAAACAGAATTTAATAGAATAATAGCACCCCCTTTTCATATCAATGGACTGCGCAGTAAGTGCAGTTTTATCCATCAAGAAAATAACATTCGTATTTTCGGTATTACATTTTATCCTCATGGGCTATATCCCTTTGTGCTTAAATCACTTAAGGAAGTCCAAAACAAAGTGGTCGATCTAAACGGGTTTTCGTACAGTTTGACTCAAAAATTGAAAAATGCAGTCAATAATGATACTGCCGAAAAAATAATAGCTGAAATAGAAAATACTTTGATTGATGAGTTATCTATAAAGCAAGATTTTGTAGACAAAGCACAGCTAATATCAGATTTTATAACAATTAACGATGATATATCTGTCAAATCCTTTTGTGATGAACGGTCAATAAACATAAAAACGTTTGAGAGATTGTTTTTATATTATACGGGCTATACTCCTAAAATTTTGCGCCGTATAAAACGTTTCCAGAATACATGTAATCAATTAGTACATCAACATATGGCGAGCTTAACCGATATTACATACGATAATAATTTTACAGACCAATCATATTTTATAAAAGAGTTTACACATTTTTCGGGAACAGCGCCACGCACCTTTCAAACAGAGAAAGCTACTGTAAAAGAGAATGTTAAATACAAATACCTATGACCAGTCGATTTTCTACAATACATCTTGTTTTATTCCATGTAGACTATGAAAAAAACAGGAGGTATTTTTTATGTCTATTGCAACGGAAATCGTAACAATGAAAACTTTACAGGAGGTAACAAAATACAGCTTTATCAGCATTGTGGACGCGCTTGAAAAGGACTATCATTCAAAGCAACAAGGTTTTATCGACACGGAACTTCTCTATAACGAAGAAAACAGAGAATGGACTATGATACAGCATTGGGCTTCAATGGAAGAACTCAAGGCTGCTTCCGATAAAATGTTTCAAGATGAGGGAGCAGCCCCTTTTGTAAAAGCACTTGACGCTGCAAGTGTCAAAATGAGGATCATACCACAAATAAAAATATGGAGATAAAAAGTGAAAAAATTTGAATATCAAATTGAAAAGGTAACAGGGCATTGTTCATGTGGATATAAGGTAGGGGACATATTTCAGTGTGAGGGTATGAATACTCCCTGTACTCCATTTTGCGGAGGTGCTTACATGGCTTTGTTTCCTATTCAAGTTGCCCTACATAATGGAGCTACCTTCAATTTTGAAGAAAACCCAAAGTCAAAAGGAAATTTAGCTTGTCCTGATAATGGGTATGTTGTTTTCAAAGTTACTCTGATTGAGGAGTAATTATTTAGGAGAAAAGTATGTTTACCGATGGAAGAAGTAAAAGGGTCGTTTTCTTAGCACATTGCCTGTTAAATCAAAATTCTATTTCAGATGGAACTGCGGTTTATCCTGCGGCATTTAAGGAGGTGGTTGAATTATTTATCAACGCAGAAGTGGGAATAGTCCAACTTCCATGTCCAGAGCTTTGTTGTCTGGGTCTTGATAGAGGGAATGAAAATGGTGCTGATGAAAACGTTCTAAAAGAAAATACACGGATTAGACGAGAAATGCAAAAAGAAAATAAAAATAAGAAACTACAACATTTAGTAGATTATGTAATGCAACAAATCTTAGAATATAATAAGTACGGTTTTGAGATAATCGGCATCGTAGGAGCAAATCGCTCTCCAAATTGCGGAGTAGACACTACATCAGATTATAATGCAGAAATCAAGGGCAAAGGGTTGTTTATGTCTGAACTTTCTGGATGCCTAACAAAAGCGTGTTTGTCAATCCCGATGATAGGGCTAAAAGGCACAGATAATTTTGTAGAGAAGATAACGACATTGCTATAACATCCAGTACGCTGGTTAGTTATCCGGGAGTGGCCTTTAGTTACCTTCCTGAATAATATCACTACGGGTTAGCGTAGGGCATAAGAAGTAAACTGGCTTCTTTGCCCTACGCTTTTACCTATTTTGATGTTTATTGAGATTCATTCTTTTGGTAGTTCATATGAGTCGCAACCCAAATGCAACCTATAATAGCGTAATAGTTGGTAGGAGTTATCTTCATCGGCGTTGGTATCTCAGTAGAAGAATTGTTGAAAGATATAAAATGATTTGAATAGTTGCCGCACGATTGCAAGAAAAAGCCGTCGTGCGGCAACTATATTTCAGCGCACTTCATTGTATCGGTAGCTTTTAATATCAAGGCTACTGTTTTTATGTGGCCATAGGAGGGCCACTATGAGCAAATTTCCGAAACTCCCCAAACATCATTGAAAGAGTAATAACCACCAGAATCGCATCAGTCAAGGCAATCGCCAGCCATACGCCACGGATACCCATACCTCCAATCATCGGAAGAATAATTGCCAATGGAATGAACAAAATAATTTGCCGAAACAGTACCAGCCATGTCGCCTTATTTGCTTTTCCAAGTGATTGAAATAATGTCACAGCGATAATAAAACTGCCCTGCAAAATATAGGTGCTGAACATGATGCGGAAGTTTGCGGCTCCCGAAGCGGCAACACCAAGGTCTGTAATAAACAGGGAAAGCACTTTTGTTGGAAAAAGTTCAACCGGAATATAGAATATCAGGGACATTACGGTGGCGCTTGCGACAAATACGCCCGTCAAAGTCTTAACACGGGTATAATCCTTCGCACCATAATTTGTACCGGCGGCTGGCTGGAACCCCTGACTGATACCCCAAAGAGGAACAAAAGCGAAGTTCCACACACGGAGAGCCGCCCCAAGCAGAATCTGGGAGGCTTCTCCGCCATAGATAGAAGCTAAACGGTATATTACAGTCTGTTGCACCAAAGTCAAGATCTGCATTAACAATGCGGACACCCCTACGGCAAGAACCTGGGGAAGCAGAGTACCGTCAATGTGAATACGGCCTATTTTTACATGAACGCTCTTTTTCTTGAAATACCATAGTGTAAACGCAGCCTGAATGAATTGAGACAGAATCGTTGCATAGGCGGCACCCTCAATTCCTTTTCCATATGGATTCAGTATGGAAATGAAAATAGGATCAAGGATAATATTCAGCAAAGCGCCGCTTCCGATAATCAGCATCGCCTTTTTGAGCTGCCCCTCGCCACGGATTACCATATTGGCGCTCTGGAAAAAGTTTACGAACAGCGATCCCGCATAGACAATCCGCAGGTAGTTTTCAGCCGAGTTTAAGATGTCCCCGCTGGCACCGGCCAATGAAAGAATCTGGCGGGTAAACGTCATTCCCACAGCCATAATGATAACCGACAGAAGAAGAACCATGGCTGTCAGATTTCCCATGATTTTTTGAATCGTCTGCTCGTCCTTCTTACCAATAGCGCGGGACAGCACAGATGCGGAACCAACGCCGATCATGGCAGCGGTGCCGCCGTTAATCAATGTAAACGGGTACGATATAGATACCGCGCCCATTTGTACGCTGCCGACCATCTGGCCGACAAAAACGGAATCCATAAAATTATAAAGTCCCACGACCACCATGCCGAGAACTGCGGGAATACTTAGTTCCAGCATGAGTGAAAATGGATTTTGTGTCAGTAATTTTGTCCTTGTGTCAAGTGCCTGTTTCATCACTTTTACCTCCTCTTATTTATTAGCCATGTCTAACCAACTAAAGTATATAAAAAGCCGGGGCATTTGTACGCTCCTAACCGCAGAATTATCAATCCAAACAGATATGAAATCAGGGGCGGGAAGATTTTAATACTTCCCGCCCCCATATTTACTGTGCCATTTTTTCAAGCAGTTTTAAGGCTTCTTCCAGCTTCGGGTTTTCAGCGTCTGTTTTTAATGCTTCGCTGACGCAGTTTCTGATATGGGCCTGCAAAATCTGCTGATTGGCACTTTTCAGAATTGCCTGTGCAGCCAGCAGTTGATTGGATATGTCCACACAATAGCGGTCATCTTCAATCATTTGGAGGATTCCAGTCAGTTGCCCTTGTGCGATTTTGATTTTGTGGGTAATATTATTTTTCTTTGCTTTCATAAGCGGCTCTCTTATTGAAGGCTAACAAGTTCATAGCCTGCGTCCTCAATGGCCGCTTTCAGAACCTCGTCCGACACGGCCTGGGATAACTGAACCTGTGCTGTTTTGCTTTCCAATTCTACAACGGCCTCCTGGATACCGGGAATTTCCATCAGTGCCTTGTGAACGTGCTTTACGCAGTTGCTGCAAACCATACCTTCGATATTTAATACTTTTTCCATTTTCCTTTCTTCCTTTCTTATTTCATGTCTGCTTGACTCTTTATCCACTATCGGATTTACATAAGTTTCGTGTTTTGCCTTGAACCATCTAAGCCGTAACGCATTTGATACTACAAATACAGAACTGAAGCTCATAGCAAAAGCACCAATCATCGGATTCAGCTTTAAGCTAAAGGACAGATAGAACAACCCTGCCGCAATCGGAATCCCAATGATGTTGTAAATAAATGCCCAAAACAGATTTTGCTTGATATTGCGAATGACCAACTTACTAAGCTGAATCGCTGTGGACACATCCAGCAGATCACTTTTCATCAGAACAATGTCCGCTGATTCAATCGCCACGTCAGTCCCTGCGCCGATGGCTATACCTACATCTGCTCTGGCAAGGGCAGGGGCGTCATTGATACCGTCACCCACCATAGCCACCTTTTTACCCATTCCCTGCAAGCGCCGGATTTCTTTTTCTTTATCCTGCGGGAATACTTCCGCTACTACACGATCTACTCCAACCTGGTGGCGAATTGCTTCCGCTGTTTTTGCATTATCCCCTGTCAGCATAACCACTTCAATCCCCATAGCGGATAGCTCTTTAACGGCCTGACTGCTGGTGGGCTTTACAATATCTGCTACTGCAATCACTCCAATAAGCTGTCCTGCTCTGGCAAAGAACAACGGCGTCTTTCCATCTACCGCCATCGCCTCTCCCAATTTAAGCAAATCTCCATCAGAAATCCCATTGGAAGCCATCAGACGGCGGTTTCCGGCCAGACACAGTTGACCATTGATTCGACCTATAATTCCCTCACCAGGAATCTGCTTGTAATCGCTGACCGGCAGGAATGCAAGCCCATTTTTCTCCGCTTCTGAAACAATTGCATCTGCCAAGGGATGTTCAGACAGCTTTTCCAGGGAGGCGGCAACCTGCATCAAATCTTTCTGTCTGATACCGTTCCCGCACAGAATATTGGTTACAGCGGGTGTACCCTGGGTAATCGTACCGGTTTTATCCAGCACCACCGTGTCTACATTATGGGCGGTTTCCAGTGCTTCCGCAGATTTAATCAGGATTCCATTGGTCGCGCCCTTCCCGGTTCCCACCATGATGGCGGTGGGGGTGGCAAGGCCCAGCGCACAGGGACACGAAATCACTAAAATAGAAATTCCGATAGACAGTGCAAATTCAAAACCGTAACCAGCCAGAAGCCAGCCCACAATAGCCACCAGAGCGATTGTGATTACAATCGGAACAAATATTCCGCTAACCTTATCCGCCAGTTTTGCAATCGGTGCTTTTGAACTGGTAGCTTCGTCAACCAGACGAACAATCTGTGCCAATGTGGTATCGTCTCCGACCTTAGTGGCCTGCATTTTGAAATAACCGGATTTGTTGATGGTTGCACCAATTACCTTGTCGCCAACATGTTTTTCCGCCGGAATACTTTCACCGGTTAGTGCCGATTCATCGACAGCGGAAAAGCCTTCCACAACAACACCGTCTACTGGCACAGATTCGCCAGATTTTACAATCAGAGTGTCGCCCAGGCACACTTCCTCAATAGGAACCTGTATTTCCTGTCCGTCACGTTCCACCGTAGCGGTCTTAGGAGCTAAATTCATCAGCTTTGTGATGGCATCCGAGGTTTTTCCTTTTGCGCGGGCTTCCAATGTCTTTCCAAATGTGATAAGGGTCAGAATCATACCGGCAGATTCAAAATATAAGTCCATCGTAAAGCTGTGAACCATCGCCATGTCACCATGCCCTAAGCCAATACCAATTTTATAAATGGCATAAATGCCGTAGACAATCGCTGCGCCGGAACCGATAGCAATTAAGGAATCCATGTTGGGGGAACCGTGAAATAATGTTTTGAACCCCATGCGATAGTATTTGAAATTGATAAAAACGACCGGAACCAGAAAAAGAAACTGGGTGAATGCAAAACTCATTGCATTTTCCATTCCCAGTAGTCCGCCTGGCAGCGGCCATCCCATCATGTGTCCCATGGATATGTAAAACAGCGGGATTGTAAACAGGGCAGAAAGCAGCAACCGCTGTTTCATCTGCTTATATTCTGCCTGCGCCGTACTGACTTCCGGAACTGCGGCCCGGCCTCTAGGTTTGTTTTTATCCTGGGCCGGTACTTTCGGAAACGCACCATAACCTGCTTTTTCAACCGCTCGGACGATCTCCGGCGTATTCAAAACGGATTCGTCATATGAAGCAACCATGCTGTTCTTTAACAGATTTACGGACACTTCCTGAATACCTGACAATTTTGAAACACTTTTTTCAATCCTTGCGGAGCAGGCTGAACAGGTCATGCCCGTAATATCGAATTGCTCCTTTTTCAAAGTTATCCCTTCTTTCTTTCAGAAATTTGTGCAAGTACCCCTCCCCTGTGGGGAACTTAAAACTGTTACGAGAAGGGGCAACCGGCATTTCTTAGGGGAGGAAATGCCAGCAGCCCCAATCATAAAGGTGCACATGCGGTTTTTCTTAACCGCTCACAATTATATCCCGGAATATTGTTCGTTGTCCGCTCCAAAAAGAAGGATTCTACACCCAAAAAGCAATAAATTATAGTTGAAATCCAATTAGCAGGTTTTATGCTCCAAAGAGGAATATCGCCCCAAAATCCATTGACGAAATACGAGGTCACAGATATACTGAAACCCATGAACAATTAAACGCACATTTAATTGTTCGGCTATGTCAAACCAACTATAAACTATATGAAAGGAGGTCTTTTCCCATGAAAAAGACCATTAAACTCATCGACCTGGATTGCGGCCACTGTGCTGACAAAATCCAGAATGCCGTACAAAAAATTGACGGTGTAACCAGCGTAACTGTCAACTTTCTGGGCCAGAAAATGATACTGGAAGCGCCGGATGATCGGTTTGATTCGATTCTGTCCGAGGCAAAAGCTCTGATTAAAAAGATTGAGCCGGATGTGACTGTCAAGGCGTGATAAAAAGCTGGACACCGGCTGCCGTATACGGTAGCCGGTGTTTCTTAAAAGGAGGATTATAATTATGACACGAAGGCAAAAAAATCTGCTTTTTCGTATTATCGCAACCGCCGTATTGTTCGCGGCGGGAAGTCTGCTCCCTCTGGAGGGATGGGCAGAAATGGGGGTATTCCTGGTCTGCTATGTAATCGTCGGTTGGGATATTGTTTGGAAGGCAATTACAAATATTTTTAGCGGTCAGGTATTCGATGAAAATTTCCTGATGACGATTGCAACCATCGGCGCTTTAATCTTAGGTGAACACTCAGAAGGCGTTGCCGTTATGCTGTTCTACCAGGTTGGCGAGTGGTTCCAATCCTACGCTGTTTCCAAATCCCGAAAATCCATCGCAAGTCTCATGGATATTCGCCCCGACTATGCAAATGTAGAGCGTGACGGGAAATTAGTACAAGTCGATCCAGACGAGGTTATGATCGGCGATACCATTGTAGTAAAACCTGGAGAGCGGGTTCCGCTGGACGGAAAAATTATCAAGGGTACTTCCGCACTGGATACCTCTGCACTTACCGGAGAATCCATGCCCCGTGATGTGGAACCAGGTATGGAGGTCATCAGCGGCTGTATCAATCAGACAGGCATTCTGACAATCCAAACCACAAAGGAGTTTGGGGAATCTACCGTAGCCAAAATATTGGATTTAGTTGAAAACGCCAGTGATAAGAAAGGAAAAACAGAAAACTTTATCAGCCGGTTTGCACGTTACTATACACCGGCAGTTGTATTTGCGGCGATTGCGCTTGCAATTCTGCCTCCGCTGATTACCGGTCAGGCTTTTAGTATATGGATTTACAGAGCTTTAACATTCCTTGTTATTTCCTGTCCATGTGCGCTTGTAATTTCGATTCCCCTTAGCTTCTTCGGCGGGATTGGCGGTTCCTCTAAAATTGGCGTACTGGTCAAGGGTAGCAACTATCTGGAAGCGCTGGCCCATGCAGAAACAGTTGTTTTTGATAAGACAGGTACATTGACAAAAGGTTCCTTTGCGGTCAGTAAGATTCTCCCTGTTGGCATGAAAGAACCTCAGTTTCTGGAACTGGCTGCCTATGCAGAGGACTATTCCAACCACCCGATTTCCCTATCCATAAAAAAAGTCTATGGGAAGAAAATCGACAGTAGCCGTATTACAGATGTTAAGGAGATTGCCGGTCACGGCGTCCAGTCCATCATTGATGGAAAGATCGTTTTTGCCGGAAACGCAAAGCTGATGGAAAAGGAACATATCAGCTTTACACCTGCCGCCACTGTTGGAACCGTCGTTTACCTGGCTTGCGATGGAAAATACGCTGGCTGTATTGTAATTGAAGATGAGATAAAAGAAGATTCATCTGCGGCTATAAAGGCATTGAAATCGGTTGGGGTCCGTAAAAGCGTTATGCTGACCGGAGATGCCGATGCGGTTGGCAGAAAGGTAGCTGACCGTCTTGGGCTGGATCAGGCATACACAGAGTTACTTCCTGCGGATAAAGTTGATCGTGTGGAAGAATTGCTCCAGCAAAAGAGCGAAAAGGGAACGCTCGTCTTTGTAGGGGACGGCATCAATGATGCGCCAGTTTTAGCACGGGCCGATGTGGGTATCGCCATGGGAGGACTGGGTTCTGACGCCGCCATAGAAGCCGCAGACATTGTTCTGATGACGGATGAACCGTCTAAAATTGCAGCCGTGATTCGGATTGCAAGAAAGACAATCTGTATTGCAAATCAGAATATTGTATTTGCCCTCGGCGTCAAATTCCTGGTACTTATTTTAGGCGCGCTGGGTTATGCAAATATGTGGGCGGCAGTGTTTGCCGATGTAGGTGTTTCAATTATCGCAATCTTAAATGCAATCCGGGCCATGCGGGTCAAGCAGTTCGACGTCTCGGCGCATTGATAAGAGATCGCTCCAATAAATAATGCGCCGTTCTTTCTGTAAAAGGAAGAATGGCGCATTTCTCTTATAAATCGCTGGGACAAGACATCTCAAATAAAGCGTCCACAGTCCGGTGCAATAGTTTTGCCTCTGCTGTATCAGCTAATGTATAATAGACTTCTTTTCCTTCCCTGCGGCTGGTAATAAGCCCGCTATTCTTTAAGCTCCGCAGATGGTGGGAAATCGCTGGATCGCTCATTTGAATGGCGGCCGCAAGGTTGCAGACACATTCTTCACTGTGGCATAACAGCCACAATATCCTCAGCCGGGTAGGATCGCCCAACTGCTGAAGCAAAAAAGCAATCTTTTGGAAATCCTGAACAGATGGCATTTTATCTAAAACCTTTTCTATGGTTTGTCCATGCTTGTGAGGTAAATTATAATGCGGCATATGAGCACCCCCTTCCTGAAAATAGGATAACTGTAATCTATAAATCTGTCAATTAAATTAAGTGATAGGAGAACACTATGGAAAGAAAAAAAATAACAATACCTAACAAACCAGATACAGCGTATTTGGAAAAGCTATCCGACCTCCATAAAGCGATGGGCGACTATACACGCATGAAAATTCTCTGGAAGCTGATGGGCGGAGAAATTTGCGTTGGAGATTTAGCCAAAGAGATAGGCATTACAGAATCAGCGGTATCTCACCAGCTCCGGGCTTTGAAAATCGCAAGACTGATCCGTTGTCATAAGGTCGGGAAAAACGTATTCTATGTTTTGGAAGATGAACATATTAAGTGGATCATGGCGGAGACTTATGCCCATATTTTGGAGCAATAAACAAGGGCGCAGCCCGCTATTGGGGCTGCGCCTGGATTAGACTAAATCAATATGTATCGTATGATACCAAATCACTCATAGGGATACGGGTCTGCTCGAAGCGTTCGGTATTTCCGTTTCCTTCGGCGGAGTAACCAATCACCAGAATATTGACCGGTTCCAAGTTAGATGGGAGGTTGAACTCCTTACTCAACACATCTGGCTTGAAGTAACAAACCCACACGCTGCCCAGACCCAGCTCCGTTGCCTGAAGCATCATATGGTCTGTCAAAATAGACGCGTCAATGTCACAGGTCTGTTTCTTATCAAAGGGGCGCACCCAGGCTTTGCTATGATCGGCACATACGATGATAGCTAAGGGTGCATTGTAGATACTGGCAGCCTTTTCAATCTTAGCAAGACCGTCCTCGCTTTGAACGGCAATCAGGCGAGCCGGCTGAAGGTTTGCTGCCGTAGGTGCCACATGAGCAGCTTCAAGGATTTTTTCCAGCTTTTCCGGTTCTACCTTCTGATCAGTATAGCTGCGTACAGAGAAACGCTGTTTTGCAATATCAATAAATTCCATAGTTGTTGTATCCTTTCTTTTTGTTTTTAATGATGTCAAATCAACTACTAATTATATTTTATCACTCGTCAGGTGATTTACAAGAATGCACTTTTCGGGAAGATACTTTCTGAAAAGATAGCACCCCAATTATAAGGAGGAAAACATTGTGCAACAAGAAAAAGTAACCTTTACCTGTCCGGTGGAAGCCACACTGTCTTTGATCGGCGGTAAATACAAGCCCATCATTCTTTGGCATTTGATTAAACAGCCGCTCCATTATATGGAATTACAACGTCTTATTCCAAATGCTACGTCAAAAATGCTCTCTCAACAGCTCCGCGCCCTAGAAAAATCCGGTATGATTTCAAGAGCTGTTATTCCTGAAAAGCCGCCTAAGACCATCTATTCTTTAACCAATTTTGGCGCGAGTATTATACCGGTTTTAGATTCTATGTGTGATTGGGGAACTGGGTATCTTAACAAGCTGGATGTTTTTTGACATTATTCTGCTCTTGAAAATCTGAAATAAATATGCTATACTTTTTACATCAGTATCAGTAATTGCTTTCGAGCGATTAGAGTTTTCCGGTTACACAGTGTCTGAGAGTATATACTTTCAGGCACTTTTTTTGTTTCTTCTGCTTCTTTACTAAGAAGCACAGAACGGGGAGTCTGGAGGCACAAATCCTCCGCCCATCTGTTACAATTTCATATCAGGCCCTCGGGCAATAAAGGCACTCAGAGAATTTCGGTTCTTTGGGTGCTTTTTTTATATAGATCGGAGCTTTTATGGCTCCCCTAATTTTTGTTCCGGGGAGCCTTTCGGCATACCCGTGTATATAGATAAAACCACGCAGGAATGCAGAAAGGAAATGCCTATGATTCTTTATTTGGATGCCAGAACCACCGTCAAGGATTTGATCATTGACTATATTGAGGTGGAATTGGCAAACGGAGAAACTGCATCCCTTAATTGGGATGAAAGCGAAATTGAGCGTACTGGCAATGGTTTCAGTGCCCGATACAAAGGGGTGTGTTTTGGAGAAGTCTATGCCAATGGCAGACTGGAGCAGCTGCAGGATATGAAAATAACCGATATCGGTTTGTATTCTGAAAGCTGTGATCCCCTCAATATCTGTATCACTTCAATGGAGTTTGAAGACGATGGCAGATTGTTGAAGCTTGAAGCTCCCATTTTACATGGGAACATTGTTTGCCAGAACGAAAGTGATGAGGTGATATCATGTTGAAACGTGGAAAATATATCGCCGAACACGATAACGGAATACTTGACCAATACCGGATTGCGATGTCCGTAAAGGAAACGGAGAAGTCATATGTTTTTGAATTGCTTGAGTATGTAAGCCGGTATAGTCCGGCACAGATGGATATGCTGTTCGACAAGAATAAAAGAGTCGTGATTTCAAAGTCCAAAGGTGGCCATGCCATGCGCATATGGAGTGACCATGATTTTACACTTTACCCATATCAGGCCGGGATTCCGTTCCATTTTGAATGGGTCGGTGAAGGCGGCAATACGGAAGGGAGTGTTAAATGTGGTTAAAAAGAAAACATATCAAGATGAGTTGGTTGATGAAATCAAGAATCTGGCGCAGTCACAGGGGTTGAATCATGTCTTTACTACCTTTTTGGAGATTGCAGCAAACTGTATCTCTGCGCAGATGGATCCGTCAAACGCAGAAGAGCGTGAGAAGCGGTATGAGGAGATGGCATCCACGATGGAACCTAAAATCCTTAACTGCTACGCGCGTATGCTTGCTCTGCTTGCCCTTGCTATTTATGAGCATGAGGAGGATCCCTGCGATATTCTTGGCAGTATTTATCATGAGCTTCGCTTAAATAACGAGTGGAACGGACAATATTTTACTCCGGATTATATCTGCTGGTTGATGGCTCAGATTGTAGATCCAGTGAATGAGCATTCAGAAGCGGAAGAACCTATCATGATCAACGAACCAGCTTGTGGCTCGGGTACGATAGTGATTGGTGCAGTATGGGCAATGAAGCGGAAAAATTTCGATTTTCGGCACAAGAGTTTTTTTGTTGCCCAGGATATTGATATCCGCTGCGTGTGGATGGCGTATATCCAACTCAGTCTGTACGGAATTCCGGCTGTGGTCATTCATGGCGACACTTTAGCAATGAAAGAATGGTCCCGTTGGTACACTCCATTGGCGTCAGTTCCTTTCGGAAAAAGGAAATGCACTGCCTATAGCGCAGAGGAAGGGGTGGCGAAGATTGGATAATACAGAAAAATCATTGGACGCTTTGACCTTTTCTGATCTTCGGGTTCATTACGGAACCGGACGTGCTTTTCTGGTCAGACAAGAGGGCAGAAAGAAAATTTACGGATACCGAAAAGGCATTAAAACGGATGTGGGAGATCTGGAGGAAAAAGACTGGATACAGCTGGCTTCGGATTTGATTCTGAAAAGTGGAGAGCAGCAGATGCAGAAAAATCTGTTGGAATGGGAACAAGAGCATGATTATTGTCATAGTTCCCGAAAAGAGATGGAGATGACTGCACTGGAACTTCACATGGCCAGAATTTTTGATGATCCGCTCTGGGTGGACTACATCCCGTTCAACCGTAAGTATCGTCCTGAAGTTCTCCATTCCGCCAGACTGGTTTGGGTAAAAACAGAATGCTGCGGGATACCCGGGCAAATCACACAGGAACAGTTGGACAAATCTGCTGGAAATACTTTAGGAATTCCATGCCCCAATTGCGGTCGATGGTCTGCATTCCGGATCTGCTCGCCTAAGGAGGTGAGCGAAAATGGATAGACTGTTTATCATTGTGAAGGGCGGCAGCGTAGAGGAAGTCTACAGCACAAAATCATCAAATGAGCTATATGCGGAGGTTCTTGATTTCGATTCGACAGAAAGAACGGAAGAGGAGGAAAAAGCGCTTCAATTCCGGTATGAGGCAGTTCGGGAACTGATGCACAGAATTGACTGAAAGGAGAATGCACATGAGTGCAAAATATAAAACAAACCATGAGCGTATGCTGGAATTGATTGAGCAGCTCACAAAGGCAGACATTGCCTATTACCGGGATGATAATCCCATTATGTCGGACAGGGATTACGATATCCTGATGGATGAATTGAAAGACATTGAGAGCCGAACCGGGTTGATCCTTTCCGGTTCCCCGACCCAAAAGGTGTCCGGCGAAATATTGGAAAGTCTGGCTGAGGTGCGCCATAGTAAACCTATGCTTTCAGCGGATAAGACCAAATCTGTTGAAGATCTGGTGAAGTTTGCGGCAAAACAGCCGGTGCTGATAAGCTGGAAAATGGATGGTCTGACACTGGTACTCCGCTATGAGAATGGCGAGCTGATTCAGGCCATTACCCGTGGGCGTGAAGGCATTATTGGAGAGGATGTAACGCATACTGTGCGCAATTTTCTTAACGTGCCTCTTACCATACCCACTAAGGATTCATTTGAGGTTCGAGGTGAAGGCGTCATCTCATGGACAAACTTTGAGAAAATCAATTCCGGTCTGGAGGATCCCTATACTCATCCCCGAAATCTTGCATCTGGCAGCACGCGCAAGCTTGACGCCGGCGAGGCAAAAAAGAGATTACTTGAGTTTTGGGCGTTTGAGCTTGTGAGCGATTATCTTGAGCCGGAAAGTAAACTTGCTCAGCAGCAGTTTTTAGAGCATAACGGTTTTTCGGTTGTACCATACATTTATCTGGATGCACTTCATAATGAAACAATGATTCGTGATGCAATTGCCGCTATGGATCCTAAGAAGTTCCCTTACCCAGTAGACGGAATTATCATGGAATATGATGATGTTGCCTACGGAAAAGGTCTGGGAGCCACAGGGCATCACGAAAACCGTTTGATTGCATTGAAGTGGGAAGACGAGCTGTATGAAACCACATTCATTGGTCTGGATGTGGCGGTCACTCGTACTGGGATGGTCAGTCTGACAGGTATCTTCGAGCCGGTGTCTATTGACGGCGCTCAAGTCAGCCGGGCATATCTGCATAACTATGAGAATTATCTGGACCTTGCCTTGGGGCGTGGCGATAAGATTCGCGTGTATAAGGCAAACATGATTATTCCGCAGATTGCAGAGAATCTCGATAAGACCGGAACCTGCTGTGTTCCGCTCAGCTGCCCCTGTTGTGGTCAGATGCTGAGTTTTCGGAAAAGCAACGGCGGTATTCGCCAGCTATTCTGTGAGAATCCGCATTGTTCTGCCAAACTGGTGCGAAAGTTTGTCCACTTTTGTGAGAAAACGAGAATGAATATTGAGGGCCTGTCGGAAAAAACTCTGGAGCAGTTTGTAAGTCATGGCTGGATTCGGACGTTTGCAGATTTATATGCGTTGGAGCAATATCGTGATGAGATTGTCCAGACGGAGGGCTTTGGGGAGAAATCCTTTGAGCGGCTGCAGACATCCATTGAAAAAAGCCGCCATTGTACGTTAGCAAAGTTTATTGCAGGCTTGGGAATTCCTATGGTGGGAAGACATGCCGGACGTGATTTGGACAGCTATTTTCATGGATCGTGGGAAGCGTTTGAACAGGCCATTGAGGACGGCTTCGACTTTACACAGCTTCCGGATTTCGGCGAGACGATGCACAACAACATTTATACATGGTATGCGGATACAGAGGAAGAAAAACTCTGGCGTCCGCTGCTTGAAAAAATTGAATTTGAAAAGGAGAATTTTGATATGAATACAAATACAACAAACCCGTTCTTTGGAAAAATCGTAGTGGCAACCGGGAAACTGGAGAATTACACCCGTGACGGTATTCAGATGAAGCTGATGCAGCTTGGCGCCAAACCGGCAAGCTCGATTACAAAGAAAACAGACTATTTGATTGTTGGAGAGAAGGCCGGCAGCAAGCTTGCGAAGGCGCAGCAGCTCGGTATCAGGACACTGACAGAGGAACAATTTGAGGCGATGCTGGCGTAAATTCGTCAGAATAACAGTGGCGGGGCAGATTTTCTGCTCCGCTTTTCACTTTCATAAAGGAGGTAATGGATATGAACCCACAAAAAAGGAATCTTGAAATCACTGGCAGGCTTATCTGCCCATTAACTGTTGGAACTGCCGCTTTTATCGCTGAAAACGGAGGGATGCGCAGGACAAGTAAGGTTCTTCAGATGGAGAAGATTTCTCCGGATGAGATCTGTTTTGAAACGTGTAATACCAATTACCGCCTGCATCTTATCCGGCAGGAGGTGGCAGTATGAGCAGTGAAATCTTTTATGATAAGGCATTCATACGTGTCGGAGAAAAGTATATTCCTATCGTAAATCATGGATCGTCAAACTGTTTTGATATTGACAGGCGAGGACGTGAGATCCCAGAAAAGCGCTGGTCGGTTCTGAACTATCCCCATACTGGGAGGATGCTGTTTACTGCAGAGGAAATGCAGGAGATAGCGTCCATCTATGAGGAAGCCAACATGAATAACCGGGGCGGGACACGCAAAAGCCGGAACCGCACTTTTGAAGAAGGCGAGTTCGGACGCTGGATTCTGGCAGGGATAAAATCGGCACATACCGTGGAGGACTACAGAAAACATGGGAATGCCGTGATAGTGGTTGATTATGACCATGAGTATTGGCAGAGGCACTATGTCGCTACAACAGAGGAACTGCTGGATAAGATTGATGAGCTTTCTGGCCACAGCATTACAGTATCCTTCAGGAATAACCGCCATGTTATCCATCCGCCCATGAGGCGCAAGCGGACCCCATTTGATTTCGGTACACTGTCGGAATTTTATGTGCTTCGGGTAGAACAGGGATATTTTGTGAAGCGGAGCAGCCGGAAAATTTGGCTTGCGAGGATTCCGGAGCCGCAGTCACAGATAGTTCGGAAGTTCAAGACCGAAAAGGCGGCACAAGACTACTTGGACAGAAATCAAAAATTTTTTTCAGGATGTGTATTTGAAATTGAGTGTGTACAAAACGGAGGTGTCCTATCATGAGTGAGTCAAAACAGGATTACTTCCGATGTGTGGTGGAAACTCGGGATAATAAAATCCCCCAGACGGAATATCCGACTATTGTACTGCCTCTGCCGGACGGAACCAGTCTTAGGGCAGTGGCAATCGACGATGAGAATTTCCCTGCAATCAATGTGTACTGGGATACAGAAAAGCCGGAAATTGCTGAGCCAATCTGTTTTGCAGAATACAATCCTGAACGCGGCCCCTGCCACGAGGTTTGCATAGGAGCTTACCAATCTGACAAAGACGACACAGTTTATTACAAGCCATATATGGCAGAAAGGGAATCAAATGAGTAATTACACATATTGCCGTACACTCAAACTGGATTGGAAAGAAGCCTCCAGATTGATTGGAGAATGTGCAGGCAAAATTTTAGACAGAACGATTCATGGCATAGCGGGTTATGAAGATGATCATTACTGGGGATTTCAGGCCACCACTGATAGGTTTACCATTGCCGAGATAGATAAGCTTATCCGGTTTGTCAATGGGAATGAGGAGATGGAAAAGGAAGCAATTCCTCAAGACTCCGGAGAATCCGCTTCAATCGGTGAGAGCTTGTCTCGTGCACTGTTGGAAAAAGCTTTAAGGCTGTCCTGGTGTCATGAGAGTACCACGAAATCGGCTCTTTGGCTGGTCAATGTCCGGGAAAAACGGCCGACAGTCTATAGACGGATTGTTGAGATCAGTCCGCATGATATTTGTTTGGATAACCTTAGGAGCAAAAGTAAATTGATTGCTTATCTCCACGAAAACGGTCCAACGCATTCCACGCTGATGGATTTCTGCGCGGATTACAGGGAGCGGTATCACAACGAACTCTGCTGGAACTATCCAATCTCTGATGGGCTGCATCTTGGCACGTTTTTCGTTCTCGTAAAGGAAGGCGTTCTGGCTCTTCCTTATGACGATGCAGATAAGGTGGACTATGAGCTGCTTTGTCTGGACGATGCCAAAATGTGTGACAGAGAATCTATGGAGAATCTCATAACTGAGTGGGATAGCTTCGACCGGGATTTACGCTCCGCTATGCAGGGTATGTTGGCGTTTTACCGCAGAGAGGAGGAGCAACATGGATCAGAAAATTGACTGGCTCATCCATCTGGTGGCCAATGGCGCTTGTGATGAATGTGGTGAGGTAGAAACAGATTTTTTGCCCTATATGTGCAATGCCCACACCCACGGGCTGGAACGCTATGGGCACTTGGATTTCCAAATGGTACTTTTTTTGCCGACGGAGGAGATTGGACGAATCCTCAATACTTTGGGGCTAAGAGTTCAGTCTGGAGAACGCTTCCAGTCTGGAGATATGGTTTCCGGAATTTATGAAGACTGCGATGTGCGCTTGGATGAGTATGAGGAAACCGGGCGCAAGGTTTTGCGGGTCATCATACCAGATGCGAACAATATCTTCCCAGGGGAAGGAGATTGTACGCTCCCATACTGTCTGCAGCTCTTGAAGACAGATGAGCTCTGTGCAGAAAGGGGGATACCATCGTGAAAATCACGTTGTATCAAATCATCCCGGAACCGGAAAACAGATACTTGATATTCAGCGATTTGAGAAGCATCCGGGCGGCAAGTGGCGGACATGTCCCGGCTGAGATTTACGAAGCCGTATTCAGCGGGGATTTGGACATCGCCGTGCCCCGGAATGCCAAAAACAAAATGGATCAAGAACTTGCCGAACTGGAAGCGGTATATGTACGTTTTAACGTATCGCATCCGGAGGGCTTCCGTGGACGCTCCATGACCATGTCGGATGTAGTCGAAATCATCCGTTCCGAAAAGGAAAGCAGGTTTTTCTTCTGTGACCGGTTCGTGTTTGAGGAGATTGCATTTGAAAAGGAAAAAGCTGATTTTGGGCGCCTGTAGGGCGCAGAAAGGATACAATCATGAAGAAACTGATATTGAACTATAAAGGGCGCGACAGTTGGGACAGACCGGTTTATGAATCGGAAGGCTGTCTGTATGTGGATGTGGATCCATGCAAAGGCTGGAAACCGAATATCTGTACGAAATACAACAATGAGTTTGATGGAAAGCCGGATACGCCGATTGCCGAAGATACCGTTGTGGAGTTTGTTCCGTGCCGGGATATCTGGTAAGCGAGGAGGACGTATGAAAGAATTCATGACAAAAATGGTTCCTGTCAATCTGTCAGACAGATTTCCATTTAAATGCAGGATGTGCGGCGCTTGCTGCCGGCATGTCAGGGAAAGCGTGCCGCTGGAGAGTCTGGATGCTTTTCGGCTTGCCAAACATCTGAGAGACAAAGGTGAAAATGTGAGCTGCGTGGAAGATGTGCTTGCTACCTATGCGGAGCCTGTCTTGCTTAGTGAAAATGGATACACGGTATTTATGCTGAAAACAGCTGGAGCGGATGATGCGTGCATTTTTCTGAAAGATAATCGGTGTACGATTCATTCGGTTCATCCAAGGGCGTGCCGTACATATCCCATTGCTGTGGGACCGTATGAACTTGGCGGATATGAACAGTATCTCAGTATGGAACAGCCGCATCACTATTCTGGTCCGCAGATGTCCGTGAAAAAATGGATTCAGAAGCGCTGCAGCAAGCAGGATTTTGAATTTTTGAACACGGATATCGGTTCGGTACAGGAAATCGAAAGATTACTGAAGAGGATTCCTGAGCAAAATCGGACAAGGGCCGTGATGATGTTCCTTTTCTACAAGTATTCGGATTACGATCTGGATAAGTCTTTCTTTCCACAGTTCAAAAGCAATAACGATAAGTTGCTGGCTGCTTTGCGCAAAATGGCAGATGACGGAGACAATTAAATTTTCAGGTCAGTATGATATAACAACAAGGCGTCGGAATTCGGCGCCTTTATTATTTTAAGGAGGAAAAACTATGGATACAAGATTAAAAAATATCGTTGATAATTTAGAAACAATGAAAATCGGTGTGGATGAGCCATTTCCGTTTCACTGCACTATGTGCGGTAAATGCTGCATCAATCGGGAGGATATTCTTTTAACGCCGAGAGATATTTATAACATGGCAAAGGAGCTTGGGATAACGACTAAAGAACTGTTTGAAACCTACTGCGAGACTTTTATTGGCTGCGACTCCCGTATGCCGATAGTCAGATTGAAGCCTCGTGGCTCCATAAGAAGATGCCCGTTGATGAAAGATAGAAAATGTTCTGTCCATAAGGCAAAACCAACGGTATGCGCGCTGTTTCCAATAGGAAGATGTCTTATATTTGAAAAGGATATAAATCCTTCGGAGAAAATTTCGGTAAGCCAGATACAGTATATTTTTACCAATCCAGGGTGCGGTGATAATTCTAAAACCCATACGGTACGTGAATGGCTTGAGGAGTTCGGAATGTCGTTAGAGGATGAGTTCTTTATTAAATGGCAGCAGACAATTGTGGAATTAGGGCAGTTTTTCCGTGAAGCGGAAAAGACAGCCAGTGAGCGTATTATGGAGCTTTCATGGACAGCGGCTTTTATCGGATTATATCTGCATTACGATGTGGCTCAGGATTTTATGCCGCAGTTTGAAAAGAATGCACAAGAAATCACTGCATTACTGCAACTGGCACCCATAAAGGAAGGCGGTGGAAAAAATGAATGAGGATCGTAACCAGCATCAGATTATCCGAAAAGATGCTCGCAATTGTTTTGTGGAGAGTCTGAATGATGCTTTTAAGATTGGAAAAATTCATCTCGCCTTTGCAACTTATGATTTGAGTCGTCCGACTGGACAACGGCAGACGAACAACATCCATATTTATATTGCAGTGGATGAGTTCTTGGAACTATGCCGCAAGTTGGAAGGTGGGGAGCTTCGTTATCTTCTGAAGAACAAGAAGACAACAGGGGATAAAACACCTCTTTATCAGTGCTTGGGCGGAACTTCTGCCGAGAAGCTTGCAAAATACGGACGTTCCCGTGCAGATGGGAAAAGTCTGTCCAGAACAGCACAGCTATTGGCAGGAAGCAAATCAGATTTCCTGTTTGTGGCGGATAGCGGCCCCGGCGAAACAGATCAGAAAGGTTTAATTGTGCCTAAGTTCGGCAGTAAACCGGAAAATCATGTGGCAGTCAGTATGACATATGAGGTATTCAGTGAGTTATTACTCATGACAAGAATGCATTATACAGCATGGCTTAGTGCATGGTATGCAGATCAATATCATCAGGTCAATCAGCGAACAGCACAGCCACAGGAGAACTCACAGTATCAGGAGAATGAGGGAGAAGCAGAATACGCTTCAGATCCAATGTTCTAAAGTTAAGAATGAAAATGCGGTGCAGTCTGATGATTGCGCCGCATTTTCTCTTGATAATGACCATGTGGTGAGATATTGCAGTGAAAAACTTCATTGGCTCGGTATGGCAAATAAAATGGCACAAAAGTGGCATAAGAAATGCCGATGACATGGAAAAGAAAAACTGTTATACTTATATCGTCTACAAGTGGGTTCTCAGGAATCTGCTTGTTTTTTTATTTTCAGGAAAGGAGTTCGATACTATGAAATACTGTCCATATTGCGGCGGAGAACTTGCAAATTCAGCAGCATCCTTTTGTACGGAATGCGGGAAATCGTTATCCCCTGTGACACCGGAGGTTGTTCCGGTTGCCGAAACGCACGGGGAGAAGAAAAAAAGAAGCAAGAAACATGTAAAGAAAAGAAGATATTCGGAAAAAACAAAAAGACCAGTTGCTCCTGCAAAAGCCAGTGAAGTATCTGATCCGGTGAGAGAAGATGACTATGATGGCTATTATGATGATGTCCGTCCCTTTGATGAAGGGGGAGGCCGTGAGGAGATTGATAAGACATTGGTTAAAAAGATTATACTGGTGGTGGCTTGTGTTCTGTTAATTGCCGGAGTCTGTGTTGCCCTTATGTACTTGATATAAGCAGCGTAATAAAATGTTGTAAATCACCTTATCCAATCGTGTAATGTAATTGAAAGGTCAAAGAGGTGATGAACATGATTTATTTATCCAAAGGGATTGTAAAAGAAAACTCTACGGAACATCTTCTCCAGGTGGTGAGATGTGGTCAGGAATATAGCTTATCCGGAGAACAGGCGGCGCTGTGGCTGAATGGGAGATTGGAATTTTCCCAGGCAAAAACAGAGTCGGAGAAGCGGACGCTTGGGCATTTAGTAAGAATGGGTCTGACAGAAACAGAAGCGGAAAATACGGATGTGGCAAGATACAGAATCCTGACACAGTGTATTTGCTGTCCGGCGGTTAATACAAAACCGGAGTTCTTTTTGGGTCATGCGGAAAAGGAAACGTTAACCTGGCTTCGGAATGCGGGAATTCGGTTGACAGTAGCAGAACTTATCTTTCTTAGAGAGCATAAGATTAGACCTGAACCCCGATATCTCCATTCTGAAAACCGACAGGCGTTGGTGGAGGCGATCTACACAAAGAATACCATCGTAGATAATTGTCTGGAGCAGATCATGGAATGTGCAGAATGCAGGGATGAAACCGTAAGGATATTGCTCGGGCTGTTGAAGAAAAAGAAACTAATAGTATTGTGAGGTGAAGCGGATGAAGGAGAGATTTTATGAGTTACCAGTGCCTTTACAGAAGCAGATTGCCATTAGACTTGTAGGGGGTGCTGTTTTTCTGCTGTTATTTATTATCATCTTACTTGGCTTCCAGGATTTCTATTTCAGCCTTCCCTGTTTGCTGTTGTCTGGGTTTCTGCTTATAAATGGGATTCGACTATGCTATAATAGCTTTGCGGGGAACTATATGTGCATCCAGGGAACCTGCGAGAAAATTGAGACGTCCGGGATCCGAAAAAGAACCAAAGGGATTTGGGTTCAACTGGAGAAAAACATAGTGAAGATTCCTATTCGGCAAAGAATGAAGACGCTCTCCATTGGTGATACTGTTATTATATACTTATCAGACAAAACCCCGGTATATGAGCATGAGAGCGGCTATATGATATGCAGCTACTATGCACTGGGAACAGAAAAGAGAGGTAATTAAAATGGAAGCAGATAAGGAGATGTTAAATCGGCTCTTGAATGAAATTCAGGAGTTAGTCAGAGAAAACGAAAATGAAGATGGCACCTACCGATTTGACTTGTTGAAGGCAGTCATTGCTTTGGATTTTGCAAAAACAGAGATTGAAAAAGCAATTTTCAAGTGATTTTTCGGATGGATTGACTATTGAAGCTGCATATGCTATAATATCTACATCAGTTTCAAGATTTCCAAAGAGGAATCATGAGTTTCCGAGTTTTCAAAGTGTCAATTAGCACAATTGTGCTGGTTGGCACTTTTTTTGTTTCTTTTGGTTTCTACCTGCAAAGCAGGTTTGAAATAAATAATTTTTTATAGCAGGCAACCCCTGCAAGAAAGGAGATTTCCATGTTAAAAGTTTTTGCAACACAAGTCGTCGTATCCAAAGGTTATGACAACACGCCAGCTCTTCGCTTTTCTGAGAACGGAGATTCTGTGAGGTTCCGTATTGGCAAGAAGGTCTATGACCCTCATGCTGAAAACGACAGCCGCTGGATCAACCTTCCGGTTAAGGCGTTTAACGGCGTATGCGAACGCATCAAGAAGATGCAGCTGAAAGAGGGTTCTTATGTGAATCTGATCGGCAGACTGGACGAAGATTCCTGGGAAGATAAGGATACCAAAGAACTCAGAAAAATGATGGTTATCATTCTGGATGACATTGAGTATGCTTCCGGTGGAGGAAAGTCCAAGGAGAACCAGACAGCTGCAGGACAGCAAAATGCAGCTCCCCAAAATGCGGCTCCCCAGAATACAGCTCCGCAGAATGCTGCGGCAGCTCCTGCGACAGGTGCTGAAACGTCCGGAAATTTTACCGGATATGAGGCATTTGGCGGCGGATCATTCTTTGATGAAAACTGATTGGAGCAATAATTGAATCCGGCGTTTTAAGGCGCACATGAGTTACAGACATTGTATGCTCATGTGCGCTTTTTTGCGTTTTAAAGGAGGTGTCTTATGACAAATGAAACCTTTTGCCTTCTCTCTGAGGAGGAAAAACACACAAAATTTAAGGCTGCAATGAAGGGAAAGACAAGAGGATGTCTGAATGAAGAAGAACTTCATTGCATTCTGATGAAGATTTCTTTGAACAGACAGTATGCTATTTCGGTCTACCGTGATGGGGAGGAGTTTTGCCGTGTTTTGACAGCAACGGATGGTCTCAAAAGAAGAATCATTCTTGGTCAAGTAGCCGCAGGTATTGAAGGAATATCGGTAGAACAATTTGACTCATCGCAGGCAGCGGCAGTAATTTTGCATGATGCTGTTGATTGCAGTAATGCAAACTGTCTCTATATCTTTATCCCAAAGGAACGGAGTCAGAAAGGAATAGAATGATGAATAAGAAAGATCAAAAAAGGCACATGGCTTATGAGGCGCTGGTGCTGTTAGGTATGCTGGCTTTGCTTACTTTTATATGCCGGCTATGGCCCATCCTGTTACTGATTATTCTCGGTATTTTTGCAGCAGTGATAAGACTGCTTTTTCTTTCGTCCAGAAAGATTGAAGTAATCGTACCATTTCCTCTTTTACCGGAACCGGTAAAGGAAGCGACCGAGAAGGATGTGCAGGTGCTTGCGTATTCGGTCATACTCAGACGAGTTACAGAGCTTGTATTATCTGAGTATCCGGAAGCAAGATGGGTCTGGGAAGCGCCGAATGCTGAGAAACTTATTCGGGAAAACCAGGAAGTTTTTATTCTGCTCAATCGCGCGGGTGGATATCGGCGTGCTAAGGTTGTAATCCGAAATCTGCAGGTGGTTGGAATTGATTACAATCCACAGACTGAAGAGGAGGAGGCAACTTTAGAGCCGGAAAATAATGTGCCGGATTCTGATGAAGAACCAGAGGTGCAGAATTACGAATTACTGGCCTTTGAGTGGGCAGATGCTCATATCTTTGAGCTGAATGCCAGATGCAATGAAGCAATTGGAGAAAATCTCTCAGAACTGATTTTGCTTGCGGAAGAACTTCCGGTCCGTGAGAGCTGGGCGGATATCTGCCGGGAATTGATAAGAGCCGGCCTGGAGGATGTCCAGTGTGTGCCTGAGGGAATCAAAATTAATCTTACGCAGTCAAATGCAGAAAGGAAATAACGTATGAGTGCATATATGAACAATATTTTCAATTACAGCCGTCCCTTACCGGAACCGTTTGATACGCTGACGAATAAAAAGGTGTCAGTGTCATCGAAATATGGAGATGGGACAAATGCAACTTTGTGTTCAACAGTCATAAAAGCGGTACATGCAGTTTGCCGCTGCATGGATGGCAGCGCCGAAGGAGCTGTCGGGGTCATCGACCACAGGACAGTTGCTGAATACAAATCGTCCATGGGGCCTGATGATTATCATCTGGTAGTATATGACAGCAATTCCGGTTCGCTAATGGCAAGTGTGTATGACAAGAACACGGAAACTTTTGAAAACTATGTGCTGAACACATCAGGGCGTGACGGAGCTGCCGTTATGATGGCACTATTTCCAGTGCTTATGAATGACGAGGAATTCAGTGATAATTTTGAATTGTACCGCGATCAGTTTAGTCATGGATTTTCAGATTTATCCTCGGCTACGAAGTATATGGCCATGCTTTGTGACAACGCTTACAGACGTATCAAGAATACCGCTTGTACAGCAGCCGTCAAGGTGAGTGTGGACAAGGCCGGAAATCTGATGCGTGTATCTCAGGTGCAGCTGGATTCCGGCGCTTTTGAGCCTACCCATGTGATTGCGGGGGAATTTACAATCTTTGCGAAGACAGAAAGGGTTACTGTAAAAAAAGCAGAGGAGATCGTTGAACACGCAGATTTTGTCGGAAAATATAAATTGCATTCAAGGACTATGAGCAGCCAGGAAAAGCAGCTCATACCGGTGCTCCCGGAATGGTACATCATTCCGCAGGAAGTCGTTGATATCTGTAAACATGCTCAGGCAACTACCGGGAAACCGACGCAGATGAGGAATTTCCTCCTCCGTGGACCGTCAGGAACCGGAAAGACCAGAAGTGCAAAAGCGATTGCAGCAGGACTGGGGCTTCCGTATATGGCATATACCTGCTCAGCAGGAACAGAGATATATGATTTCATAGGTCAGATTTTTCCGGATACCGATTCGGGTTCTACCGGGGATGCACAGCTTGATCATGAAAAAGCGATTTTGGCGAGTATGGGTGGAATCAACTATGCCAACGTATCCAAAATGATGAATCTGCCGGATTTGGATGATATGGATTATGATCCGGCGGGGGTATATCAGGCTCTAACTGGTGTAGAAAATGCAGCCGCAACATCTCAGGACTGTATGAGCATTGTGCTGGATCGCGTAACGGAGAAGGTGTGTGCCCTGTCCAGACGAGATGAAAATTCCAAGAGCAGTGGTCAAACCTATACTTATATTGAGACAGATTTTATCAAGGCTCTGAAGTATGGGTATGTCATTGAGATCCAGGAGCCTACGACAATTGTCCAGCCCGGCGTTTTGCCAGGACTGAATTCTCTGCTGGAGCAGACCGGGGCAATCACGCTTCCTACCGGAGAGGTGATAGAGCGTCATCCGGATGCGGTGGTCGTAGTAACAACTAATGTCGGATATGAGGGATGCCGCAGCATGAACCAGTCTGTTATCGACAGAATGAGTCTGGTACGGGATGTGGAACTTCCGACGCCTGAAGTTATGGTGCAGCGCGCCATGGCCGTCACGGGCGCAACAGATGAGTATCAGATATCCCAGATGGTGCAGGTGGTCAACGATCTGTCGGAGTATTGCCGAAAGAACAGTATTACGGACGGCTCTTATGGTATGCGCAGCCTGATTGACTGGATTGTGAGCAGTGAGATTACCGGCGATGTATATGAGTCGGCATTGTACACGATTATCAGTAAAGCAACAACGGATGAAGTAGACCGTGAGGCGCTGATCAGTGCTGTTCTGGAACCGATTTTCACAAAGAGGCGAAGAAAAGCAATCGCATAAACGTATTTAGAAAGGAGGTCAACCCTGTATGGCGAGGGTGAATCATAAGTTAGTAAAACAGCGGCTCAATGAGCAGCGCAGTAAAATCTCAGACCGACAATTCTTCTCGTCCCGTCTTTTGGCGGGACATTTTGAAGATTTGGCGGCAGCACAGACGAGGCGGTATCGTTATAACCGACGGGTCCGCGTTAATCTTTACTGGAAACCGAGAGAAAAGCATGTGGCATCAACAGATAATATGCTTATACGTATCAATGCCGGGAATTCCATGGTCACGAAGGTAAAGGGGCGGGAAAACCGCTACCAGATCGTATGCGGCATGTTCGCACATGAACTGGGTCATGTCCTTTATACGGACTTCTTGGCGGCGCAGACACATACCAATTATTTGGGAAGTTACCGTTGGTATCCTTATCCGCCGGATCTGAAAACGACAGCGGATGCACGGAACGAAAAGGCATTCTGGAATTATGTGAAAACCGATCCAAAAAATCTTGAGATGGTGCAGATGGTTTCCCATTATATTTCCAATGTAATTGAGGATGGGTATATCGAAAACAGGATGTTGAATAATTTTCCGGGCACATTGGGATACGGCCTTGAAAAGCTGCGGGAGCAGCATTTTGAACATATTGAAACAGTGACACAGCTGATTGAAAATGAGGATGAAGGAAAGCATATTTTTGAAAGCATCCTTCAGATCATGTTGTCTTATGTCAAATTTGGAGAAATCAAGTATGGAGACGAACCGCTCAGCGACGAAAGGATTCAGTCAGTGTTTGGCCTGATTACCGATATTGACAGTGCTTTAATGAGCAAGTCCGGAAAAGACCGGTTGAATGTCGTCAATATGGTACTGGTAAGGTGCTGGGACTATATCGAATCTTTTTGTGAGGAATGTAAAAAACGTCAGGAAGAGGCGGAAGCCTCCGGCGGTTCCACCAGTCTTGCAGAAACCTTATCGGAAGTGCTGGGAGCGATTGCCGGCGGTTCTGAAATGGGTGAAGGAAACAGCACACCGGTACCGGAAGCTTCTGGTGAGACAGAAGAATCTGCGACGGCAGACAAACGTGCACAGACCCATGCAGACGCCGAGAATGAGGATGATTCCCAGACTGACTCTGAAACGGAAGAAAATCCATCTGGGTCTGGGGAAAGCGATAATTCTTCAGATGAAGACGCAATCCCGCTGAATGGGAGGAATTCTGGTTCAGGAAAAGAGGAAACTTCCGATAATGAGCAAGGGCGTATTCCTTATCACCAGTCAGAATCGCTCTCAGAACCTGTTGGTGGTTCCGTGGAAAAAAACGAAGATTACGAGCGGGAGCATTACGACCGTGCGGCGGCTGATATTGAACGCCTTCTGGATAAAATGGCGGAAAAGGCGGCCTGCGAGCAGCTGGAGAATGAAAGGATTCAGGAGCTGAATGATGTCGCTCAGAACATTTCCTATGGGAATATCCATGAAGGAGTACCTATCCGAATCAACCGGATTGCCTCTGTGGATGAGGAGCTTATAGAACAGTATAATGCTATTGCGGGGCCTTTGATCAATATTTCCCGCCAGCTGCAGAAGAGTTTGCAGAAGCAGCTCAAGGAAAATCGAAGAGGCGGCAAGCTAACCGGTCTTATCATGGGCCGACGTCTGGATGTGCACGCATTGTGCAGGAACGATGGGAAGGTGTTTTACAAAAATAACCTGCCCAATGAAATTCCGGAACTGGCAGTCGGTCTGCTTCTGGATGAGTCAGGATCCATGTGTTCCTGTGACCGCTGTACTTATGCAAGAGCCTCGGCTATCATTCTGTATGATTTCTGTCAGAGCCTGGACATTCCGGTAATGGTCTATGGTCATTCCACCGATTATACCGATGTTGGAAATACGGTGGCACTGTATTCCTATGCGGAATTTGACGGCTTTGACCACGATGATAAATACCGTATGATGGACATTGCGGCCAGAGGCAGTAACCGTGACGGAGCAGCGCTTCGTTTTGTAGCGGAACAGCTGTCTAAGCGGCCGGAAGCAGTAAAAATCCTCATACTGGTTTCAGATGGGCAGCCTGCTGACAGTGGATATAGCGGTTCTGCAGCTGAGGAGGATCTACGCGGCATCAAACAGGAATATCAGCGCAAAGGCATTTTATTTGTAGCTGCGGCAATTGGAGATGACAAGCAGAACATTGAGAGAATCTACGGAGACTCATTCATGGATATCTCGGATTTAAAACAACTGCCCACAAAACTGACCGCTGTAGTTAAGCGGCATATAAGGGTATAACGACATCAAATTATAAAAAACACAACGGGCAGCCGGATTTCTACGGCTGCCCTCTTGTTATCCAGAAAGGAAGGTAATTATGCACTTTTTAACATTAGCAATTTTAGAAATTCCTGAGATAAGGGAAGACAAGGAACTGGACAAACAGATAGTGGAGGCCCTGAAGGAATTAGAACTTCAGAAACAAATAGAAACAAAGAACTTTATGCTGGACTTTACGATTGGGAGGTTTCAAAACCTTCAGTCATCATTTTCCCGTGCAGTAAATGGCGGCGTTTCTGAACTGATGTATCCTTATTGCGCGTCGATGGAGGATCCGGAATATCTGGAGTTTGATGACCGGACAGAAAAACTGCGTGAAGAATACAAGAGTGCGGTTGACTGTATCAAACTTCCCCAAGGTACAATTGTGGAGCAATACGGCGATCCTCTCTGGGGCAGATTCATTATCCGTGACGGAAAAGTATTTCAAAGGGATGCGGGACCGCTTCACCATGAAAAGCGTACTAAGAAAGCAAAACGAATGATAGCTCTGTCCAATTATCCCCGCAGGAAACTTTATAAAAGTTTTGAGGAATATGCGGAAGAAAGATGCGGCTTTTCTTTTGACGAAAAGCATCAAGGCTATGGGTATTACTATAATCCAAATGCTATATGGGATTGGTATTCCATTGGTGGACGCTGGCCAGAGATGTTTCTGGTAAAAGACAGCTGCCTTGAGTATTCCATTGGTGAGACAAGCTGGTGCAATTCGGGCGAAAAAGCTGAGGCGCTGGAGGGATACTTATGGGCATGTGCAGCCAGAAAAAAGGATATTGCGTGGGAGGAAATGCGGAATTGGAGAAATCAGAAAGCAAAAGAGCGTTTTTACAAGCTTGAACGAATGTTTTTGGCTGGTAAGACCGATTCCGACTTTGACGGAGAAATTGTTCCGGACGGAGTTATGCACTGGGGCAGATACGTTTACCGAAAAGGCTCTGCGCTGGAGGAATACCTTGAGGAGTATGGAATTCCAAACAGCTGGAAGTACCCGATAGGCTCACACGACATTGTGGATGCAGGCCAGTGGTTGAGTATTGAAGACAGCGTGTTGGATCCGGAATCCGGAAACTATGTTCCGGTAGACTGGCGCAGTTGCATTGACGGACACATTGATGAGATGGATGAGGATGCGGTATTGGCTGCCGTAGACTACCACATTTAAGGAGGACACAGATGAACACATATGTCGTTTGGATGGACTCGTCATGGGTTCGTGATTCACAAATGTTTGATATTGTTGGTCTGACAGATGATGAGTTGGCGGATCTGGATATGTGCGGTACAGACAACGAAGGAAGATGGCACGATATGGAGCCGACGCCGTTTATTGCAGTCATAAAAGCGGAGAACGAAGAGGAAGCCTGTAAGAATGCGGCTATCGAAATGCGCTATGATCCACGTTGTCTGTTTGCGATAAAAGTTTCGGAATAAAGGAGGTATTAAAATGATTATCAATCGAATCGGTGCTGAATTTGAATATGAAGGCACAACCTATGTTGTCGGCGCTCCCATTGTGGGAACGTCGGGAAGCGAGTATGAGGGCCTGTATGGAACGATTACGGAAATCCGTGATGGAGAGGATAAGGAAACGGAAAATGAAACGCCGGATATATACTGCTCTTTTGAAGTTCCAGCACTGCCCTATGAAGTAAAAAAGCTGGAAGATGTTTTTTCTGAACTGTATGGCCAGAAAAAGACTATTGACGACATCATTCTGGATTTTGTCATCATGGCTCCGTCTATGGTGGAGCCGCTTGATGATCTGAAAGAATGCCGTCAGCATCCGAGGATTTATATTCTTTTTGAAGATTGGGCGGTAGATGGCGAACAGGGAAATTCTTCCGAGGTCTATACGGACTTCAATGATGCGAAACGCATACTGGTGCAGAAGCTGAAAGAGGAGCAGGAAAGCGGCTGTATTCCGCAATGGGCGGATGATGAGAAGTTCAAGGAGCATTCCACGGACTCCCTCTATGAATGTTACATTGACGGCGAATACTGTGAGAGCCATTACCATATCGCAATCGTCTCGCAGCAGCTCTGCGTTTCCAACCGGTTTGTCAGGGAGATGGGATGGCTTTATCAGGCATCCTGCCAGCTTGAGGATTTTGTATCGCAGGTGTCAGACTGGGATGAGCTGGATCAGCTGACCGATGAGCAATATAACCGCATGGTCCAGGATCCCCGTTTCCCGGAAAGGCTCCAGAACAAGCTGGGCAAAAACGATTCCTACTGGGAAGCCTATTGGGAGACAGTTTCCGAGGTTGCACATGAGTTTGTGAATGAGTATCTGCAGGAGGAGGCGTAAAGATCTATGAATACAAGGCTCAACTATCTCTATCGGGATGCCGACAACTACAAGATGCCAAATTCCTGTGTGGTTATTGGTGAGATAAGCGAAGCGCAAATCGCAGAAGTCATATCCTGTCTAGACTGTGGGGAATATTTCATTCCCCGGCAGGTGGGGCTTCCTGAAAAACGCTTTGACAGGTTTGACGAGGAGGTGGACCAGTGCTGGTTTGAATTAAGTGCAGATGGGTTTGAGGCTACCGAAAATGTTTCCGATATTGACATGACTGTGAGGCAACTCGTGGAGTTGTTTCGTAGTGCAAAAAACAACTGGCATGATGATGTGCCGTTAGGAGGTGCAGTATGAGTTACTCAGAATGGCATACTTACGGCTATGGAATCTGCGTTTCCGATATTACGGATGAGTCTGTGGAACGCCTGCAGAAGCTGATTTCCCTGGCGCCGGAGTACCAAAAGAAAATACAGGAATGGCTGGATGAGAGTGAGATATCGGAGCCGGCCTACGAGGATTATCTGGAGTTCGACCAGGACTATATGCTTGGCCTAGCAACCATCTTAAAAGAAGTGATCCTTGAGGCAGAGGACATTGACCTTGTGGCGTGCGACAGCCATGACGGCACGGATTATCTGCTCTATGTGCCGGACTATCCCTGGAACATGGGAAAACACAGACAGCTCATGACGGAGGAGGCCGTCGCAGGGCTTTTCCGAAAATATGTTTCCATTTTGACAGATGAGGCGATAGAAATAGATTACCAGTCTGTTGAGAATGGAGGTTAGGAGGTGGCGTTATGCCTTATAAAAGCGATACAAGGCCGCTGACCAGCATCGTTTCCTATCCGGAGCGTGGCGAAGGCGGCGACAACCGTTATCGGGGGAACTGCTCTCCCAGACTGATTGAGGATCTTTTAGGGTTCTTTCGCCCGGGAGAAATCTGTGACTACATGTGCGGCAGCGGGACGACCAAAGCGGCGGCGGACAAGCTGGGCGTTGGCAGTCATCTCTATGACCTGCACAGCGGCTTTGACATCATGAACTGCGAGATCCCGGAGCGCCCGGAGTTCATCTTCTGGCATCCTCCATATTGGGATATCGTCACGTTTTCGGATGTCATGTATAAAGCCTCAGATGTTCAAAAGAACTACGGCTATGACCCGAGACAGTATGATCTGTCGCGCATACCGGACTGGGAAAGCTTTGTTGATAAAATGAATTATGCCATGATGAAGCAGTTTTCTGCCCTTGAAAAAGGTGGCAGGATGGCGGTTTTAATGGGAGACATTAAGAAAAGAGGCGCGCTTTACAGTATGCTTTCTGAAATCGTCAAACCGGGGTCTTTGGAGAATATCATCATCAAGGCCCAGCATAACTGCTTTTCAGACCAGATACAGTATAGCGGAAAATTCATCCCGATTCTTCATGAATATGTGATGATTGTCCGAAAGGATTCACCGCTTCTAGTTCCGATTATCATGGCAAAAAAAGCGGAGGTCGATATCCGGGATATGCCGGGGGCGACATGGCGTGATGTGGTTGCTGCCGTTTTGGAACAGTGCAGCGAGCCGGTGACGCTCACGTTTCTCTATGAGAAAATAGAGCCGCACAAAAAAGCACAGGCAAATAAGTGGTGGAAAGAAAAAATCCGCCAAACGCTTCAGATCAATCCTACATACTTCTTTCATGATGGCAGGGGAATGTGGTCGTTGAACAGAAGCGCAGCATAGTATCTGCGTCTGGGGGATGTCTTTTGTAGGCATCCCTCAGTTGCTTTAACTATATGTAGAAGAAGGATGGCTTTTTTGCTATAATACAAATATACTTATGAGCAGGAGGCGAAATATGTCTGTTTATTATAATCCGGACACGTACAGAAAAATTATCAGAAATGGTGAAGAATGTTGGGTATATGATTGGGGCAAAAATGCTGATATAAATTCGTTCAATTATATGCTGGATCGCTGGGAGGGCACTCAGCAACAATTTTTTATCAATGGTGAGACCAAGCAATATTTTCTTATTAATAAACAAGAGCGTACTGTCATGGAAATATCAAATCCAGAAGTAATAAGGTTCCTGTATGAGAATCTTTATATGGCGAATATTAACGAAACTTTTATCGAACTGTTCACCTCAATCGGAGGGTTTAAGACAGTAAAGTACGAGTAGATTCTGATTTTTTCTTGGGGATGTCGTTTCGGCGGCATCTCTTTTTGCATAATTGTTTTCAATTTGGACATACTAATCTCCGGGAGTTCTATTTACATTCGCACTTCAATAGTGTATAATATGGAGTGCGAATGTAAATAGAGCCAAGGAGGTGCATTGATACGGACACGATTTGGACTAAAATTCAAACAATAGCAGAAAAAAGTAATGGGTTTGTTAAGACTTCTGATATTGAGGCGGCTGGAATCAGCAGACCGATGTTGAAAAAGTATGTTGATATGGGAAAATTAGATCCGGTGCGAAAAGGGTTATATACTTTGACCGATGAATTTACTGATGAGTTTGCGCTTCTTCAGGCACAAAGCGCAAAGATAATATATTCCTATGGCACCGCACTGTTCTTTTGGGGGATGTCGGACAAGACGCCGAACATCTTGGATATAACGCTGCCTCGCGGAACGAACATCAGCAGGTTAAGGCGTGATAATCCGAATTTGCGTTGCCATTATGTGCAGACGGAAGTTTACGATCTTGGAATAACAGAAACAAAATCCCCTCAAGGCGGGATGGTAAAGCTGTATAACAGGGAGCGCTGTATTTGCGATGTGATCCGGGATAAGGATCAAATTGAGCTGCAGCTTTTTACGCAGGCAATTAAGGACTATTTTAAGACAAATCCAAATAATCGAAAACTGCTGAAATATGGCAAGATATTTGGAATTGAAGATAAGATAAGAACATATATGGAGGTTTTATAATGAAGACACCAGAACAACTAAAAGGAGCCATTCGTAGCATGGCAGCGAAGAAAAATCTTCGTGCACAGGAAGTGCTGCAGATGTTTTTATTTGAAAGAATCATTGATCGTTTGGCAGCCTCATCCTTTCGGGACAATTTTATTTTGAAGGGCGGACTTTTGATATCATCAATGATCGGTATTGGTGAACGTACTACTATGGATATGGACACAACGGTGCGTGGTATTCAGATGGAAGAGGGCGAGATCGTTTCTGCAGTCAAAGAGATTATCGCAATGGATGTGGGAGACGGAATTTCTTTTGAATTTCAGAAAATTGAACCGATCCGCGAGGATGATACGTACAATAATTTCCGGGTTCATCTGCGTGCAAAATACGGGAAGATTGACAGTCCAATGAAGATAGACATTACTACCGGAGATATTATTACGCCTGCAGCCATTCGATATGATTTCCCGTTTGTGTTTGAGGAGAAAACGGTTCCGGTCATGGCATATACGCTTGAGACAGTACTTGCGGAAAAATATGAAACGATTATCCGCAGAAACATTGGAACTACAAGGGCAAGGGATTTTTATGATTTACATACTCTTTACCGCAGCCGTAAAGATGTGGTTCAGATGGATGTTCTGAGGGCAGCAGTTATTCATACTGCGGAAAAAAGAGATTCGATTGATGATATCAGGGACTGGAGAGATATTTTGAAGGATATCCGTGAAGAGCCGCAGTTATATCTTCTGTGGGATAACTATGCTGCGGACAACAAATACATTGGAGATTTGAAATTCAATGAAGTTCTCGATACAGTGGACGAAATCGCAAAGATTCTTGATTTGTGATATCAAGTAAGAAAAGATTAGATTTTTTTTGAAGCACTTATAGTAGAAATCGGAGTTTGTGAAGGAGGATATTGTGTCACTTAATATAGCAGAAACATTTGAATTATTGTTTGATAAAAATAATAATGTTGCATACAAAGCATTACAGGAATTGCAAAAAGAAAGTATTGAAACAGATTGTGTTTATCTTTATATGGATAGATTAAGCGATATGCTTGACAGTGATAATTCTTATATCCGCACAAGAGGGCTTACACTGATTGCCTATAATGCAAGATGGGATAAAGATTATAAAATTGATGAAATCATTGATAATTATTTAAAGCATATAACAGATGTTAAACCTATTACAGCAAGACAATGTATTAAGCTGTTGCCGATTATTGCAAAGGATAAACCAGAATTGAAAAACGACATTGTTTCTGCACTTCATAAAGCTAATATAGGTATTTATGATGACAGTATGCAATCATTAGTTTATAAAGACATCCAAAAAACATTGAAAGAAATAGAAAAATTATAAAAAAGCAAATTCTGATTTATCAAATCATAAAGTGTTTGAAATAAAAAGAATATTGTAACCCGGAGATGTTGATTATCAGCATCTCTTTTTTATATCACAAAGGAGGTATATAGTATGGGATGGTTGATAGGTATCCTTAATTTTATAGGCGGCAGCGTGTTTGGTGTTGTTTTTATGTGTATGTTTCAGATTAACCGAACTTACAGAAATAAGCGCTCGGAGGAATAAACATTTGCGGTATGAATGCTCTTTTCTCCTGGTGGATTGACTATTGCAAATAAATCTGTTATAATATTTACATCAGTATCAAGTTTGGCTACGGCTAAACACAGTTTAACAGAGTTTATCAAAGTGTCATTTGCAATTTTGCAGATGGCACTTTTTTTGTTTTCCGGCCAATTCATTTGGGCATAAGCCAGCAGTCTTTCGGGATTGCTGGCTTTTGTTATATATCAAGGCGGCAATCCCGCCAGAAAAGAAAGGAGCATGAAATATGCAAAAACAATGTCAGGATGGTTTCTACACCACATTCAGTTCCTATCCACTTATGCTGGATTATCACAAGGAGCAGTCCAAGAACAGCCGCTGGGTGAAAGCCAGGGTCAGTGACCTTGAAATTCAGCCGCTGGGCAAAGGCTCTGCTCTGAGCACTGATCTGCCGGCATTTGCGTCAGGAACCACACAGGACGCTGTGGATGACACAGCAAACAATCTCGGTCTGGCCATGCGTGTTGATGGGGAACTCTTCCCCATGCGCATGACGGCCTACAAAAGTCTGCTTGACCGGGCAAAAATCGGAGGCACAGCGCTGCCTAAGCTCAGTCGTGAGGCTCTGGCAGAGGTATTAAATGCCTGCATGGAACTTTATTCGTCAGAAGCGCTTCTTCTCATTCGTGATGAGAAGGTGGCAGCAGTTCATTCTGGAGATGCGGTTGATTATTCAGTGTTGCCAGTCGATGAACTTCTTGTTGCACTGAAGGGAAAGTTGGATGCACAATTCAACGGAAATGTATTCGAGTCTGGATACTGCGATCATGCCATGGTAAGCGCATCATGGACGATGCCGGATCAGAAAGAGGATTTACTGGAGGTGTATACAAAGCTGCTGGATTCTCAAGGGAAATCAGCGATGGCCTCCAAACTGACTCCGGGTGTTCGTTTTATGAGTTCGGATACCGGTATGGCTTCGGCAAAGGTCTCTGCTCTTTTGGTGAGCGGAAAGCGCTCCATCCATATCGGGGGGTGTATTGCAGTTGACCACAGGCATCAGTCTAAGGTTTCCGATTTTGATGCGGCGTTGGATCAGCTCTTTGCCCAGTTTGGGGATAGTATTGCCAAATTACAAAAACTGCTGGAGGTTCATCTGGATTATCCGATAAACGCAATGACCAGGGTTTGCAAAAAACTGAGTCTGCCAAAAAAGGCTGCAGTTGAAGCCATAGCTATGTACGAGATGGCATACGGAGGTGGTCCGGCGACAGCCCACGACGTATTTCTTGCCATGCAGGAGATCCCGTTTATTTTGAGGACGGAGAACACGCCGGAAAGCAAGATGTTGGTCATAGAAGAAAATATGGCCCGTGCGCTCTCACTCAGATGGAGCGATTATGACCTTGCAAAGGCGGTGAGTTACTGATGGCAAAACCGATTATTCTTTGCGACACCGCCGGTATGACCAATGACAGATGGCTGGAATGCCGTATGCATGGTCCGAAAGGAAATATTCCCTATACTGTGGGAGGAAGTGATGTAGCAGCCATTTTTGGCGTATCACCATGGACGACTCCACTGGAGCTGTGGAAAATCAAAAAAGGGCAAATGAAGCCTGCTAAAAAAAACAATGCCAACCAATTGCAGATGGGGCATCTTTTAGAGCCGATTGCTGCCTATTGGTATGGTGCAAAGACAGGCAACACCGTTATTGAAGATACTAATCTGTATCAGCACGCAGATCATCCTTACGCTCTCGCCAATTTTGACCGGCGCTTTATACGGGCATCCGATAGCGAGCCGGGAATTTTGGAGTGTAAAAGCTGCACGTATCATAAAGCGGCTGAATGGGCAGATGGAGCAATTCCGCTCTACTATGAACTGCAGCTGAGGTTTTATCTTGCAGTAGCGGATGTAAATATCGGCGCCTTTTCCGCAGTTTGGGGAAACAATCCGGACAATGATCTGGCAATGCCAGAGATTATTCGTGATAAGGCGAAAGAGGATATGATTTTTGAACGTTTGGACGAATGGATCTGGAGCTTGGAAAATGACAAACCGCCGACCATGGCGGATGTTGCCCCAAAACTTGCTTTGGAGTCACTGGCAAGGATTTATGGTACGAGTCAGGCCGGGCTTCCGACAATAGAGTTTTCACGTAAGTACGAATCGCCTTTGCGCAGAATCGCAATGCTTCAGGGAAAAATCTCTGAATGCAATAAAGAAATCAAAACATATGAAAAGGAGATTGAAGCACATAGCGTGCGAATTGCCGAAGTCATGAAGGAGCATGAGCATGGCGTCTTAGAGACGAGCAGCGATAAGCTTCTGATTGATTTTGTAACCAAAACAACTCGCAGGCCCGATTCCAAAGCCTTAAAGGAAAAATACCCGGCAATCTATACCGATGTTCTGAAAGCCTCGGAAAGCCGCAAGGTAAAGGTGTCGGTTCAGCCAATTTAGGAAGGAGACTATAATGGAAAATATTTATCATGATTATTGGGAACAGGAATTGCTTTATCAGTTTCTGAAAAACGACAGGTGTAAAAAACGGGCGTATATCTGCTCGCCTCTTAGCGCAGTTACGGATGAGGAGATGGTAGAAAATATAAAAATAGCAAGAGCATATATGTATTATGCCATGAAAAAAATGGGTATGAATGCAAGTGCGCCTCATGCGTATCTTCCGATGCTTTTATGCGACAAAGTGCCGGCGGACAGATCCATCGCCCTTCAATTTGGATTGGAGCTGTTGGAAGAAAGTGATGTTTTGCTTATATGCGGGAATCGGATCAGCAGTGGGATGAGTGGGGAAATTGCTCATGCGGCATACCTCAAGATGCCTATGATGACCTTTGAGGAAAGCATATATCTGGAAGTGCAGAAAAATTTGACAAAGCAGGGCTATGATAAACACAGCGTCCATCTTGATCGAGAAAATGTTCTGATGGGTTGTTCTTCTCCCATGGCATATCTTGAAAAGGCGGGGATATTCTGATGAAAAAACAACTGACTGCAGCTTTATAAAAAACTCCCATTGTATTTTTGAATACGATTCGGGAGTTTTTTGTATCTAAAACACGACTCAGAAAGGAGTAAAAATTTTGTTATGTGAATTTAAAAAACTCATATATCCGCCAAGCATTGCGACTGTTGATGATAGTGGTTATATGATTGCGCTCTACCACCCATGCGAAACGATTAAAGATAGCACAGGTAATCTGATTACGCAAGTGAAAGCAGTAGGATATTGCCTGCCTGTTTCGAGCAGCCTGCGTTACGACATGCGTGGACATTGGAGTAAAAATTCCAAATTTGGCCTTCAATTTGAAGTAGAGAGCTATAACGAAGTGATAGTACCGACGAAGGAAGGCATTATTGCATACCTTTCTTCCGGGCAGATTAAAGGGATCGGTTCCAAGATAGCGGAGAAAATTTACGAAGTTTTCGGTCAACAGTCTCTGGAGGTATTGGATAAAGAGCCGGAAAAGCTCCTTGCCATACCAGGTATCAGTGAGATAAAACTGAAAAAAATTTGTGATTCTTATCTGGTCAATCGTGGTGCACGGGATGTGGTGGCGTTTTTGTCACCGCACGGCATTACGCCCAATCGAGCGGTGCGCCTGTATAAAGAGTATGGGGATAAGACGATGGATATTGTCAAAAAACATCCTTACCAACTCTGCGATATGGCCGGGATCGGTTTTAAGACGGCAGACCATATCGCTATGAGCATGGGGTTTGACCAGCTATCGACAGAGCGTGTGGATGAAGGACTTCTGTATACGCTGGCGGATGCGGAAAGCAAAGGTCATCTCTGCATGGAGAAACATGAGTTTGTGAAAGCCTGCCTAAAAATTCTGGATACGCCTGCGTTAACAGCAGAAATGGTGGCGAACCGTGCCGCCAGGCTGGTTTTCGGCGGACAGTTGGTGTCGTACCAGGGCAATGTGTATAGGGCAAAGACCGCACATGTGGAAGAACAGCTTGCCTCCGACATTCATCAGCAAATGAAGTACCGGAAGATGCACAGCTATGGGGATTTGGATGCCGCCATAGATGCAGAGGAGCAGAAGCTGAAAATGAAGTTTGCACTGGAGCAGCGCGAAGCGGTAAAGATGGCTCTGACGCAGGGACTTTCCATTATCACTGGTGGACCTGGAACAGGAAAGACTTTGATACAACGTGCCATTTTAGATATTTATCAAAAAAACAATCCCCAAAATGAAATCTGCTGTTGTGCCCCTACGGGTAGGGCAGCAAGGAGGATGGAGCAGGCAACTGGTGTTTCGGCCTCAACTGTTCATAAAGCCCTTGGGCTGATGGCGGATGAGGACGGAGACTATGATGAACCCGAAGCGCTTACTGCAGATCTGATTGTGGTAGATGAGATTTCCATGCTGGATGTTTATCTGGCTGAATATCTGTTTGATGCAGTGAAGTTTGGCGCCCAGATGGTGCTGATTGGCGATGCAGATCAGCTGCCTTCAGTGGGACCTGGCGCAGTGCTCAGTGAGATGATTGCCAGCGGATGTATTCCAGTTGTGCGGTTGGACAAGGTATTTCGCCAGAATGCGGGAAGCCGCATTGCGACAAATGCGAAGTTAATCCGCCATGGGAATGTGGGTCTGGAGTATGGGAATGACTTTCAGTTTATCAATTCTCCCAGGCTGTCTGATTCTGCTGAACTCATTGTCGATCTTTATCTGCAGGAAACTGAGAAATACGGGGTCGATAATGTGGCACTGCTTACGCCATACCGGCAGAAGACGGAAACCGGAGTCAATGCACTGAATGAGCGCTTGCGTGAGAAGGTGAACCCGCCGGATACGCAGAAACCGGAAGTTGTTTTCGGAAACCGGAAATTTCGGTGTGGGGACAAGGTCATGCAGATCAAAAACCATGATGATGTCAATAACGGTGATGTTGGGTATGTCAGAAAAATTATTCGCATTGGCGATGATACTACAATTCATGTGGACTTTGGTGACGGGCGCATGAAAGAGTACGATGCCAGTAAATTGGATATGTTGGATTTAGGTTATGCCTCTACTATCCATAAATCACAGGGATCGGAGTACCAGTCCGTCATCATCAATCTGCAGTGCGCCCATTCCATCATGCTGACAAGGCCTCTTATCTATACGGCAATTACACGAGGAAAAGAGCGTGTAACCATTGTCGGGGAAAAAAGGGCGCTTTGTATTTCAATCAAAAGAATTGACACAGAAAAACGCGGCACCTGCCTCGCTAAGCGGCTGCAGGCGCTTGAAGAAAGGAGCAGCTATGGCTACAATATTAGATCAATATTTTGAGAAACAGAATACTATCAGGTCCCAGATTGCCGAGAACAGTCTTCCGCCGGAAGATTTGCTGATTATGCAGGAACTGAATTACCGCATTTGCGTCTTGGAAACATTTCAGTCTTTTTGTAAGTCCGCGCCAATCACAATGGATACAAAGGTCATGGGCTATCACTTTCAAATGGTAGATGCGTATGTACGTTTTACCTTAAATGAAAGACGATTCGGATTAAAAGCCGATGCAGAAGGCCAGAAGCGTCGTGAAACAGCACTCAGTTCTTTTGAGCATGTTGTACAGGACGGCAGAAAGCGGTTTTCCAGCTTTAAGGCAGGGACACAGGAGCAGTACAAAACAAGTATTAGTCAATATGTTCATACGATTCTGCCGGTTTGGATGCAGTATCGGAACACATATATCAATTTATAAGGAGGCTACAATAATGAGTCAGAATAACTCGAATGAGAAGGCGGCAATGCTCGCCAAAATCGAAACTATTCATCAGGTGGATGGATTTGATCCTACGCCGTTTGCTGTGGATTATACAGATCTGGGAACCGGAGAGGTGCGCAAGCGCCTCCCGGTCATGATTCAGATGGCGTGGTTCCGTCTGAAATATCCGGAAGGACGCATTGCGGTACAGGTGAATTCTGCAAAGGATTGCTTTGTGGCAACTGCCCGCGTGTATCCAAACTATAAGGATGCAACGGACTATTATCTGGCAGAAGCGACGGCATCCAGAGGATATTGTGAGGAGAAACCTTCGGTTTCACCACGGGAATGGGCCCAGACAGCTGCTGTCGGAATTGCTCTCCGAAATGCAGGTTTTGGACTTCAGTTTTCTATGGCAGGTGAAGATTTTGAGCCTTCAGCTGTGGATGAGCTGGGAATCTCCGCCGCTCAACCTCAAACAGAATCTGCAGAAAAACACGAGGTGTCAGAACCAAAACCGGAACCGGCACAAGAGGAATACACTGTAAATGAACCGGTGCAAAAGGAACTGACTCCAGAAGAAAAGCTGGCACAGGCAATGAATGTGCCTTGCCCAATCTCAAAATTCAGCGGGAAAACGCTTGGCGAGGTATTATCGCTGGATCCTGGTGCAATTAAATGGGTAGCAACGAAATTCACTGGCGGCGAGGAAATTAAAGCTGCCGCGAAGCTGATTTGTGAATTTTCCCTTCAACAGACAATTGCATAACAGGCGCTAAAGACCAGGGGATTAACGCGGTCATCCCCTGGCTAGGGACAAGACGAAAAGGAGGACAAAAAATGTGTGAAAAAACGAAAAAGCTTCGTTTCAAATGGGAGTTTGGAGATGAAATGGTCTCGTTGCATGTCAACCAATATGCTTATGGCGGGCGGCTGCACATCGGTATGATCAATTACGGAGAAGATGGTCCGGAACCCTTTGCAGATATGACGGTCAACCTACCAGCCTATAATCTGGAGGATAACGAAGCATTCATTAACGGAGATATCAGCAAAGACCTGTTAAGGTTTATCAGGGAGAACAAACTGGGAAAAGTGCTGCCTTACACCGTGAAATCCGGATATGGCAGATATGCGGCGGTGGCATTCGATCTGGAAATGCTGGCGGAATACGATCCTTCAGGGGTTGCATCGTTTAAGGAAAACTGTGGGTTATAAGGAAAACAGCAATGAGAAGAGGCAGGGGACAGCGTGCTGTTCCCCGAAAGTTTGAAAAAGGAAAGGAGGCAGCATGGAAATATTTCATATGAGCGATGTTGTTTCGTTGCTGGGAATCCCGATGCCGCCGTCTGGAAGAAGCTCCTATTATGTGCAGTGCCCATGCTGTGATGAAAGCCCACGGAAAAAGCATTTGAACATCAATTTGAAAAAAGAAGTGTATCGCTGCCCGCGGTGCGGAATATCTGGTGGTATATTTGATCTGTACTCCTTATATACCGGGGTTCCGCGTGACAAAGTGCGAAAAGCTCTGGTGGAGAAACTGGGAATGCCTGATAACCGGCCTAAACCCAAAAAGAGGATACAGCCGCAGGCAAAGCCTGAATGCCCAATAACGGATGTTGATACCCGTCATGCCACATACAGTGCGCTGCTCAATAAGCTGACGCTGGCGGCAGACCATAAAGAGAACCTGCTTGGCAGAGGGTTGATGGAGGATGACATTATTCGGCTTGGATACAGGACAACACCTGTGGTCGGTATGACAGCGATTGCCGGCAAACTTCAGTCCGAAGGGATGTACTTAGCTGGGGTTCCTGGTTTTTACAGGAATGAAAGCGGTACATGGACTTTCATCCATGAAGAACGCGGTATCTTAATTCCAATGAGAGACCAGAAAGGAAGAATTCAGGGGCTTCAGATACGCAGAGATAAGGTGAAAAAGAGAAAATTTCGCTGGGTATCCAGTACAGAGCGGCCGGATGGTTGCCCTGCAGAAGGATGGACACATCTTGCAGGCCCGGTTAGGCCTATGCTGGTGCTGACAGAAGGTCCTATGAAAGCTGACGTGATTCATGCACTGACTGGTCTGACAGTGCTGGCGGTTCCTGGTGTTAATTCTCTGACACAGCTTGAAACAACCCTTAGCGATTTACGTGCAGAAGGGGTTGCAGAGATTAAGACTGCTTTTGATATGGATTTTGCGACCAACTACCATGTACAAAACGGTTACAACAATCTTCTCAGTCTTCTTGGCAATATGGGATTCCGGTTTGGTACTTACCTGTGGGATCCACGCTATAAAGGGCTGGATGACTACATCTGGGAATATTGTTTTCAAAAGAAACGTTAAGAACTGGGGTGGAGCAAAATGCTTCACCCTTTTTCGTGTGCTTTTTTTAATCAAATGCGTATAAAAGTTGTAAATACGCATAGCAAATCGTGTAATGATAAGTATAAGAATGAACTTTGCAGGAGGTATACATATGTTAATCGCAATCGACCATGGCAATTACGCCATAAAGACCACAAACCACTCTTTTATTTCAGGGCTTTCAGAGCATACGGTTAAGTCGCCTATGACGGATGAGATTCTGGAGTATGGAGGAAAATACTGGACCCTGAGCGGACGCCGCCTAAGTTATATGAGAGACAAAACACAGGATGACCGTTATTTCATCCTGACATTATTCGCAATCGCCAAAGAACTGGAGAACAGAGGGCAATATACGCCGGTAGAGCAGATTCAGCTGGCTGTTGGTCTGCCGCCGGAGCATTTTGGGGTTTTAAAAGATAAATTCGCTCGTTATTTCAAAAGAGATGGAATTATCAAATTTGTTTATGGTGATAAGCCATACAGTATTAAGATAGACCGTGTCATGGTGTTCCCTCAGGCATATGCCGCTGTTATTCCCCAGAGTAGTTTGGTTGTCCATACTGTTCGTATGTTTGTCGTTGACATTGGCGGCTATACCACAGATGTGCTGCTCTTGAAGAATGGAAAACCAGATCTGCAGTTTTGCCGAAGTCTGGAAACTGGCATTATTACTATGAACAACGAAATCATACGAAAAGTTGGTGCACTTCATGATATGCGTATCGAAGATGAGCATATTAGTGCAGTTCTCCAGTCCGAGAATACCATTCTGCCGGAGGATGTCAAAGAGACAATTTGTGAAGCAACGAAGTTACATGCACAGGATATTCTGAATCAGCTTAGAGAATTGCAAGTGGATCTGCGTTCCAATCCTGCAGTTTTTATCGGCGGGGGAAGTATTCTTTTAAAACATTTCCTGATGAGCTCGCCTTTGGTAGCAAAGGCAGACTTTGTTGAATCTCCGAATGCGAACGCACTGGGGTATGAAATGCTGGGCAGGAAAACGCTTTCACTTCGTCCGCTTGGATAAGGGACGGAGGGATGTATAATGAAAAAGGATGGAAAATATCGCTTTTCGCTTCAATTTGGCGCAGATTCAGAGGAACAAGTAAAGGCTGGAGAGTTGCTTGAAAGGCTGGGAAACAAAAAAAGTGCAGTTGTTGTTGCAGCCCTTAACGATTATCTTAATTCTAACCCGGATTTGCAGGATACACATTGTAAAATAGAGGTCAAGCTGACGTCTGGCTATAATCGGGATGGAATTGAAGAAATCATACGGCGCATTGTTGAGGAGAGACTTGCAACAGTTCATCAGGACGAATCCTTAATCGCATTTTCAGAGGGAAATGGGACAGATACTCTGGAGGCAGACATTGCACAGATGTTGGATAATCTGGATGTGTTTTCATAAAACTACAGTGCATCCGATAGGATAATGATGGTTATTTAACACACTTAATAATAGAAAAGTCCATGTGAAAAAGTTTGTATTCCACTTATAGTGCGTGTATTGGAATGTTGAGTTCTTCAATTCCATTGCCAGATTGTATAAAATAAAAATGTAAGGAGAATGTAGAACCATGGACTATGTTATTTTAGGTAAGAATATTAGGAAGTACCGACAAATGCGCGGAATGCGCCAGGAAGATTTGGCGGAGCTTTGTGATTGTGGTAACAGTCATATCGGCCAGATTGAAAATGCGAGAGGAATTCCAAGCCTGGATATGATTGTACGTATTGCAAATGCTCTTTCTGTAACGGTAGATCAATTGCTCAGGGAGTATTATACAGAACCTGAGAAGGTCTATTTGCGAGAGATTGCAGAGCGCATCGAGAAGTATCCGGTAAAGCAGCGTGTATACGCTTGCGAAGGTCTGGCTGAATTTTTAAATACCATTGAAAAGTTCAGTCATACGGATGAATGATGAGCATATAACAAAACAGAAAAAGTTTACGCTTTATAGAACGGCTATGCTACATGAAAATGTAGTATGGTCGTTTTTTGTTATCTGAAAATAAGGAGGTGATCCCATATGGATTAAGCCATTGACAACTGTAAAAAGGTAACAAGTTGAAAATTAAGGCACGCCACTACGGCGTGTCTTGACTTTTGCCCTGGTGGTGTGCCCCGTAAGGAGGTACAGATATGAACCATCAGCAAAAGTCTGAACATGACGAGCTACGGGCCAGATTCACAGCATGGCTGGAAACAACAGTTTACCGCGCCAGACTCAAATATTTGGAACGGGAAAAACCCAAGGTAAATATAGTTTCAATTGAGGAATTGCCAGAGAGCGCTTTAGCTGTTTCTGAAAAAGCTGCATATTATGCGAATCCAAAATCCGCTTTTGACTTTGAAGAGGAACGGTTGGCAGAGGCATTTGCAAAATTGCCGATAAAGCGGCAGGAGATACTGACAATGCTGTTTGTGGAAGAGAGAAAACCGGAGGAAATTGCACGGATATTGAACTGTTCTCCGCAGCATGTTTACGACCAGCGCTATCAGGCATTGAAGAAGCTGCGCATAGCATTGACAAAGGACGGTGATAAACTATGAATCACATGGAATTTGAAAAGATGCTTCAGGCGGCAGTTTCCGGCAGTCATGAGGCGTTAGAGCAACTATTTCTACTGTATGCACCATTAATTGATAAGCACAGTAAGGTTGACGGGCAAATAGATGAAGATTTAAGACAGTATATTTTGATACATATTGCGCTCAATATTTCAAAGTTTGTCTTTTAGACGAAGGCGGTCTCAGATTTTTCTGAGACCGTTTTCATTTTTTTTGAATTCTGTTCGAGATTTGAGAGATGATGAGGCTTTTTATAGGTAAAGGCATCCCCATGCCATGGTACCTTGACAATTTCATAGCTTCCAACTCTACGTTCCCGAACCGAGAAGCGGCTATCCGTTTGTGTGGCGAGCAAAACCAGGAGCACTGATATATGGGCGGCACCCATATAACGCAATGATCCGGCCGGGGATAATGATACTTCTGTAATTCGCAGCCCGGCCATAATGCAGGCGGGGAGATGAAATTTCTATGGACCTGACAGCCACAGGCGGAGAAGGGGGCATTTATTTTGATTTTAATAGTAAGGAGGCTGATTATGGGCTATAAAAGGAAAGACGTAGAGCAAACAAAGCAGTATGCAAAAAAGTTTGTGCGCTACAAAGAAGGAGCAGAGAAGTACAGCCTTGGGCTGACAAAGTTTCAAGAACTCGCAAAGGAAGCAAAAGCTGTTTATAAGATTGATGGCATTGCTTTAGTGAATTGCGAAATTTTTGAAAAATTTTTGGAGTCATTCCGAGAGTATTAAAGTAGGTGAGACATTATGGCTTTTTTATATAGAGGGACTTTAAGCACTTGGGGACTTGACTTTCTGTCTTACGATAAGTATAATGAAGACATGTGGAGGTAGCGGTATGACAAAAATGGGTAGACCAAAGGAGGACAATGCAAAGCGTAAGTCCATTACGGTTCGATTATCAGAAAAAACCCATGCTGAGTTGACCAGGTATGCTGCTGAACACAAGATTACAATGACAGAGGTTGCCCTGCGAAGTTTGGAAGAGTATTTGTCCAAGCGAAAGTAAGTGCTGTGAGTCCCTTCTTCATTTTATGAAGGAGGTTACAGACATGGCAAAGACACGAAAAGATGAGCGGGGAAGAGCACTCAGGAAAGGAGAAGTACAGAGGGCATCAGATAAGCGGTATATGTACACCTATACTGATCCGTTGGGCAGGCGTAGGTCCATATATGCGCAGGATTTGGCAACGCTTCGAGAAAAAGAAAAGCAGCTGATGAAGGATCAATTGGATGGACTGGATCTGTATGTTGCAGGGAAAGCATCCATAAATGATACCTATGATCGGTATATCTCTACGAAGTATGATTTGCGGGCGACCACCCGTAGTAATTACGATTATATGTATGATCGTTTTGTCAGACATACATTCGGAAAGAAAAAAATCGCAGACATTAAGTATTCAGATGTACTCCAGTTTTATTGCTATTTACTTAAAGAGGAAGAGTTATCGTTAGGGACACTGGATTCGATTCACACCTTGCTGCATCCGACGTTCCAATTGGCGGTTCGAGATGAAATTATTCGGAAAAATCCGTCAGACGGAATTATGAAGGAAGTTAGCAAGAAGGCGGATAAGTCAAGAGGTGTGAGACATGCTTTAACGATTGAGCAACAGAGAGTATTTCTGGAGTATATATCCAATCATCCGGTGTATTATCATTGGTGGCCGTTGTTTACGGTTTTACTTGGAACTGGATGCCGAATTGGAGAAGCACTTGGTCTCCGCTGGGAAGATCTTGATTTTGATAATCAGATTCTTAGCATCAATCACAGTCTGGTTTATTACCCGGTTGGAAAATCAAGAAAGTCTGTTCTGCGAATATCGAAGCCAAAGACAGATGCAGGTATCAGAACGATTCCGATGCTTGATATTGTATGTGACGCCTTCCACATGGAGCATGAGGAGCAGGAAGAAACGGGATTCAATGAAACCGAGATCGATGGAATGACGGGTTTTGTATTTATCAATCGTTTTGGTTCTGTTTTAAATCCGCAGGCGGTGAATCGTACTATCAAACGGATTATCAGCGGGTACAATGCGGAAGAGGTCATCAATGCCAAGCGCGAGCGGAGAGAGCCAATTATTCTTCCAGATTTCTCCTGTCATCACTTGAGGCATACCTTTTGTACAAGACTCTGCGAACATGAAACAAACTTAAAAGTAATTCAGGCAATTATGGGCCATCGGAATATCGAAACTACGATGGATATCTATGCCGAAGCTACAGATCAAAAGAAAAAGGAATCTTTTGAAAACTTATCCAAATTGGACATCTTTTAGGAAGGGTTCTCAGTGTGAGTAAGCTGACAACAAACTTTCTGCGAAGACAACAATTTGACAACGATTTTCTTTTTTCCCTGATGTGATACGAAGCACTGTGAAGAATGGGAAAGTAAAGAAATGAAAGGATTTGAATCGTTATGACGGCATGTAAATTAGTTGGGAAACTTTTCCCGACAATGAAAACGCTTGGCAAAGAAAACCAGTAAAATCAAGGGTTTGCGGACTTAAAGACAGTATGGTACGACAAGAGTACGACAAAATAAACTCTCTTAACGGGTTAAAATAAATGATTTTAAATTAAACTCGTGTCAGTTCAAGTTAATATTTTGTACGATAAGGACATTTTTCTAAAAGAAAATTTTAGGGAAGTGTCCTTTTGTTATGGTCAAAAACAAAATAGGAAATGGAGGAAATGAACATGAGTAGTACAGCGTTAGGAGCAGAGAAAGCGATTATTTTTATCAGCGATGCACATGAAAAATTCTACTATGAGAAATTGAAAGAGGTCAGGTATCAGGACGTATACCACAAGGCACTTGTATATTGTCTTGGTATCAGCGATGACACAAGAAGGAATATCAACAGCATTTATAACTTTAAGACAGGCTGTGTAAAAACGGAGTGTCTGCATGAAGGATGGCAGACCAGTGGGAGCTTAAAAGTAGTCAGGATGGCGTATAACCTTTACTGCAATGGTACGCCAAGTGTCTTTGACTATGATGATGCGGAGGAACAGATGGACGAGTGCAGACGGTACACAGTGGAAGAACTGTTCTGCTGTGCCTATGCGCCTTATTTTTGGCAGGCGGTACAAATTCGTTATCCGGAATATGTAACATATAACCACAAGTTGTACGCCATGCTTGGAGGACGGGATTGATGTTAAAAGTCAGGCTTATGGGAACGAAGAACGATATTAAGTGGTTCGGGAAGATTTTACAGCGTAACCCGAAAATCGAGGTGACGGAGTTTTCCGATATGTTCCCAAACAAAGGGACAAAGAAATATTACAGGGCTTATGTGGAAGTCAGGAAAAGCAACGTAAAAGAAAATTAGTAGAAGCAAAGGAGAATCATCATGTGTAAAATAATCGCAATCGCAAACCAGAAAGGCGGTGTGGGCAAGACCACCACCACAAGCAATTTAGGAATCGGGCTGGCAAAACAGGGAAAGAAAGTGCTTCTGATTGATGCGGACGCACAGGGCAGTCTGACCGCAAGTTTAGGCTTTACAGAGCCGGACAGTTTGGAAATCACGCTTGCAACCATTATGGGGAACTTAATCAATGACGGGGAAGTAGAGCCGGGGGAAGGTATCCTCCACCATGAGGAAGGGATAGACTTAATGCCGGGGAACATTGAGCTTTCCGGTCTGGAGGTTTCCCTTGTGAATGTGATGAGCCGGGAAACGGTACTCCGGTCATACATAGAGATTGTCCGGGAGAGTTACGATTATATTTTAATTGACTGTTTATGTGGTTATCCACATAAACAGTCTAATGCGGAGTAAATTATTATGCGGAGTAAACCGCTGAATTCATTCATTTCGCTGTGATTGTGTCGTATTATACTCTGCATAATAATTCTCCATTCTGT